>JAFTUH010000009.1 GCA_017466375.1 Clostridia bacterium | reverse complement strand
ATCAAGGAATTCATCGTGTACGATACGGACGGCGTCGGTCCCCGCAGTGATAACGGTGTTCTCTATTACTACAACCCGTACACGGAAGCGCTCACCCTCATCCGCTGTCCGCAGTCTAAGGGGATTACGGGCACGTACACGATTCTCCCCGGCACAACCGTAATCGGATGGAGTGCTTTCTACGGCGTTTCCACTCTGCAGACGATCACGATGCCGAAGACGGTCACCTCCATCAGCGGCAACGCTTTCTACGAGTGCACCATGCTGCACACCGTCCATCTGAACGAAGGGCTTCTCACCATCGCGGACAGCGCATTCAGAAACTGCACCGCGCTCACCTCCGTCACGATTCCCGATACGGTGACTTCCATCGGCAACTATGCATTCCGCAGCTGCACCAAGCTTTCGGAGGTGTATTTCGGTGCGGGTCTGACCACGCTGAACGGATATGCGTTCGAATACTGCTCCGCGCTCAAGGCGGCATATTTCTACGGGAACGCTCCGTCCTACGTCGGCAGCAATGTATTTAGTTCCACAGCATCCGGCTTCACCGTGTATTACGCAGCCGGCAAAACAGGATTCTCCACCCCGACGTGGAAGGGCTACGCCTGTGCCGCCTTCACGCCCGAATACACCAACGGACTGATCGTATCGGGCAAATGCGGTGATGCGATCACGTGGACGCTGTACACGGACGGCTCCCTCGTGCTTACCGGATCGGGTAAGATGTGGGATTACGCCTCCTCCGCTGACGTGCCGTGGTGCTCCTTCCGCGACGAGATCCTATCCGTCACGTTTGACAGCGCCGTCACCACCGTCGGTGATTACGCCTTCTTCCACTGCGAGAATCTGGATTCCGTCACCCTACCTGCAGGGGTAAACCGCATCGGTGAGTACGCATTCTTCCACTGTACCGATCTCGCAAAAATCGACCTGCCGGCAAATCTCGCCGAGATCGGCTGGTGCGCTTTCCAGAACTGCACCGCGCTTACGGCAATCGTCATTCCCGAAAGCGTAGCGGAGATCGGCGTGCGTGCGTTCTCCTCGTGCACGGCGCTTGCTGAGATCACGCTCCCCGAAAGCGTATCGAATCTCGGCATGGAGGCGTTTGCACGCTGTCTGCGCCTTGAAAAAGCAACCGTCCTCAGCAAATCGGCCACTCTCGGCACGCGTGCCTTCAACGGTACGGCAGATGCGTTTACCATGTTCGGATACACAAACTCGACCGCAGCAGTCTTTGCTTCGGAGAATGCGCATCCGTTCACCGCGCTGGATGCAGAGGAAGAGATTGAAAAATTCGCAATGTCAGGCGCATCCATGACTCTTGGCAACGAGCTGTCCCTGAGCTTCTTCTTCCCTGTTGCAAAGATTCCGGCAGATGAGGAATGCTACGTAGTCGTAACGAAGGAATACGCAGACGAGAAAGAGGACGTTACGAGAACGTTCTCACCGTCCGAGTGGCAGAAACTCGCCGGCAGTCTTTACTATGTATCGTTCAACGGTATCGCAGCAAAGGAAATGGGCGACAAAATGACCGTCCAGGTCTTCAACAGCAAGGGGCAGCCGATCAGTGAAGTCTGGGTAGACAGTATTCAAGATTACCTAATGCGTAAGTTCAATGACTTCGACACAGAGCAGAAGACCTGGGCAGTAGACTGTCTGAACTACGGCGCAGCATCGCAGGTACAGTTCGGTTATGACATCGAGAATCCGGTTAATGCGAATCTGAGTGACGAACAGAAAGCTCTCGCAACACAGAGCGTAATGATGAATGACAAGAGCGATATGGGCGACAAGGGTGTCGGCGCATCCCTGAAGCTTGAGAGCAGCATTGAGCTGGTCGTATTCTTCAAGGGCATCACGGATAAAACCGGCATGTACGCAGAGATTTCGTTCACGAATTACAAGGGCGATGTAAAAACCTCTGCGGCAGATGCAGCTGATTTCATCCCACTCGGTTCCTTCACCGGTGTCAGCGTCAAGACGATGGTTGCAGCAGACGTATCTCAGCTGATCACAGTAACGATGTACAACGCTGATGGCAGCGTATACGGCGTTATCAAGGACAGTGTTGAGAGCTATGCACTTCGTAAGAGCGCAGAGAGCCCCCTCTTTGAAGCGGTCGTCAAGTTCGGCAAGGCAGCTTACAATATGTATCACTAAACAAAAGCACTTATGACGTATGTCATAAGTGCTTTTCTCTTTACAATAAAAAAGTCCCCACATTTTGTGGGGACTTTTGTTACCGTTTTTTACCGCTGTGGATGCTCTTTTTTCCGGCAGATGCGCCGCTTGCGGACGTTTTCGCCTTCTTCGGAGGTGCTTTTCTGCCGCCTTCCTGCCCCTTCGCCGCGCCGCTTCGCTTCCCTCTGTGAGGTTTCGCGGTATCCTTTCGGGGAGCAGGCTTCGTGCCGCCTCGCTGAAATCCGCCGCCGAGGAGTTCCGCGAGCGCGTCTTCCCTCCCTGCGCGGATCAGTCCTTCCCGGATCAGCGCGTGATTCTCCCGTCGTCTCCACTGGAGCAGCGCACGCTGGAGCTTCTTCTCGTGATAATCCGTCGGCGTGTAGATCGCCTTCAGCGTAAACGGATCGAGCCCCGTATAATACATGACCGTGGACGCTGTACCGGGCGTCGGATAGAAATCCTGCACCTGCTCGGGGGCGAGCCCGATCCGCTTCGTATACAGCGCAAGCGCAATCGCGTCATCGAGCGTACTGCCCGGGTGCGACGACATCAGATACGGCACGAGGAACTGCTTTTTGCCGCACGCCTCCGTGATCGTCTGGAATTTTTTGCGGAATTTGTCATAGACCGCGACGTCCGGCTTGCCCATATGCGCAAGGACGTTCGGCGCGCAGTGCTCAGGCGCGACCTTGAGCTGACCGCTGACGTGATCCTCGACAAGCTTTTGGAAGAACGTATCATCCGGATCGGCAAGCAGGTAATCAAAGCGGATGCCCGAACGGATAAAGACCTTCTTCACGCCCGGCACCGCCTCGATCGCGCGGAGCAGATCGACGTACTCGCGGTGATCCGCCCTGAGATTCTTACAAACGGTAGGCGCGAGGCACTTTCGGTTCGTGCAGACGCCCGTTTTCAGCTGTTTTTCGCAGGCTGGATGCCGGAAATTCGCCGTCGGACCGCCAACATCGTGGATGTATCCCTTGAAATCGGGCATGGCGGCGATCTGTTTTGCCTCCGCGACACAGCTTTCGATCGAGCGCGAGCGAACGCTTCGTCCCTGATGGAACGCGAGCGCGCAGAAATTGCATCCGCCGAAGCAGCCGCGGTTATGCGTGATCGAGAATTTGACCTCACTGATCGCAGGCACACCGCCCATCGATTCATACATAGGATGATACGTGCGCGTGTACGGGAGGGCGTAGACGCGATCCAGCTCTTCCCTCTCCAGCGGCGGCTGCGGCGGATTCTGCACGAGCATCCGATCGTCATAATACTCAACGATCGCCTTACCCGCCACCGCATCGTTATTTTCATACTGGACGGCAAACGCCTTCGCATACGCACGCTTGTCCGTTTTCAATTTGTCGTAATCGTACCCGATCGGCGCGCCGTCCGCGTCCGTCCCAAGCGCTGTGGGAAAGTGAACGGTATCGCCCCGTTTTCCGAGAAATGCAGTGCCGCGCACGTCACGGATCTTTTTGACAGGAATCCCGCGGTCGAGCAGGTGCGCGATCCGCGCAATCGACGCCTCGCCCATGCCGTACGAGAGCAGATCCGCCCGCGCATCGACGAGAATCGAACGCCGGACCTTGTCATCCCAATAATCGTAGTGGGCGAATCGGCGCAGAGATGCCTCCAGACCGCCTATGATGATCGGCACGTCGCCGTATGCTTCGCGGATGCGGTTGCAGTAAACGATCGTGGCACGGTCAGGGCGCAGTCCCGCCTTGCAGCCCGGGGAGTAAAAATCCTCCCCGCGCCGTTTTTTCGCAGCGGTATAGTGCGCAACCATCGAGTCGATATTCCCCGCCGAGACAAAAAAACCGAGGCGCGGCCGCCCGAATTTTTTGAAATCCGCCGTCCCTCTCCAGTCGGGCTGGGGAAGCATGGCGACAAGGAATCCCTCCGCCTCCAAGACGCGCGAAATGATCGACGGACCGAAGGACGGATGATCGACGTATGCGTCACCCGTTACGTACACGAAATCCGGCACGTCACGTCCCTGCGCGCGCACCTCATCCGGCGTGACGGGCAAAAATGTTGTATCCATAAAAACCTCGCTTCAGGACGGGAAATGTCATTCCCGATCGTTTTGCTGTGGAAAAGTGCGGGCGAACAGTTGTTTTTTCGAAAAACGGCTCGAAAATGCGCATATGTTGTGCCCATCTTTTCCAGTTTCCCACATCTTGTGGATAGTTTTCCCCAGCGATTTTTCTGACTTTTCAACAGCATGTGGAAAACCGTGTGGAAAACTTATGTTCGTGTTTTGAAATTTGTTGTATCTTGTTTTTTCTCCCCGCGGAAAACGAGGAGCTTGCCCGTGATATAATTGAGAATCACGGTGAGCACGGCGACGGGAATTTTCGCGATCCCCTCGGAGATCGCCGCAATATCCACCATCAGCCAAAGAAGAAACGTCTCCACGCCGAAAGAAAACAGGCGCGAAAGAACAAAGGAGGCAAACTCCTTCACAAGCGGCAGAAATCCGCGCACCTTGCTCTCGAACACCCAGATCTTGTTCGTGATATACGCGAAAATGACCGCGCCGATCCATGAAAGCGTCTGCGCCACGAGATAATGCATCCCCAAAAACAGAAGCGCGTAGTACAGCGCGAAGCTGACCACCGTCGTCGCCACGCCGAAGATGAGGTACATCACCGTCTCGCGGTATTTATGCAGAAGCGCCTTGCATTTTTCTATCATTCTTTTCCCTCCGGTTGGAGTATTTCGCGGGCACGCACGGCAAACTCCTCCCGTGCGTACAGGATATTGACCGCGCCGAGCAGGGCGTTCGGTGTCATACCCGTCGGCAGTCCGAGCGCCTGTGCGAGCGTATCCCGTCTGGCGGCGGCATCCTCCGCGCCGGTCAGACCGAGCGTGAACAGATCCGTTTTCGTGATTCCGCCGCGGCGAACGGGAGCATCCGCATCGGCAAACGGCAGAAACAGCTCGTACAACAGAGCATCCTCCATCCCCTCCACGCCGAGTGTGCCCGCCTTGGACGGTGCGCTTTTGCGGCGCTCCTTGCCCTTGATCTCGGGGATGTACAGATGAAACACCTTTTCCTTCGGCAGTGCGGAGGAGAGGTGCGAGCGGATCAGTTTCCCGGCTCCGTCGCTGTCCGTGAGCACGATCACACCGCGCGGCTCTGCAAGAGCGCGGATGAGGGACAGCTGTTCCTTTTTGGAAAAGATGCCAAAGCCGGCCGTGGTGAGGATCTCCGCCTCAATGACGCCGGAAAGGCGCGCCTTATCGTACCGTCCCTCCACGATCACGGGATACGGGACGTTCAGTTTTTCTCTCTCAGCCATGCGCACTTCCTTTCCCTGCACCAAGCGGGATCGTGCAGACAAATCTCTCCAGCGGAATATAGCCGAGCGACATCGTTTTCGACAGCTGATCCGCTGCAAGGCACCGTTTCAGTGCGGCAGCGAGGCGCGGTCGCCCGAACTGCTTCGCGGAACGGATATACGGGAAGCCTTGTACTCGTGCATTTTCAGAAGCGAGGCGATCTCCGCTTTATCCGCGCCGCCCTCAGCGAGAGCGCACACAGTAAGCAGATCCGACACGACGCGGGAGAGCGACGCCAGAATCGCGTACGGCTCCTCTTTCCGTTTTTTATACACATCCAGTGCGGCAAGCGCGGCGGTACGGTCCCCCGCAAGCATGGCGTTGGCAAGGGCGAATGCGTCCTCTCTCAGCCCGGGCGAAGTCACCGAATCGACGTCCGCGGCGGTAACTGCCGTCTTCCCGTTCGCCTTCCCGTAGCAGATCAGCTTATCGATCTCTCGGGCGAGGGTAGTCATATCCGGCGCACAGCGCACCGTCATGCGGCGGCTCGCCTCCTCGTCAATGGAGAGCCCCTCCTCCTCAAAGTGGCGGACAATCCATCGGCGGAGCTTCTCCCCGCTTTGCAGAGGGAATTCGACCGGCGTGAGCACCTTCGTAAGCGCCTTGAACAGCGCACTTGGGCGCTTTGCCGTACCGGGATCCAACGTATCACGCGGCGCGATCATCACGAGCACGGTATCCGGCGCGTCCGTAAGCCGACCGAGTATCTCCGCGACGACGTTTCTGTCCTTTTCTTTCCACGCACCGGCATTCGGCGGTGTGAACTCGATAAACTTTCTCGGCGCCATCATAGGCGGCGTATCGATCGCGGAGGCAAGGGAGGAAAAATCGCTGTCCTCGGGAGAAACGGCAAGACTGTTGAAATCCTCAAGTCCCGGCGGACAGTCGGCAAGCACCGACTCGCGGATTTTCTGCGCGTAGAATCGCTTCAGATAATCCTCATCTCCATAAAAGAGATAGCCGCCCGCCACACCGCTTTTGATCGCGGCGCGAAGTTCTGTTTCCGTCATAATCTGTTCCTTTTCAGTGAGGCTGTACGACAGCCGTCATACGCATACGCGTAGCGGTCACCGTACCGATTCTCAGTGCATATTCGGCATGGATCGTACCGCCGGCGGGGGTGACCGTATTGTCAAGGCGGTACGTTCTCGTAGCGATCTCCAGCGGCATCACGGGCGTTTGATACAGTCCCGTGTGGATTTTCCCCGCCTCCAGAACGAGGGTGGAATTGACCGCGCCCTCGCGGATTACGGAGAGGATGCTGCGGTCATCGCTGAGAAACGTCAGCTTCGTGACCGTTCCCTCCATGCCGGAGAGCTCGCTTTCGCGGTATGCGATCGTGCATCTTCCGTCCGCGTCAAAATCCATCGTGGCGACGGTAACGAGCTCAATCGTATCTGTATCGCTATCCTCGGGCAGTTCAGGCGCAATTTTTTCCACGGAATTGAGGATCACGTCCTCCTCTTCCTTGGTGATATCGGTATCGCCTGCCTGCGGCGGCATATGATCGCCATACGTGCGCGTCGTGATTTTCAATGTAATGCTTTTCATATTCTTCCCTTTATTGCTGACGGTATTTCCGTTTGATTCTGGACACAACTATACATAATAAATATACCACAAATCGCGTGATTCGTCAAGTGGATCGCGCACGGACGGAGGCACTCGCATGGCACGGCGCGCGATAACGATTCTTTTATGTATTCTTATGCTGATCCCCGTAGTAGAGGCGGCGGATCTGAACGCGGCAGAGGAGCAAATCCTTGCACAGTTCATCGCGTCAGAGGCAGAGAACGCACCGTACGCAGTCCATCTTGCGATGGCGGCAGCGCTTCTGAATCGGCTGGCGGATAACCGCTATCCCAATACGGTAAGCGGCATCCTCAGCACCGCCGGATACCGCGCCGCACGTCGCACACCGGCGTACGAGTCCGCCCTCTCCGCCGTCCGCACAGCCGCGGCAGGCATGGATCTCACAGGCGGTGCGACGGTGTGGGCACGCGCAAACACGGAAAAAGCCGCCGCTATACGCGTGACGTTCTCCGCCGCGGGATGGGTATTCGGCACCGAGGGATGAAAGCACAAAAACCT
>JAFTUH010000008.1 GCA_017466375.1 Clostridia bacterium | reverse complement strand
TCTCGCCGACTGCTCCATGATGATCTTCGGTCCCGAATTTACCGAGCGAATCGAAGCGGTGCGCGAGAAGATGACGGGCATCACCGATTATTTCTTCGTGGGACGGCAGGATGAAACGCCCGCGTTTGCGGACAATTACGAGAGAATGGTCTATCACTGCTCCTCCGTCGCTCCGCCGGTGGAGATCTCCGACGAAGACGACGGCGCGATCTATTTCTCCTCCGGTACGACCGGTTTCCCGAAGGCAATCCTGCATTCGCACAAGGCGCTCGTCTCCTCCTGCGTGACGGAGCAGGCGCATCACTCGCAAACGAGAGAAGACGTGTTCCTCTGCATCCCGCCCCTCTATCACACGGGCGCAAAGATGCACTGGTTCGGCTCGCTTTTGTCCGGATCCCGTGCCGTACTTCTGCGCGGCGTGAAGCCGGAGTGGATTCTCCAGTCCGCCGCTGAGGAGAAGGCGACGATCGTCTGGCTGCTCGTGCCGTGGGCGCAGGATCTTCTGGACGCGCTGGATCGCGGGGAGGTGTCCCTTGCGGATTACAATCTTGAAAACTGGCGGCTGATGCACGTCGGCGCACAGCCTGTGCCGCCGAGCCTGATCCGCCGCTGGAAATCCGTGTTCCCGCATCATGAATACGACACGAACTACGGTCTGTCCGAGTCGATCGGACCGGGCTGCGTACACCTGGGTGTGGAGAACATCGATCACGTGGGCGCGATCGGCAAAGCCGGATTCGGCTGGAAGACGCGCATTGTGGACGAGCACGGAGAGGATGTCGCACGGGGCGAGGTCGGTGAGCTTGCCGTATCCGGTCCGGGCGTGATGCGCTGTTACTACAAGAACCCGCAGGCTACGGCGGAGGTGATCCGCGGTGAGTGGCTTCTGACGGGGGATATGGCGCGCGAGGATGAGAACGGATTCATCTACCTCGTCGATAGAAAGAAAGACGTCATCATCACGGGCGGCGAGAATCTATACCCCGTGCAGATCGAGGATTTCCTCCGTGCGCATGAGAAGATCAAGGACGTGGCGGTCATTGGACTGCCGCACGAGCGTCTCGGCGAGATTGCTGCGGCGATTGTATCGGTGAAGGATGGCGAGACACTGACGGAGGCGGAACTGGAAGAATTCTGTCTCGGCATGCCGCGATACAAGCGTCCGCGCAAGTGGATCTTTGCGGATGTGCCGCGCAATCCCACCGGCAAGATCGAGAAGCCGAAGCTCCGCGAGATGTACTCGGCGGCAAGGCTTGTTGAGGCGGCGACGACGAACTGATGGGGTGAAGTACCCCATTGCCCCGGAATCAGGGACGATCTTGGAGGCGCGTAACGCGGCGCGCTTCCTAAAACCTCCGCCACGCCAAAGGGGGCGGGGGGATTGGATCCCCGCCCCCTTGGATTCCCCACCCCTGTGGTTTGGTAAAAGTCGTATGTCAACATACCACTTTTGCCAAAGCGAAATTGCTGCGTTTTGTACCCTTTCTTCACTGACAGTGGGAGAGGCTGCAAATCGCGCGGTGTCTATCCTTATCGCACATTTCTCCCCGCGTGTTGTACGCGAACGAAATTCGTATGTACAATCCGTCCGTGCTTCGTGCCAAGCACGAAAGCGTTTGCGCTGTGTTTGCAATTTCCAACCACGCCGCTTGCGGCGTATCTTCTACGACGGCGTTTTTGCTGTGGATGCACAAAATTTCGTTTTTGACTCACCTCTAAGATGAAGCATGAGTGGTACGTTGTCTCATGTTTCGCTGAAAAAGCGCATATCGCAGAGAGAGGTTTTGGAGAGAGGTGTGAAACCTCTCTCCAAACGTGGCGGTGGTGTGGAGGCGTTCCACGTTTAACGCCTCCACTGCTACCATCGAGCGATACAGCAAACCCTGCCGTCAGCAGACAGTACTTTGAAACAAAAAACAAAACCACAAAAATACATATCCTCGGAGACACACTATGAAAAAACTCATGATCGGCAATGAAGCCCTTGCACGCGGATTCTACGAAGGCGGAATCGGCGTTGTGTCCAGTTACCCCGGCACGCCCTCCACCGAAATCACGGAATTTCTCTCGGGATACCGCGATATCTACAGCGAGTGGGCACCCAACGAGAAAGTCGCGGCAGAGGTCGCATTCGGTGCATCCCTCGGCGGCAAGAGATCCGTCTGCTGCATGAAGCACGTCGGTCTGAACGTCGCCGCAGACCCGCTGTTCACCCTCTCCTATACGGGCGTGAACGCAGGCATGGTCCTCTGCGTCGCGGACGATCCCGCCATGCACTCCTCCCAGAACGAGCAGGATTCCCGCCATTACGCCATCGCGGCGAAGCTGCCCATGCTCGAGCCGGCCGACTCCGCGGAGGCACACGCGTTTGCCAAGGCATCGTTTGATCTGTCCGAGCAGTTTGATACCCTCGTGCTCATGCGCATCTGCACCAGAATCGCACACTCGCAGAGCATCGTAGATATGGGCGAGCGTGCCGACGTTCCTGATAAAGAATACGTCAAAACCCCGTCCAAATATATCATGATGCCCGCGTATGCGAAGGCACGCCACCCGATCGTCGAGGAAAGAATGGCGAAACTTGCAGAGTATGCGGAGAATTGCCCGTTCAACCGCATCGATGCCGGCACGGACAAATCCCTCGGCATCATCACCGCCGGCACGTGCTATCAGTACGTCAAGGAAGTCTTTGGCGACAAGGTGCCCGTGCTCAAACTCGGCATGGTGCATCCCCTGCCCGAAAAGATGATCCGCGATTTCGCCGCGTCTGTTGACCGCCTCGTTGTGGTCGAGGAACTGGACGGCGTGATCGAATCGTTCGTCAAGAATCTCGGTATCCCCGTCGAGGGCAAGAATCTCTTCTCCCCCATCGGCGAGTATTCGCAGGCTGTCGTTGCGAAGGCGTTTGGTCTGCCCGAGGCGGCACACGCCACCCCCGACGCCGTGCCCGGCCGTCCGCCCATGATGTGCGCAGGATGCCCGCACCGCGGTCTGTTCTACACCCTCTCCAAAAACAAAGTCACCGTCATCGGCGATATCGGATGCTACACGCTCGGTGCGGTTGCTCCCTTGAATGCGGTCGATTCCGTCCTCTGCATGGGCGCGTCCGTCTCCGGTCTGCACGGCTTCAACAAGGCGCGCGGCGAGGCTTCCGAAGGTAAGAGCGTTGCCGTCATCGGTGACTCCACGTTCATGCACTCCGGCGTGACGGGACTGATCGACATCGCCTACAACGGCTCAAACTCGACCGTCATCATTCTCGACAACTCCATCACCGGTATGACCGGTCACCAGCAGAACCCGACGACCGGTATGGATATCCACGGCGATCCCGCCGGCAAGATCGACCTCGAGGCACTCTGTCATGCCGTCGGCATCCGCCGCGTTGCCGTTGTCGATCCGTACGATCTCGCCGCGTGCGATAAGGTGCTGAAAGAGGAACTGGCGGCTAAGGAGCCGTCCGTCATCATCTCCCGCCGCCCGTGCGTGCTGCTGAAATCCGTGAAGAAGAATCCGCCCGAAAAGGTCAATGCGGACAAGTGCCGCGGATGCCGTGCCTGCATGCAGATCGGCTGCCCCGCGATCAGTTTCAAGGATAAAAAGGCTGTCATCGATGCCACGCTTTGCGTCGGCTGCGGCGTATGTAATCAGAAATGCGCGTTCGGCGCGATCGAGGCATGATCGGAGGATAACAGAATGAAAACGACAAGTGTAATGATCGTAGGCGTCGGCGGACAGGGCTCGCTTCTGGCGTCCCGCCTGCTCGGCAATCTCCTCACCGCGGAGGGATATGACGTAAAGGTTTCCGAGGTTCACGGCATGAGCCAGCGCGGCGGCTCCGTGGTCACGTATGTAAAATTCGGTGAGAAGGTCTACTCCCCGATCATTGATCTCGGCGAGGCGGACTTTATCGTATCGTTTGAAAAACTGGAGGCGGCTCGCTACGCTTCCTGCCTGAAGGACGGCGGCACCGTCGTCGTCAATACACAGCAGATCGATCCGATGCCCGTCATCACGGGCGCGGCGGAGTATCCGGCGGATGCGCTGGACAAACTGGCAGCCGGCGGCATGCACATCGACGCGATCGATGCGCTCTCCCTCGCGGAGAAGGCAGGCTCGGCACGCGCGGTAAATATCGTGCTGATGGGGCGGCTCGCGAAATATTTCGGTATTCCCGAGGAGAAGTGGCTCGCCGCCATCGAAACGACGGTCGCGCCGAAATTCGTTGAACTGAATAAAGCCGCATTCGATCTCGGCTACCACGCATAATTTTATAAATCTATTTCAAAAGGAGATGACCCCGTTCTATGGCAGAACAGCGCTACTACCAGAAAGAAATCGAGACCATGCCCTACGAGCAGATGCGCGCCCTTCAAAGCGAGCGCCTCGTAAAGCAGGTGAAGCACGTTTGGGACAATGTCCCCTTCTACCGTGCCCGCATGGAGGAAAAAGGTCTCACCCCCGACGACATTCAGAGCATTGACGATCTTCACAAACTTCCGTTCGTCTGTAAGGATGATCTCCGTGACCAGTACCCCTACGGTCTGCTTGCTACCGATCTGAAAAACTGCGTCCGCATCCAGTCCACATCCGGTACGACGGGACGCCGCGTCGTCGCTTTCTATACCCAAAAGGACGTCGATCTGTGGGAGGATTGCTGTGCACGTGCCATCACTGCTGTCGGCGGTACGAATGAGGACGTCTGCCAGGTCGCTTACGGCTACGGCCTGTTCACGGGCGGTCCCGGTCTGAACGGCGGCTCGCACAAGGTCGGCTGTCTCACGCTGCCGATGTCCTCGGGCAACACCGAGAGACAGATCCAGTTCATGATGGATCTCGGTGCGACGATCCTCTGCTGCACGCCGTCCTATGCGGCATACATCGGCGAGGCGCTCAAAGAGCAGGGCTACAAGCCGGAGGACAACAAGCTGAAAGCGGGCATCTTCGGCGCGGAACCGTGGACGAACGAGATGCGCCGCGATATCGAGAAATCACTCGGCATCAAGGCATACGACATCTACGGCCTGACCGAGACGACGGGCCCCGGTGTATCGTTTGAATGCTCCGAGCAGACGGGCATGCACGTAAACGAGGACCACTTCATCCCCGAGATCATTGATCCCGAGACGGGTGAGGTTCTGCCGGACGGCGAGAAGGGTGAGCTTGTCTTCACCTCGATCACGAAGGAGGCGTTTCCGCTTCTCCGCTACCGTACACGCGATATCTGCGTGCTCTCCCGCAAGAAATGCTCCTGCGGACGTACGCTGATCAAGATGTCCAAGCCGATGGGTCGCTCCGACGATATGATGATCATCCGCGGTGTCAACGTATTCCCGTCGCAGATCGAGACGGTGCTTCTGAATGAGGGCTACTCTCCGAACTACCAGATCGTGATCGATCGCGTGAACAATACCGATACGATGGAAGTCAACGTCGAGCTGACGCCGGAGCTGTTCTCCGATACGGTGCGCGATATCCGCAATGCGGAAAAGCAGCTGACCGCCGCTATGGTGACGATGCTCGGCATCCGTCCCGACGTGCATCTCGTTGCGCCGAAGACGATCACGAGAAGCGAGGGCAAGGCCGTCCGCGTAATCGACAAGCGCAAGCTGCACGACTGATTATTGAAATACAGGAGGATTTACCATGGCTATCAAACAGGTATCTGTATTTGTTGAGAACAAAAAAGGTGCGCTGGCGGATGCACTCCGTGCTCTGTCCGATGCGGGGATCGGTCTGCGTGCGCTGTCCATTGCGGACACGAACGATTTCGGTATTCTCCGCGTGATCACGGATGATAACGCAAAGGCGATGCTTATCCTCTCCGAGCACGGCTACGTCTGCTCGAAGACGGACGTTGTTGCCGCGGCGGCCGATGACAAGCCGGGCGGGCTTGCGGCGCTTCTGGCGCTCCTTTCCGATGCGGGCATCGATGTGGAATACGTATACGCATTCGTTGCACAGGCGAAGAGCCACGCGTGCGTCGTTCTCCGTGTGAAGGACAATGCGGCGGCGGAAGCGGTTCTCGCCAAAGCGGGCGTATCGCTGATTACCGAGGAAGATATCGCGAAGCTGTAATAAAGGAAAGACCGTTCGGGGATGCCCGGGCGGTCTTTTTTTGCGCACCTTTGCAGGAGGGGCTACGCGATTTGCCCCTCCTGCATAGGTGTGGGCTGCGCGCCACGCCCCTCCTACATCGTACCCCCAAAAACCTATTGCAAAACAAAAAAACCTATGATAAAATAAGAAAAAACAACCCGAAAGGAATCATCATGGTACGACTGATTTCCCCCGAGGACGGATACCTCTTCGATACACACACCGATCTGCAGAACACGTTCATCAAAAAGATCCACACCGACGGCACGGACGAAGCGCACGATTTTCTGACATCATGCAAAAACGGCGCCGAGCTGTCCTACCCGCGCACGCTGACACTCATCTGGGAGGACGACGGCGCGGACGCATATACGGTGGAAGTGTCCGAAACGGACGGCTTTGACGCCCCGTTTCTCACCGTCACGACGACCGATACGTCGTGCGAGATCGAAAATCTGAAGATCGGGCAGACGTACTTCTGGCGCGTCAGCGGCGGCGAGGTGCGCTCGTTCACTACGAAGGCCGACGCGCCGCGATTCATCCACATCGACGGCGCGAAAAATGCGCGGGACATCGGCGGTGGAAAGATCCGCCAGGGACTTCTCTACCGCGGCAGCGAGCTCGAACGGTGTCTCTCGATCAGTGAAGCGGGCAAGCACACCTTCACAGACGTGCTCGGCATCAAAACGGAGCTCGATCTGCGGTTGG
Organism: Clostridia bacterium; assembly: GCA_017466375.1. Taxonomy (GTDB): domain Bacteria; phylum Bacillota; class Clostridia; order Oscillospirales; family CAG-272; genus SIG701. The sequence continues at coordinate 7,886 of JAFTUH010000008.1, read as the reverse complement.
ATATGCTCGGCAAAATCGATCGCTCCGCCGCAGGGGACGCTGTCTCCCTCGTGCAGATCCCGAACGATGCATATCTTGAGATTTTTAAGGACGAATATCGCAAGGGAATCGTGCGCGCCATGGACTTTTTCGCAAACGAGGAGAACTACCCCGTGTATTTCCACTGCCTGATCGGCGCGGACCGCACGGGCATGATCGCCTTGTACCTGCGCGCGATTGCAGGAGAGAATGACGCGGAACTGCTGACGGATTATCAGATGACAAGCCTGACCACCGTTGCCCAAGGCGAGGAAGGAAGCGGCGGCGGCAATTATCGCAAGACGAACTCCTCGTGGTTCGCAGCGTTCCTTGATGAGCTGAAAAAAACAGTTCCGGGCGAGACGCTCGCCGAAAGGATTCTTGCCTATCTGCTTTCCTGCGGTGTGACGGAAGCACAGCTCGACAAGATCCGTTCCATTATAAAGAAATAAAACGCAAGCAAGGGGCTGCGCGACACGCCCCTCCTACATCGTACCCCCAAAAACCTATTGCAAAACAAAAAAACCTATGATAAAATAAGAAAAAACAACCCGAAAGGAATCATCATGGTACGACTGATCTCCCCCGAGGACGGATACCTCTTCGATACACATACCGATATCCAGAATACCTTTATCGAAAAAATCCACGCCGACGGTACGGATGCCGCGCTTGACTGGCTGCTCACCGTCAAAAACGATACCGAACGCACCTATCCGCGTCAGCTCACCTTCGTATGGGAGGCGGATGGCGTATCGCCGCACACGCTCGAGATCGCGGAAGACGCGGATTTCGCCGATCCGTTCGTCACGGTATCGGTGGACGGCACGGAGTGTACGGTCGGAAATTTCAAAATCGGACAAACCTATTTCTGGCGGGTGGACGGCGGCGAGGTGCGCTCGTTCACCACGAAGGCCGATGCACCGCGCTTCATAAAAATCGACGGGGCGCTGAACGTCCGCGACATCGGCGGCGGTAAGCTGAAGCAGGGACTCCTCTACCGCGGCAGTGAGATCGAGCGATATTTCAACATCACCGAGGCGGGCAGGCGCACATTTACAGACGTGCTCGGGATCAGGACGCAGCTCGATTTGCGTATCGAGTGCCAAGGGAAATTGGAGAAATCCCCCGCAGGGGATTCCGTTGCCCTTGTCCAGCTCGGATACCGTCCGTATATGGAGGTGTTCGAGGACGTACACAAAGCGGGCATCGTACAGATCATGGAATTCCTCACGCACGAGGAGAATTATCCCGTGTACATCCACTGCATGGGCGGCGCGGACCGGACGGGCATGATTGCACTCTACCTCCGCGCGCTGGCAGGGGAGAGCGATGACGAGATCCACACCGATTACGAGCTGACCGGGCTGTCCACCTATGCGGGCGGTCAGACCGAGGGCGCGCACGGATTCCGCAATCGGCGTGCGCCGTACTACGCGGCGTTTCTCGATGCGCTGGACAAATACGCGCCCGGCGGTACGCTTGCCGATAAAGTGCCGCGCTTTCTCATGGAATGCGGCGTGACGGCGGCGCAGATCGCGAAGATTCTTTCCATTATCAAAGCATAAAACCGGGGACTGCTGCAGCGAATGGCGGCAGTCCCTTGCTTTACTCCTCTGTTTGGGCGTACTCTGTACACACTGCACAAAACCGAGAACGAACATTTGTTCACATTTCTGCGCCGTGTGAGTTGACACCTCCTCCCACTTTTGGTATAATACAGATACAGTTTCAGCATACCGCTCTTGTGCGGTATTCATTTTTGCCACGGAAACGAACATTTGTTCTTTGCAAACCGCGCCAAAAGGCAGGCGCGATTTGCGTCGAGGATTCCCTCGACCGCAGAGGCGGTCGTTTCCGCGTTGCGGAAAACCGGGAACCTCGCAGACTGCGTACAAACCGCGCCAAAAAGGCAGGCGCGATTCGTATCGGGGCAACCATCACAAGAAAGGAGACAGAGCATGACATCAGAAGCGCGGGAGAGTTTTCTCGGAGAATTTTCCAAATCATACGATATGCCGGCGGCGGTAAAGGCTGCGGGCATCAAAACGGCAGAGGCGCGCGCTTTCCTTCGTGCAGACGGTGCGAGGGAAGTAGATCGGCGCGTAGCGCGGCGCCTTGCGGGAGATATGTTCGACCGTATCCTTGCGGAGTACGAGAAAATTGCGTTCGATGCCGATGAAAAGGTTACCGATCGCATCCGCGCCCTCGATCAGCTGCGGGGGATGATGTCTGCTCTCTCCGTGGAGGGAAGCGACGGCTCCCTCACCGTCCGTGTCGATTACGTCTGAAAACGCGGTGCGCTTCAACCGTGTATTTTTCGAGGCGAATCAGACGCGTGCGCGCTACCGCCTCCTCTCAGGCGGTGCGGGAAGCGGAAAAAGCTTCAACGTGGCACAGGATTTTATACTGAAACTGTCGGATGTGCGCTACAGGGGCGCAAATCTGCTCGTTGTCCGAAAGACGGAGAGTGCCTGCCGCTATTCGGTGTTTGAGGAGCTTACCGGCGCGATCATGCGGATTTTCGGTGATCGTGCGGATCGGTACTGGGAGATTCACAAAGATCCGATGATGCTGACCTCGCGTGTGACGGGCGGGCGGATCGTTTTCCGCGGTATGCATGAAGACAGCCAGCGCGAGAGAATCAAGAGCGTGGCGTTCCGCTGCGGAAAGCTGACGTGGATCTGGTGCGAGGAGGCGACGGAGCTGAAGGAGTCGGATCTCGACATTCTGGACGACCGGCTCAGGGGCGATCTCACCGTCCTCAATCCGAACCTCTTCTACCAGATCACGCTGACGTTCAACCCGATCTCCGACACGCACTGGATCAAGCGGCGATTCTTTGATACACCGCCGAGTGAGGATGTGTTCCTCCATCATTCGACGTACAAGGACAACGCGTTCGCCGATGCGGCGTATGCGAGACGCATGGAGCGTCGGCAGAAGGAGGATCCCGACGGATACGCCGTCTACGCGCTGGGTGAGTGGGGGACGGCGGCAAGCGGATGCATCCTGACGAGGTGGCGGGTGGGGAATCTCTCCCGTGATCCGCACGCGTACGACGGCGCATGGATGGCGCAGGATTTCGGCTTCAATCACGCGGACTGTTTGCTTCTGGTCGGCGTGAAGGACGGCGATCTGCACGTTTTGCGCGAGCTATACGTGCGTGAGATGGATACGGCGGAGATCATTGCGCTCGCCGAACGGGAGGGGTTCCCGAAAAACCTGCCGATGTACTGCGACAGCGCGGAGCCGGATCGGATCCGTATGTGGCGAAAGGCGGGATGGCGCGCGATCGGTGTGAAAAAGGAACCGGGCAGCGTGCGCGGTCAGATCGAATACCTGAAAGGGCGAGAGATCGTGATCGATGCGTCCTGCGAAAACGTGCTCGCCGAGATCCGCGCGTGGAAGTGGCTCGAGGGGAGCGATGAGGAGATCCCCGCTCCCGGCAACGATGACGCGATGGCGGCTCTCCGCTATGCGACCGAGCCTCTTAGGCGCGGCGGTGTGCGCACGCTCTCAAAACGCGCGCTGGGGATATGAGGGGAAGAGGGGGACGCGAGGGGGAGATACGATGGGGGAACTTTTTGCAAAAAGTTCCCCCAAACCCCCACAAAAACCTTTAGGGCAAAGGCTTGGATTTCGATTGTGCGAGTCCAGTATAAAAGTTTTGGTCGAGCTTTTTCAAAAGCTCGCGGGGTGCGGGGCGGAGCCCCGTGATCGGCATTTCTTTTTGGTAGCTTTTTCTTTGTGCCTACGGTGTCAAAGAAAAAGCGGCAAACGGATTCGCCTGACAAACGACCTGTCATCCCCTCCGATATTATTCAAGAAAGGATAAACAATGCCAGACAAAAAGGAAATCATCTCCCGCCTGAATGCGTTCATGGTGGGGGAGGCACCAAGACTTGCGCGTCTCGGTGCGTATTATCTCGGCAAGCATGATATTCTGAAGGCGGCGCGTGATCCGGAACTGCCGGACAACCGTCTCGTGAACAATTTTTGCCGCAGTATCACCGACTGCACAGTCGGGTATTTCATGGGCCGCGGGGTTACTTATGCGGCGGACGAGAGAACGGAAGCGATGATGCGCGCCGTCTCCGTCGAAAACAGTGAGCGCTTTGCAAACAACGCGCTGGCGAGAGATCTCTCCGTATGCGGACGGGCGGCGGAGCTCCTCTGGTATGAGGATGCCTCGCATCCGCGCTTCACGCCGATTGCGGCGGACAGCGTGATCCCCGTCTATGACGGTGCGGTCGAGCCGCGTCTCCGTTACGCAATCCGCTACTACAGACAGGCGGATGCCGAGGAGATCACCGTGGAGGTGTACGACGCCTCCTGCCTGACGGTGTACCGCTATGACGGGCAGACGCTCACCGAGGTGAGCCGTACGCCGCATCTGTTCGGCGAGGTGCCGGTGATCTTCTACGAAAACAACCGCGACCGACTCGGCGATTTTGAGCCGGTGATCTCGCTCGTGGATGCGTACAACCGCCTCGAGAGCGCGTGCGTGAACGATTTCGAGTTGTTCGCGGACAGCTATCTTGCCATCTCCGGCATGGGCGGCACGGATGCGGACGATCTTGCCCGTATCCGCCGCGACCGCGTGATCCTGCTCGACGAGGGCGGGGACGCGAAGTGGCTGACGAAGACGGTCAACGATGCGTACATTGAGAATCTCAAATCGCGCATCGCGAAGGATATCTACCGCTTCTCGGGCACGGTCGATATGGCGGAGGAGATGCTCTCGGGCAGTGCGCTCTCCGGCGTGGCGATCCGCTGGCGCATGCTGAATTTTGAAAATCGCGTCGCCGTGACGGAGCAGTATTTCCGCCGCGGTCTTGCCAAGAGATGGCGTCTGATCGGGCGGCTTCTGACTCTGTCGGGCGCGCATTTTGATGCGGCGAGCATCCGTATGATCTTCACACGCAATCTGCCCGGCATGCCCGAGGAGGCGGCGGATATGGCGCAGAAGCTTTCGGGCATTCTCTCCCGCCGTTCCGTGGTGGAGCATCTTCCGTTTGTGGAGGATGCGGAGGAAGAGATGCGCCGTATTCAGATGGAGGAAACGGAGGCGGACGCATGAGCGATACGGAAATGATTCCCGAAGCGGTACAGGAGCCAGAGACGGAGAGCGCGCGTCTGTTCACTGTGACGGATGTGGAGGAGCGCCTTCGCGCGGCAAGAGCCGAATGGGAGGAGGAGCATTCCTCTGCCCTTGAAGCGGCAAAGGCGGCTGCCTTTGCGGATGGACAGGCAGAATTTGCCGCGGCGCACAGCGCGGAGATCCGCGTGCTGGAGGAGGCGCTTCATGCCGCAAAAACGGCATCGGCACGCCGCGAGACGGAGATTCGTTGTGCGCGCTATCTGCGTGAAATATCTCTCGGGGAGGAGCTGGTGGAGATCCTGCTCCCGGCGGGGGAGATCGAGGTGCCCGATGAGGTGCTGACGGCGCGCGTGCGTGCGCTTTCCGAGGCGGTCGAGGCGGCGGCGATCCGTGCTCTCAAAGAGAAAACGGAGGGGATTCTGCCCGGCGGTGCGCAGACTGCCGCTCCTCTGACAGGCAAGATCATCCGGGAGACACCCGTCGCGCGCCTGGCGGAGATCATGGGGTGAGGCAGGGAACCCTTTGACCGAATCCCATGTGCGTAAAGTAATACTTATCGAAAAAGAAAGAAAAGAAAGGAACCAAACATGAACACAGTCTACGAAAACAGTGTACTTGAAACGAAACTCACGGAGCTTTTCAACTCCAAGCTGGCGGTCCGCTCGCTCATGACGGTGGACGATTCCCTCAAGGAGGGTGCCGGCCTCACGAAAATCATCAACCGTTATACCTATAACGGTACGGTGGAGGCACTCGCCGGCGGTCAGTCCAACAGCGCCGCAGGCACGCTCACCTTCACGCCCGAGACCTACACGGTCAAGCGTTATCAGCAGACCTTCCGCTATAACGACGTTGAGGCGATGCAGGATCCTGCCCTCATCGACGCCGCTCTTGCCGGTGCCGCTGATGTGATGGCAAATCAGGTCCGCAGCGAATATTTCGCGCAGCTCGCGCACATCAAGAATCGCCGCGCATTCAGCGGCAAATCCCTCACCTACAGCGATATCGTCGAGGCACTCGGTGACATCGGCCGCGAGGTGGAGCAGGGTCTGTTCATCCTCATGGGTGCGGACGGCCGTACCGCGATCCGCAAGGATCCCGATTTCATCGCGGCACAGCAGGGCGAGATCCTTTACAGCGGTCAGTTCGGCACGCTGTGCGGTATCCCGGTCCTGTTCTCCCGCCTCGTGCCGGCAGGCAAGGTGATCATCACCGATAAGGCGGCTGTCAAATTCTTCGTGAAGAAGGAGGCGTCTCTCGAGCAGAGCCGCGATATCGAGACGAAGGAGAACACCATCGTATACGAGCGTCACGGTCTGATCGCGCTGGTGGATGACACCTCCTCCGTGATCCTCGGCACGGCGGCTCCTGCGCTGACGGCTTCCGCTAATGCTGCGGACGGCGCTGTCACGCTGACCGTATCCGGTGCAAGCGGCACGGTCCGCTATCTTGCCGATGCCGATGCGCCGCTGCTTGCGGACGACGTATCCCACTGGGCAATCTGGGACGGTGCATCCCCGATCGAAATCGGTGACGCCAACCGTATCGCCGTTGCTGAGACGGATACGGACGGTCTCGTAATCAAGAGCGCGGTCATCACGCTTTAATTTTTGCCCGAGAAAGAACAAATGTTCTTTTTGATATCGGACGGAAAGGTGTGATAAGAGTGGTTACGGTATCGGAGTTGCGGGAGAGGCTGGGGCTTTCTCCCGATGACACCGCGGCGGATGCGGTGATTCTTTCGCTGATTGCGGATGCAGAGGCGTATGCGCGTGCGTTCTGCCGCCTGAAAGAGGGGGAGGACGTGCCGGATTTTCTGCTTTCGCAGATGGTAGCGGAGGATTACGGGCGCATGGATGGCGCCGGGCTTTCGTACCGATCTGTATCGGGCGCGGCGGAGTCGTATCTTGCGGGATACAGCGATGCCGTGATGCGTCAGCTTTGCGCGATGCGGCATCCTGCCTCCCTCAGGGGGGACTGCCGATGATGCGGCGCATACAGCGTCCGTTTTCGCTGATGGGAGCGGACGGCGCGTTGATCGGCACGGTGCGTGCGGTGCTGTCGCATAATTCCGCATCGGAGAGGGCGGAGGACGATCTCTCCTGTGCGGCGGAAAAGGTGACGGCGGTGATTCCGTCGCGCTATACGCCTGCGGGCGGATTCTCGCGCGGGATGCTGCTTGTGAGAGGATCGGCGCGCTACCGTGTGCTTGTGCCGATCGATCTTGGCGGACTTTGGCGGCTCCGCTGTGAGAGGATTCATTTTGAATCGGAGGCGAACGGATGAACATACAGGATCGGCTGATTGAAGCGGCGGCGCGTGCTTTGCATGTGCCATTGATGCCGGCGCCCGGCGGTTTGGGTGTGCCCTCGGCGGTATACCGCTGTTTCCCGGGCAGATCGGATGGAGCGCTCTGTGCGGCGCGTCTGGAGGTGCGTGTATTCCACCACTCGCTTTCGGCGGCGGCAGAGGAGATCGAGGCTCTGAGCCGCGCGATCGTGTCCGACGGGGACACGGGCATTCTCGGTAAAGGCGGCGACTCGCTGGTCGTTTGCCGCACGGCGGACGGCGCGGGCAGCGGATATCTGCGCGGAACGGATCTGTATTTTGTGAAGGCGGCGTTTGAGGCGGAAGGGCGTGTCTAAATGGCGCCAAAAGGCGGGCGCCATTTAGGACGAGGTTATCCGATGGATAACCTCGCGGGGCAGTTGAAATGCAGATGATGCCAAGATGCGGGCATCATCTGCTCAAACGGTAGGTGTAG
>JAFTUH010000007.1 GCA_017466375.1 Clostridia bacterium | reverse complement strand
GATTATCGAAATTGTAAAGGCGAAGAAACTCAAGCTGATTATCAAGGGGAGCATCACTGTTGACTGTACTCTTGGACGGCTTGACCCCATGTCAAACGCATTCATTCAGATGTCAGGCGTGTTTGCGGAACTGGAACTCGGTATGATAAGAGACCGTGTGCGGTCAGGCATGGCAAATGCCAAGGCGAAGGGCGTGCGGCTCGGGAGACCGCAACTGACCAAGGATGACATTCCGCAGATTTTTTACAGGCATTATCCTGCGTTTGTGAAGGGAGAACTCAATGTTTCGGAATTGGCTCGTGTGTGTGGGTTGAGCAGGAATACAGTTTATAAGTATGTTGGACTTTTGGAAGGGTAAAAAGATAGGGAGCCGCGAGGCTCCCTATTGGTTATTATTCTACTTTCATTAGTGTTTTTTCCGGCACACCATCTTCAAGCAGGAGATAAACTCCGTCTATTAAGGAACGAACTTCGTAAATATGCGTGTTTCCGCCATCTTTTATAATTAAATTATTTCCCTCAACATACCAGCGTAGGCTACTTTTTCTTTCCCCAAAAGAAAAACTGCCATCTTGATTAAATGTTAAATGATCAACGTATGAAGAATGATCCCATGTATTCCCCACAAAAATTGAAGAAATCTCATCGCCATTTATGACAGGGAAGGTATCTAATCTTTCCAAAAACAGGGTATCCGCCTCTATGGAGCCATTATAGGAAAGGGCGTGATAATACAAACGTGCCTTTTCATTGAGTGCAACGGAATCCTTATAATCACCCAAAATTTCAAAAACAGTTGTGGCAAGATAATAATCATAATATGTGGCATTATTGATATAATCGGTTGCTTTGTTGTAAAATGCTTCCTGCTGAATTTCGTCCATCGGTCGTAGATTGAAAACTGCACTGGCTACACCATCTCCATCGCTCAAACCAATTTTTATAAACAATGGTTTTTCTGATTCATAGACTTCCTGAGGAACAGGAATATACGCTCGACAATCGATTTCTTTGCTGAGCGGAGGCATTTCACACGGGTTTTCCACTCCACCGTTATACAGGGACACATTTCTGTAAGAACGCTGAATATTAAAAATATATCCATCATCATAATCGGCTGTTAAGCAATAAAGTGGAGAATTCTTGGTGGATTTGCTTATATTTTTTACAATATAGTCTACTTGAATAAAGTGCGAACCATTTTTTGGACGATATATTGTACTGGAAGTAGAATATTGAGTGACATATCGCACATTTGTAATTTCAAATTCAAAATCACCTATGGTGGCTCTTTCATTCAAATATATCTGAGTTTCTTCAGGAACTTCTTGAATTTCTGTTTCCGTTTTTGTTTCCAATTCTGATTCTGATTCTGATTCAAGTGTGGATATTAGGTCGCTTGTCTCAGAAGATGAGGGATTTTGAAATGGGGTTTCACCGCTACACGCACACAAAGATAAGCCCAACATCAGCACCATGAGTAAAAATAACATTCTTTTCATTTGCTTTTCTCCAATCGTTTTTCTTTTTCTGTTTGACACACGTTGCATGGTTTGACTTTTCGACCCAATTCTAAATATGCATCTTCTTCGGTGTCAAAATATTTGATATGAACTGGACGTGTTTTTGTTGTATGAGAACAGAATCCAACAATGTGAAGTGTGCCTGTGTCGGTATTTACCATGTAATTCTTTTTCACTATGTCCCCCTCCTGTAAAAATAAAAAAGTGCGCCAACCGAAGTTAACGCACCGAAAAACGCAAACCCCGATTGTCGCCAAACAAAAAACAAATTGATAGGATACTCTCCAAACCAACCCGCGGAATCTGCGCTTTTACCAAATCCATAGGGTTGGTGACAAATAGGTACAAAACCCCCATAAAAATAGAGAGTTCTCCTACGATAGATATTTGTTTTTTGTTTGGCATATTCATTATATCACACATCACGCGATTTGTAAACAGAAACACAAGGGAAACTTGATTTTTTGAGCAAAAAACACTATAATATACCACAGGGGGTGGTGGTATGTCAGAATCCAAAGAGGAAAAATCCACAAGAGGCAAACAATTCAATCAGAAAATGAAACCCTATCTGGTTTACGATTATCTCATGCGCTTCACCGATGTAAACCATGTGGCTACTGCCGCAGATATTGTGGGCTACTTGCAGGAGTGCGGAATTGAGGCAGAACGCAGGTCAATATACAAAGACATAGAAGCCATCAACAAGGCGGTTCTGCTCACTACTGGAAGCCATTACACTGAGCCAAAAGCCGAAACAATCGAAGAAGCAGAAAAACTCCTTCAGGATGACAAAGAAAAAACCATCATCTACGATGAACACCGAAAGGGCTTCTACGTCCGCAAGCGGCATTACAAGGTGGATGATGTGCGGATTCTCGCAGAGTGTGTCTACGCCGCAAAGTTCATTGACGAAAAACGTGCAAAACGGCTTGTGAATGTTGTTTGTGACCTTGTCAGCGAACACTACGCAGAAGACATCAGAAGAGACACCTTCCTTCTAGATAGAGCCAAAACGGAGAACATTGCCATCTATGAAATGGCAAGCAAAATTTCTGCCGCCATGAGCCGCAAGCGCAACAAAAAAGCGCACATTCCTGAGAAAATACGCTTCAAGTACATGTCATACGCCATTCAAGGCAGTCTGCGGCGAACCGAACGCCGCAAAGGGGAATGGTACATAGTCAGCCCGTACAAACTTCTGATAACCGATGGAAATTACTATCTGATGGGCTACGATGACAAAATGAAAAAGATAGTCAACTACCGTGTTGACCGAATGAAAGATTTGGAACTGACGGGCGAACCCCGATGCGGTGAAGAGGAATTCAAAGAACTGAACTTAGAAGCGTATCTGCAAGAGCATTTCGGAATGTTTGACGGGGAACGTGAACACGTTACAATCAGGGCATTGAACATGCTTCTGGATACCTTCGTTGACCGTTTCGGAACACGGGGAGTTATCTATGCGAAGGATGATGATAAACACTTTACTGCTGTTGTTCCAGTAGCGGTCAGCAATCAGTTTTTCGGTTGGCTCTGCGGTCTCGGCAACAAGGTAAAGATTCTTTCTCCCTCTCCAGTAGTGGAAGAATTCAAGAAATACCTTGATAAAATGCGCGGTTTGTATGACTGATGAAAGCCGTTCCTTTCAAAAGATGATAAAAAGATGTTAAGTGTTGTATCAGAGTTCTTCAAAAGATGTTAAAAGGCCTTGACTTCTTAACTGAAGTTGGTGTATAATGAGTACAAGAACACATGCAAGTGATGTGTTCGGCTTTCTGTAAACCTCGCGTTTACGGTTAAAAGCTCGTTTTTGCTTGCTTTTTCACCCTCGGAAAGCCGCCGAAGGCGGATTTCATGTAGAAATGATGGGTCTGATCGGTGCAGGTAACAACCCGATGGTCGGCATGACCGTCGCTTGCGCTGTTGCAGTTGAGGAAGCGTGCAAGTAAGAGGAAAAACGGTCGCTTTTTGAAAAAAGCTCCGCAAAAACTTTAACAAAAAAGCAGGCATTCGTACGAATGTCTGCTTTTATTTTCTGGGATACGGTTTCCGCTCGTCCGTAAGCCCCACGATATAATCGATGGAGGTATCATAAAACTCCGCAAGCGCGACGAGCATTTCCAGCGGAATCTGCCTCTGCCCGTTCTCGTACTGCGAATACGTATTCTGCTTGATATGCAGATGTTTTGCCAGCACCGACTGCGTCAGATCGGAATCCTCTCTCAAATCTCTCAGCCGCATCAATATCCCTCCTCAATTCTATTATATAAAATCTCAGGATGAGATATTGACAATTATCTCAATTTGTGATATTATTGTGGTGGTTCTTTCTGAACAAGACAAAGCCACACCCAATTCGATCCCACAAGGAGGTGAAAATATGGCATACAAATACCTATACAATGAAAGCACCGGGGCACTTCATATCCTTGGCTTCTGCCCACACAGTAAGATCAAACCGGTAAAGTATAAACTTTTCGACACGGAACAAGAGGCATACACCTACGCCGGCAAGCGCATCAAAGCCTGTAAAATCTGCGAAAGCAAAAAAGAAAACATACTGCACTCACAAGCCAAATAAATCACGAAAGGAAAACCACCATGAAAAAGCTTCTTATCCTCACACTTACACTCACCTGTCTGTTATTCTGCTCCTGTGGAGGAAATGAACCCTCGGAGCCTGCACCCGAAACAAATCCACCCGAGACAACTGCGGTTGAAGCCCTGAACACACGTGAAAAACAATTATTCGATGCATTGATAAAAATTATTACATCAGATTTTTACGCTCCAACAGAGGTTCGTGTGCTTGAAATCGGTGATGAAACTTATCGCGCACATCGTACAGATGCGGGAAAAGGAACAGATACAATTACAGTTCGTCTTCAGGGCGAAAACCGCGCTGGCGGAAAAACAGATGAATTTTTATGCATATGCATTGTTGGCGGCACTCCACACGAATCAAGAAAAGCACAGGTGGAGAAAGATCGAGAAAGATATGGTTTATACATGGTTATAAAAGATGAGGCAGACGCCGGGGAGTATTATAGTTATAGTAGTATCGATTATTATAAATTTTTTGAACCAGAAATCATTACCCATTCCACAGAATGTAGCGTTGCGAACATCAACCGTGCTTTAGCAGCATACTGGGCAGATATGGGATTGTAACCTTCTCCCTCTCACATCACAAAAAACCGCCCTGTGGTTTTCCACAGGGCGGCATTTCTTTTATTCTTACAGCGTGTTCGAGGAGCCGAGCACGTTTGCGATCTTGTGCTTGACGATATCCTTGACATTGGCACGTGCAACCTTGAGATACTCTCTCGGGTCGAACGCGGACGGATTCTCGGTGAGAACCTTGCGGATGCCTGCCGTCATAGCGAGACGGAGGTCGGAGTCGATGTTGATCTTGCAGACTGCCATCTTTGCAGCCTTGCGAAGCTGATCCTCCGGAATACCGACTGCATCCGGGAGGTTGCCGCCAAGCTCGTTGATTTCCTTAACGAACTGCTGCGGAACGGAGGAAGCGCCGTGGAGAACGATCGGGAATCCGGGCAGTCTCTTGCCGACCTCTTCGAGAATGTCGAAGCGGAGCGGCGGCGGAACGAGGATGCCCTCCTCATTTCTGGTGCACTGCTTAGCGGTGAACTTATATGCGCCGTGGGACGTACCGATGGAGATAGCGAGGGAGTCAACGCCGGTACGCTCTACGAACTCCTGAACCTCCTCGGGACGGGTGTAAGAGGAATGCTCTGCAACTACGTCATCCTCAACGCCTGCGAGAACGCCGAGCTCACCCTCAACGACAACGCCGTGTGCGTGTGCGTACTCAACGACTTTCTTGGTGAGAGCGATGTTATCCTCAAAACTGTGGTGAGAGCCGTCGATCATAACGGAAGTAAATCCGCCGTCGATGCAGGACTTGCAGATCTCGAAATCTGCGCCGTGGTCGAGGTGGAGAGCGAGATCGATGCCGGTATCCTCAACAGCTGCGTGAGCGAGGGACATGAGGTATGCGTGCTTTGCATACTTTCTTGCGCCTGCGGAAACCTGCAGGATAACGGGAGATTTCTCCTCCTGAGCAGCCTCGGTGATTGCCTGGGCAAGCTCCATGTTGTTGATATTGAATGCGCCGATTGCATAACCGCCTTCGTATGCTTTACGGAACATTTCCTTTGTTGTTACAAGTGCCACAATAAACCTCTTTCTTCCGTCTTCTTTGATTTTTGTACCGCTTCGGTGAAGAATCCCCGGACCGCTCCGACGGCAGAGCAAATCACGCAGTCATACATATATATTGTAAAATTATTTTGCCCGATTGTCAAGGGGTCTTGCGTGCTTTATGCGATTTTTTTGCGTTTTTCGCCGATCCGCATAAAAAACCCCACGGAGTTTGTCCCGTGGGATTCTTTTCAGTTATCAGATATCGAGAAGCGCGAGTGCGACGTCGCTGACAGTGGAGGGGTACTTCTCCGTCAGAGCCTTCACATCCTCCTCATAGCGAGCCTGCATGAGGGCATCCTCTGCCTCTGCGTGCCATGCGGGACCGCCGAAGCCATCCAGATACATGATGTGGTAGCCGAACTGCGTCTTTACGATTTCCGTATCGCCGACTGCTCTGCCCTCAGCAAAGATCCAATCGTTGAATTCGTCAACCATATCGCCCTTGAGAACGTTCTCGTACAGACCGTCCTTCGCGGAATCCTCCGTATACTCACCGGCAAGTGCAGCGAAAGACTCTGCCGTCTTCTCGCCTGCCTGCCACTGTGCGAGCAGCTCTTCTGCCTTTGCCTTTGCGGCATCGTCGGAGCCGTAGGTAGCCGCGGTCAAAAGGATATGACGGACATTAACCGTCTTATAATCCTGAAGTGCGGGCTTTGCCATCAGGAAGTAAACATCCAGTGCCGTGCCTTCCTCGTTCATGGAGGCATAAACCGTATTTACAGCGCCCTCACCCTTTGCCCACTTGGAGAAGTCAGTCTCGGTGGTCGGGTACAGCGTGTTCTCGCTGACGAAGCCGGCAATCTCTTCATTGATCTTGTCGTCCGTGGTCTTCTCGTCGTCCTTATAGACGTAATTTCTCAGATAATCAAACGCAACGGCGTCAAATGCTTCCTTGGTCGTCACTGCCTCGAACTGCGTCTGGAAATCCTTCAGCATATCGGCAGTGATATCGCCCTCGGCAACACCGTCCTGCGTGGTGAGCGTGATGTTTGCGTAGGAATAGTGAAGCAGTGCGTTCGGATTCTCTTCGATGTATGCGTCAAAATCCGCCTCACCGTAGGAATACTCGTCAACGATTGCCTGCTTGCACTTCGATGCGAGAGCCTCCATCTCCAGGGCACGGCGAACGTCCTTTGCGTTCACACCGGTACCGTAAATCAGGCTGATGGAGCTGCCGGTCGTTCTGACCTGCTTCTTCAGATCCTTGATAGCGGCATCAATCTCATCATACTCCGCGTCGTCAAGCGTAATGCCGCGAACCTGTGCTTCCTCACAGAAAACAAGCATGGACTGCACCTGATCAACAGCCATATCCATGAAGTAGGAATACCACGAGCTGTTGTTCGCAGTAAGCGGGCATACCTGGGTCTTCAGAGATTTGCTCGTATCCAGCCCGAAGGAGGATGCGTAGCCGCCGTAATAGTTCATGAAGTTCTGATACTGCGTGTAGAAGTGGTAGGACATGATCATATTGTCCACCTGATAGTTCTCACTGGAGATTGCGACCGTTCTGCGCTGGAAAAATCCGTTATTGTTGAGCGTGCTGTAGAGAGCTGCACCCAGAACGACAACGACTGCCAGTCCGACGCAGACTCCGATCAGGAAGCGTTTGAGAGCGCCGCCTTTCTTTTTGGTTTGTGCCTGTCTTTTACCCATTGTGTAAAAACTGCCTTTCTTATAATATTGAAAGCACGAAACAGCCGTGCTTTTCCATTATCTTGTCTATTATATCATACCTTTCCCGAAAAATCCATACAAATTTGAAAAATTCACAGAATCATCGCACAAATTTCCGCAAAAAAGCATCCGGAGCGCGTATGTGTTTACAAATACCCCCTTTTATTATGCAAAGAAATATGATATAATGGTGGAGATTTAAGAAAAGTACAGGAGATTATATAAATGAAAGATAAAAAATCCACCGCCTGTCCCGCGGGACGGCTCGGGCGCGTCGGCGGTCAGTCCGTGCTCGAAGGCATCATGATGAAATGCGGCGACCGCATTGCTCTTGCCGTACGGGAGGAGAACGGTAACATCAAGCTCGAAACGGATACGCACGTCTCCATCCGCAAAAAGCACAAGATCCTTTCCATCCCGCTTGTGCGCGGCGTTGCCAATTTCGTCGAATCAATGATGCTCAGCTACAAGACGCTGATGCGCTCCGCGTATATGCTCGGCATCGACGACACGGAGGAGGATTCCAAATTCGAAGCGTGGCTGCGCGCAAAGCTCGGCAGCAAATTCCTTGAGATCCTCACCGGCATCTCCATGGTGCTCGGCGTCATCCTCGCTATGGCACTGTTTCTGTATCTGCCCGCGATCGCCACAACGGGGCTTGAGAAGCTTCTGCGCCATCTCGGCGTGCTCGAAAGCCTCGGCTGGTTCCGCAATCTGATTGAGGGACTTCTGAAAATCGGCATCTTCGTCGCGTACATCTCGCTTTGCTCTTTGATGAAGGAAATGCGCCGTACGTTTGAATACCACGGTGCAGAGCACAAGACGATCGCCTGCTATGAGGCAGGCATGGAGCTGACGCCCGAAAACGCCATGAAGTGCACCCGCTTCCACCCGCGCTGCGGCACGAGCTTCATTTTCGTGATCCTGATTCTCAGTATCCTCATCAACTCGCTCGTCCCGTGGGGCAATCTTGCCTTCCGCGCGCTCTATAAGCTGCTTCTTCTGCCCGTCGTCGTCGGTCTTGGATTTGAATTCATTGCCTACGCCGGCAAGCATACGAATATCTTCACGAGAATCCTCTCCGCACCCGGTCTGTGGATGCAGCGCATCACCACCCGTGAGCCGGACGAGGGACAGCTTGAGGTAGCCATCCTCGCGCTCAAGCATGCGATGCCCGAGGAATTCCCCGAAATTGCCGAGGCTGCACCGGAATCCAATGAGGCAGCCGACACGCCCGAGACGACCGATGACGCTCAGAACGCTTGAAGCCGCACTGATCGCCGCGGGAATCCCAAGCGAGGACGCCGCCTATGAAGCGCGCCTGCTCGCCTCTCATTTCACGGGAATCTCTCACGCCATGCTGCTCACCATGCGGGATGAGGAGCTCTCCTCCCCAGCCCTTGCCGCTGCTGCCGAACGCCGCTGTCGCCGCGAGCCCTTGCAGTACATCCTCGGCAGATGGGAATTCATGGGACTGCCGTTCACCGTCAGCCCCGATTGCCTGATCCCCCGCCCCGACACGGAAACCCTTGTGGAGGCGGCACTCCCGCGTCTGCCGAAAGGTGCGCACGTGGCGGATCTCTGCACGGGCAGCGGCTGTATCGGCATCTCTCTGGCGAAGTTCCGCACGGACATCACGGTCACGGCGGTGGAACTCTTTGAAAACACCGCACGGGTGGCGGAGCGAAACGCACGCAATCTCGGCGTCGCGGAGCGATTTACCGTAATCCGCGGCGACGTAACGAAACAAATCTTCCCTGACGGCACGTTTTTTGATATCATTGTCTCCAATCCGCCGTATATTGCATCTAATGAAATGGAAGCGCTTGCGCCGGAGATCGCCTTCGAGCCGCGCGCTGCGCTGACGGATGAGGGAGACGGACTCTCCGTAATCCGCGGCGTGCTCCGTACCGCCGCCGAGACGCTCACCCCCGACGGCACGCTTCTCATGGAATTCGGCGCGTACCAGGGAGAAAGCGTCCTTGCCCTCGCCGAAAGCATGCACCTGTCCGGCACGATCCTGCGCGATGCAGGCGATCACGACCGCGTTCTTGTGGCGCACCGTCCCGCATCGGCAATCTGACATAACGAGGCTATCTTATGAACAAGATCAAGCTCTGCGTCCTGTTTGGCGGACGCTCCTCGGAGTACGAGGTCTCCCTCGCCTCCGCTTACAGCGTTCTGACGAACGCCGATCCCGCAAAGTACGAGATCCTGCCCGTCGGCATTACAAAAGACGGCGCATGGCTCCTCTACACGGGGGACTACCAAAAAATCCGCGACGGATCCTGGTGCGAGAACGCCGGCACGCTTTCCCGCGTCACGGTAGATCTGACACCCGGATCACACGCTCTGCTCATCTGTCCGCCAAACGGCGCTCCGTACGCTGAGACGGTCGACGTCGTGTTCCCCGTGCTCCACGGCGCGTACGGCGAGGACGGCACCGTACAGGGAATGCTCGCACTCACAGAGATCCCGTTCGTCGGCTGCGGCTGTGCATCCTCCTCCGTCTGCATGGATAAATCGCTCACGAAGCTCTGCGTTGCCGAGACAGGTATCCGCCAGGCAGTCCACGTGCTCGTACGCAAGGAGGACACGGAGGATGACTGCATCCGTGAGGCGGAGACCGGACTGAACTACCCGATGTTCGTAAAGCCGGCACGTGCAGGCTCGTCTGTGGGCATCTCGAAGGTGAGAAGCAGAAACGAGCTGAAGCGTGCGCTTGCCATCGCCTTCGCGGAGGACAGCAAGGTCGTAATCGAGAACACCGTTATCGGCCGGGAGATCGAGGTCGCCGTACTGGAGGAGCACGGAACGTACACCGTCTCCGACTGTGCCGAGATCGACGCCGGCGCGGAATTCTACGACTACGACGCGAAATACGTAAACACCACCTCGACGTTCTACATTCCCGCCCGTCTGCCCGAGGAAACAAGAGAGGCAGTACGCCGCTGCGCAAAAAAGATCTTCAAGGCGCTGGACTGCCGCACGCTCGCCCGTGTGGATTTCTTCGTAACGGAAAACGGCACCATCGTGTTCAACGAAATCAACACGATCCCCGGCTTCACCGAGATCAGTATGTACCCCAAGCTGATGATGGCGGCAGGTCTGACGTATCCCGAGCTGATCGACCGTCTGATCGCCTCCGCGCGCTGAGGTGCGTGCATAGATTTTCCTCTCCGATGCATAAAACACGTCCGCAAACAAACGCGGGCGTGTTTTTCATTCCACACCTGCCGATATGCACGTTATCGGCAGGTGTCTTTCGTTTATCGATAAACTATTTTTGTGCACACTGAACAAAATGGCGTTTTTTCGCCAAAGTCTTCCACACAAAAGAAATCCCGCACGAAGTTTTCAACAGGTTGTGGGAAACCCTGTGGAAAGCCGTGTGTTTTCAAGGGAAATTTCGAGTTTTCCACAGGGAAAACTAAAAAAACCTGTTGAAAACTTCTCTCGATTCTTAAATTCGCCTCCGTTGGCAAGTGTCTTAAAATAGAAAATTCGGTTTTTTCAAAAAACATCTTGACAAAAAAATTGGTGAAAACTTATACATTTTCGTCAAAACCCGTTTATCCCATCGGGAAATGCCGAAAACAGAAAAAGCGGCACGAATCGCACACAAACGGCCCCGGCGTGGTCAGCCGTCTGCCTCGTGTGATTCGTGCCTGCCATCATAGTATATGCAAAAAGGAAGCGATTATACACAAAAATTTCTTGCGAAACTACCGCGTCAGAATCAGTAAAAATTCCCGCGGCGGCGGTTCTTTTCGCGGCGGTGTGCTTCAATCAGTACGTAAGCAACGCTAAAGAGAATGGCAAAGACAATCGTCGCCTTAAAAAAGCGGCTTGCCGTGAATGCCTTGATCCTCTCCAGCATAAAAAGGAACTCACTCCGCGTCACCGACACAGTTGCTATCAGATCCGCACTGCCGAGGATCTCCTCCCCATACGTCACAGTTACCGTACCGCACACCTGCCCCGCCTCCACCGGCGCGACCAGGGATTCATCAAACGTATTGTAGCTCAGCCGTATCTCCTCGGGATCTATATCCGTCGGCAGATACCGGACGATAGAATTCGCCGGCACGAGCGTCACGTAATCCACCGTAGAGGACAGTGCCACCGACAGCTCACACACGCGCTCCGAAACAGAGAGCACCTCCGTATATCCGTAGGAATCAAACGCCCACTCCAACATATTTTCGGCATTTGTATAACTCCAGATCTGCTCGTCATACTCCTCCGCGCTCATAACGATCGCCAGATATGTAAGGTCATCCCGTCTCGCTACGGAAACTATATTGTATCCGCTTTGCGACGTATATCCTGCGCTCATCCCAATGGATTCCGGGTAATAATAGCGGGTATCATAGTATTTAGACAATTGACTATTACGATTGAAGATATTGCGGTAATCCTTTTTGTTGGTACCGTCCATCACGTATTTCGTGATCGACGTGATCTCTGTAAAGCGAGGGAGTGCATACGCATATTTGGCAATTGCCGCAGTATCCGCTAAAGTGGTAACCATCGCCTCGCTGTGCATACCGGTCACGTTCGTGTAGTGCGTGTTGTACGCACCGAGCTTCTGCGCCTTCTCATTCATCATAGAGACGAAAGCGTCCACTGATCCGGCAACAGTCACAGCAAGCACCTGCGCGGCATCGTTTGCACCGTTGACGAGCAGGGCGTGCAGCATATCATCCGCCGTCACAATCTCCCCGACGACAAGACCGATATTGTTTCCCGTCACCTTGGAGAGCATCTCCGACGTCACCGTAATCGTACACTCAGGCGTATCGCCGAGTGCCTCCAGAGCGAGGATACCCGTCATCAGCTTCACCGTAGAGGCAGGATACAGCCGCGCCGTTTCATTATAGGTATACAGCACCGTATCGTTCTCGAAAT
>JAFTUH010000006.1 GCA_017466375.1 Clostridia bacterium | reverse complement strand
TTAGTACGAGAGGACCGGGTCGGACGCACCTCCGGTGCATCAGTTGTTCTGCCAAGGGCATAGCTGAGTAGCCGCGTGCGGATGGGATAAACGCTGAAAGCATCTAAGCGTGAAGCCCACCTTAAGATTAGATATCCCACAACGTAAGTTGGTAAGGTCACTTGAAGACTACAAGTTTGATAGGTCGGAGGTGTAAGCGCAGTAATGCGTTCAGCTAACCGATACTAATAGACCGAGGGCTTGAACTGCTATGCAGTTCTTCTCAAGAATTGTTGTGTCCGCTTATTCTTTACCTTCCTGTTCAGTTTTCTGTGATCGTCAAGGCGTCGCATGATGCGGCGCTTTTTTTGTTTTCTGAGATTGCTTCCGATGCGCCACGCTTGACAGGGGTTCTGTTTTATGGTATCATAGTGTCACGGTATGTTGGCTGCATGGAGGACGGTATGACTGAGATTTGTGACGTTTCATTTTCGTACGGATCGCGTAAGATTCTTGAGCACCTTTCTTTTCGCGTCACCAGTTCTGAATGTGTCGTGCTCGCAGGAGCGAACGGACGAGGTAAATCCACCGTGCTGTCACTGATCGCAGGCATCTTGCGCCCGTCGTCCGGCAGGATTCAGACCGGTGGTAGAGTAGCCTATATTCCGCAGGGATCCGCATTGTTTGAGGATATGACTGTAGCGGAAAATCTTCGCTTTTTCGCCACTCTCGCGAAAACCGCCGTTTCGGATGAATTGCCCTTCAATTTGCACGACTATATGAACGTGAAAGCCGGAAAACTTTCGGGTGGTATGAAAAAACAGCTAAGTATTGCTTGCGCACTTCTGGGCGAACCGCGCGTCATTCTTTTCGACGAGCCTTGTGCCGGTCTTGATATTGTGTACCGTCGGGAGCTTATTGCATTGATTCATTCGCTCAAGGCGAAGGGGTGTGAAATTGTCTACGTCGGTCATGACCCCATGGAGTTTGTATCTTTCTGTGACCGCGTCCTCTTTTTAGGGCAGAATCTGCAGTCATATTCGCGTGAGGAGTTAGTTGCCGATCCTGCCGATGATCAGCAGTTCTGTGAAATTTTCGCACGCATATTTGAAAAGTTATCCCACTGATGTGGATTTTGTCGTATCAATATGTTCTATAAACGAAATATTCCATTGTAAAGGAGATTTACCATGCAGAATAATGAGTATCTTAACGATCAGCAGCCGAATCAGAATGAGCAGCCTGTGCAGGAGCCTGCTTTGGAGCCGGATGCGGTAGAACAACCGGTCGAGGAGACGGAGGCTTCCGCGGCTCCCGATCAGGAGACCGTCCCTCCGGATGATCCGCAGCCGACGCCCGCCAAGCCTGCGAAAAAGAATGCTTTCATGATTGTCGGAGTAGTTCTTTTGTCCGTGGCTCTTTTGTCTGCACTTGTGTTTGGTGCCGCCGCGCTTATTCGGGCGCAGAATCCGCTGAATCTCGTGTCCGATGCGTTCGGGAATACGATGGAAGAGCTGCTTGAAACACCCGAATCCAATCTGAACGGCGGCAGCGTCGAGGTTTCCGTTGATCTTGCCACGTTCATGAAGAGTTTTGTCGGCTACGCTGCCGTCAGCGGTGACGCATCAATGAAGATTTACGCCGACGATACCCCCGCTTCTGCAGTTGTTGCCGCTGTCAATGTTGGCGGAATCGATGTGTTCGATTTGACAGCTGTTTTTGACGAGGAGCGCATGGCAGTCGCATCCGACGTTCTCTTCGGGGATGATGCATACGGATTTGCTTTTGATTCCTTCGCTGACAAATTCGACAATTCCGCTTTCGGTATGGACGGCGAGTTTTCTATCGGTCTTGAGGCGCAGGATATTATCGAGATGTTTGGCGGTCTGCCCGTCAGCGAGGATTTTTCCAAGGATGCCGCGCTTCTCTTTGCCGATTTTTTGATCGAGCTGAAGAAGTCTGCCGATGAACACTTCACGGTAGAATCGTCCAATGAGACGCTCGTGTTTGCTGGAAAAGACTGCAAGACGACGGCTGTTACCGTCTCGATTGATTCGCTTGGTCTGTTTAATATCCTCTACGATATGGCTGAGTATGTCAATGAGTCACCGAAGGTTCGTGCATTTCTTGAGGAAAACGCTGAAGCGATTGCGGATTTTCTTGCGGAGATGTACTATGACGAGCTCGATTCTGATGAAATCGTCGATGAGTTTTACCTGCAGCTTGCAGAGTTTTTGACGGATATGGAAACCGCCAAGGAGAGCGGCACGGTTGAGGAGACGGAGATCGACATCAGCCTCACGTTCTACGTAAGCAAGAGCGGCAAATATCTTGTCGGTGCGGTTCTTGACGGCGAGATTGACGGTGAATCGATGAAGATCGAGGTCTACGCGGGTCCGAAGCCGAGCGAAATGACGGAGATTTTCCTCTGTGTGGATGACGGATATACGGTGATCGAGGCTGCTTTTGAAGTCGAGGAGAACACCAAGGACGCGTACGAAGCAGCTTTCGAGATCCTTGCAGATAACGAATCTCTTGTGGACTGTGATTACCGCTGGGACAAGAACGACGGTGATTTTGCACTGACGCTGGACTTCTACGGAGAGGTCGCTGAACTGGACGGTAATTACCTCAGTGATAAGGAAGGCGCCGTTCTCATGCTGGATACGTTCGCCGTTGAGGACGAAGCGTACGATCTCGGCATTACGGTTACGACTACATACACCGATAAGATGCCCGAAATCACCGAGTACACCGATCTGTTCAATATGGATGCCGACGAGGTCAAGGAGATCCTTTACGAGATTCTTGAGGATCTTGACATGCTGCTTGGCTGATGATCCTTTGAAAGGAACGTACGAATTATGTTTTTCTCCATGCTGAAACGGGATGGCGTGCTTTTCGTCCGCTGTTTGCTGTCGGCGCTGCTTCTCACCCTTGTTTTCGGACTTGTGTGCGCTGGCGCCGCCGTATCGGCACTTCGCGGTGCTGAGGACGTTTTTGTGCCCGTAAAAGCAGCAGTCGTCGATGGGGAGGACACCGTTGCCAGCCGTCTTCTGATCAATGCCGTCTCCGGAACGGATTATATATCTGATGTTCTGGAAATCGAAAAGTACAGCATGAGAAAAGCAGAAAAAGCACTGAAAGCCGGGGAAATCGCGGCGATTATCGTGTTGCCCGAAAATTTTATCGGTGATATTACCGGCGGAAAAATGAGCAGGGGACAGATTATTCTGTCTCCTGCCTCTGTTTCCAATTCCGACGTAGTGTCGAGCACGGCGCGCTTCGGCGAGGTCATGCTTGCGGCAGGGCAGTATGCTGCGATCGGCGGTGATATTCTGGCTATGGAGAAAGGGCTTGACTATACGCTCCGCCGGGACTGCCTTGCGGAGGTGAATTCCACTCTGCTGAACGAGGCTATGAGCGCACGGGATACGTATTTTGATATTACCGTGACAGATTACGCGGGCACGTCCATGAGTACGGACGCCCATTACGCGGTAAGCTGGATTTCGTTTTTGCTGTTTCTCTGTGCGCTTTTCTTTGCAAAGCTCTGCCGGTCGGATTTTTCGCGTCCGATGCTGTGCCGACTGCGTGCATCCGGTGTCCGTGACGGTGCGTTTCTTCTGGGTAAAATCGGTTACCCGTTTTTGTTCCGTGCGATCCTTTTGCTGCTCCTGCTGCCGTGGGCTTCGCAGATTCTCACCCCCGATCCGCTTGCTGTGATCGGCGGTGTTGCCGCTGTTCTGCTTGCTTCCGTGATCGGAACGGCTATTACGCTCGCTACAGAGTCGGGCACGGCCGTCAACGCGTTTTTGGCGATTGCGGGACTGTTTCTCTGCGGCGGTATTCTCCCTCGGCAGATTTTGCCCGATATCCTCCTTTGGATAGGCGAGTACTCTCCCTTCGGCGTTGTCCGCAGTCTCCTTTCGCCACTGTTCGGAGGGCGGATTTCTCCCGTGATCGCCGTTTTATCGATTGTGTACGCGCTTGCTGCCGTGCTTTGGTGCCTCCGCTCTCTTGAAAACGAACGGATAGGAGGGGATGCCTGATGACGGTCTGCCTTCTTGCACTCAGACGAACCTTTCGGTCGATCGGATTTCTTCTGCTTCTCGGCATCACCGTCGGAGCGGTTCTCTTTGTCGGTCTTTCCGATACCGCCGGCAGAAAAGCACCGGCGGGCGTGTGTGATTTGAGCCGGTCCGAGGAGGGGGCGCGCGTGGTTTCTTGCTTGCTTGAAAACGGCTTTTTCCTCTTTGACGATCCTCTCCATATGGAAAAAGCGGTGGAGCAGGGAAGCATCGACTGCGGTGTTACGCTTCCTGCCGATTTTGCAGACTGTGTGCGAAACGGGGATATCGAAAACGCCGTTCAATTTGTCCGTTCGCCGTCCTCCTATCTGCACGATACGTATCTGAATCTCGTGTCGGCGGCGATTTTTCGCGAGCGTGCACCGTATATTGCCGCCGAAGGCTTCGCCGGCACGGGCGTGACAGAGGCGGAGATGCTTGAACAATATTTCGGCATGCTCGGTGACGGCTATGCCTTCGCATTCGACGTTGTTACGGAGGACGGCGCAGCGGTTCCCGAAAACGGAAAGGTGAAATCCCTTACGATGGGCACGGTAGCCGATTTTGTGATGGTGCTTGTTTTCTCCTCGGCGGCGGATTTGCTGTGCGGCGATTTTCCCGCGATGTCACGCCGTATCGGTCTTCGTCAAGGTATGAAATCGGTGCTCGTCCCGGGCGCCCTCGTTCGCTGTGCGCTGATCACCGCAGCGGTATGTCTGTCCTTGCTGGCAGTCGGTCTCTGTGAGAAAACGAGATTTGCCCTGCAGATTCTGCCTGCTGTGCCCGTCTACGTTCTGCTGCTGCTTGGAACGGGATGTATCCTTTCCGCGCTTTTGCCGGGCAGAGAGCCGATGCGCCTTCTCCTTCCGCTTTTTGTGATCGCATCCCTGGCGCTGTGCCCGATTTATACGGATGCCGCGCTGCTTTCCCCCGTGATCGGTGCCGTTCGTGCCGTGTTGCCGAGCTATTGGCTTTGGCGGATCGCCGACGCACCTCTGCTGTGGCTTGCCGCAGCACTCGGATCGCTTGTCCTTGCCGCAGGAATACTTGCCGTACGCTACTGTGTCCTTGAAAAATACGCATGGAGAAAAAACGATAAAATTTTCTCATAACCTATTGACAAAGAGAACGGACTGTGCTATAATACCATGGAAAACAAAGTAGAACTGTTCCGTTCTCACCGTACCGCACCGCGCGTACGGTCAATAAACAATTTCACAGAAATTGTTATTGTACAGAATGGAGCCGTTTTGCGGCTCTATTTTCATTATTACTGGGGGTGCTTGACTATAGCAAAGGAACTGTTGATCAACGATCAGATCAAAATCAAAGAAGCACGCATGCTCGACGAGGAAGGCAATCAGCTCGGCATTATGACACTGAGCCAGGCCCGTGCGTATGCGTATGACCACGGTGTGGACCTTGTCCTCATCGCACCGCAGGCAACACCGCCTGTCTGCCGCGCAATGGATTACGGCAAATACCGTTACGAGTGCGACAAGCGCGAGAAGGAAGCCAAAAAGAAGCAGACGACAGTTGAGATCAAGGAAGTACAGCTGTCCTGCCGTATTGACACTCACGATTTTGATACCAAGGTCAATCGTGCAATCCGTTTTCTGCAGGATGGCAACAAAGTCCGTGTCTGCCTGAAATTCCGCGGCCGTGAGATGGCTCACCAGGCTCTCGGTCAGGAAATCATGGATCGCTTCGCAGAGGCGTGCTCCGAATACGGAAGCGTTGATAAGAAGCCGACCCTTGAGGGAAGACAGGCGATCATGTTCATCGCACCGCAGAAGCAGACAGCGGCGAAATAACGGTTCCGCCATAGCTCAGTATTCACTGTATCGCACAAAACAAAATAACAAACCGAAAGGATTATAACAATGGGAAAGATCAAAACGCATAAGGCGTCCTCCAAAAGATTCACCGTAACCGGCAGCGGCAAGGTAAAGATGTTCCACGATCATCATCGCCACAACCTCGGCGGTAAGACCGCAAAGCAGAAGAGACACCTCCGCGGCAGCCAGATGCTTTCTGAGGCAATGGCAGCAAACGTCAAGAGACTCATCAATAAGTAATCAGCGCCCCGCGTGACTTGCGGGAAAGTACATTGAAATAACGAAAGGAAATAAAACGATGGCAAGAGTAAAGGGCGCGCTGATGACGCGCAAGAGAAGAAATAAGATCCTCAAGGCTGCAAAGGGTTACTGGGGAAGCAAGAGCAAGCACTTCAAGATGGCTAAGCAGGCCGTAATGAAGAGCGGCAACTACGCATATATCGGCAGAAAGCAGAAGAAGAGAGACTTCAGAAGACTGTGGATCACCCGTATCTCCGCTCAGGCGAAGGTATGCGGCATGAACTACTCCACCTTCATGAACGGTCTTAAGAAGGCAGGCATCGAGCTGAACAGAAAGATGCTCGCAGAGATCGCAGTTTCCGACAAGGAAGCATTCGCGGCTCTCGCAGAGAAGGCAAAGGCTGCCCTTTGATTAGATAAAAACCCGGTTTAACCGGGTTTTTATGATACATGGTGAAATTCATGATGCAGAGAATTTTCGACATTCTTCCACACGCGGAGACAATAACCTCCCGTGCGAACGCGACCGTCGTCTCGCTGGGAAAACTGTCTCTCGCTAAGCACCGCGCAGAGCAGGGACTGTTTCTTGCAGAGGGCATCAAACTCTCCGAGGAAGCAGCAGGCATGGAGGAAATCCGGTATATTCTCATCCGCAGTGATGATGGAACGGCGGACGCGCATACGCTCGCGATTGCCCGCCGCGCACCGAGGTCCGCACGGGTTCTCGTGCTTCCGACACAGGTGTTTGAGAAGATTTCCACGGAGAACGCTCCCCAGGGGATCATCACTGTCCTTGCGCCTTTGTCGCGTATCCATCGCACACTTTCTGCGGAGGATTGCGATGACATCCCTGTCGAAAAAAGGATTCTCGCCGTGGACAGCGTGCAGGATCCCGGGAATCTCGGAACGATCATCCGTACTGCCGCCGCTTTTGGTTATGAGCGCATTCTGCTCGGTCACTGTGCCGATATCTATCATCCGAAAACGGTCCGTGCCGCTATGGGGACGCTGTTCCGGATGCCTGTTGACGTGTGTGATTCGCTTACAAGGCGTCTTTTGATGATCCGGAAAAGCGGCAGACGCGTCCTTTCTGCTGCGCTCGGTGATAATTCGCTCACCTTAGGACAGGATCCTCTGCGCGCCGATGACTGCATCGTGATCGGAAATGAGGGGCACGGCGTTCGTGCGTCGATTCTTTCAGCTTCCGACGGTGTCATCCGTATCCCCATGGCTCCCAATACGGAGTCGCTCAATGCGGCAGGTGCCGCTGCGGTTCTTATGTGGGAATATTACAGAACATTCGGCTGATCGCCCGAAAGGAGTACAACATGGACGCACGTCTTGCCTGGATATGGCTGTCTCTCGCCTGCGGCGCGGGAAGCCGTGTGCCGCTGTCGCTTCTCAGACAGTTTGAAACGCCCGAAAATATCCTGAACGCGGATCGCAAAGCACTTGCGGCGGCGCTGGATAAGGATATTGCGCTCCTTTCGCGACTCTCCAATAAAGATACATCCGATGCCCTTGAGATTATCCGCTTTTGCGACCGCGCGGGTGTCACAATCCTTACACCGATGGATGCGCGCTATCCGAAAACGCTCTACCAGCTTCGCGATATTCCGTGCGTGCTGTACTGTGCCGGTGAACTGCCCGATTTTGAGAAAAACTGTGCCTGCGCCGTTGTCGGTACGCGTAAAATGACCGATTACGGACGGCAGATGGCGTACAGTATCGGTCGCGGACTTGGCGCAGGCGGCGCCGTTCTTGTCAGCGGTCTTGCGCTCGGCGTAGACGGTATGGCAATGGCGGGCGCACTCAGCGGCGGTGGTATCACGGTCGGTGTGCTCGGCTGCGGTATCGATATCGTGTATCCGAATGAGCATAAGGATCTGTTCAAGCGTGTGGTGAAAGAGGGAGCGATCATCACCGAATATCCGCCGGGAACACCGCCTGCGGGCAAGAATTTTCCTGTGCGAAACCGAATTATCAGCGGTTTTTGCGACGCAGTCGTCGTGGTGGAGGGTGATCTGAAAAGCGGTTCGCTTATCACCGCACGTCACGCCCTGTATCAGGGGAGGGATCTGTATGCCGTGCCCGGCAGAATCGGAGAGAGCGGCTCTGCCGCACCGAATCTCCTCATTAAAACAGGTGCGCGCGCGATTACCGAAGCCGGTGACGTTCTGAAGAATTATGAGTTTATCTATCCGCATTCCGTCAATCTGAAAGCATGCGCGGCAGCTCTCGCCGAGGATGCATCCCCGGATGACGTAAAGGATGTCGCCGTTCGCCTGCATGTCCGGGCGAGCGACAGCCCACAATATTACGGTGAAGGCAATTACGGCGGCAAGAGTCCGCGTCAGACGACTCCGCCGCGTCAGAAATCCAAACCTGTCAACCATCAGCCGGTACAGCCTATTACTCCGGCAAAAATGCACGCGCAGATTTCCGAAAGCGAAGCAAAGGCTCCGAAAAACGTGATACCGGCTAACCTGATCGGATTCGATCTGCTCGACGATACCGCCAAGAAGGTCTATGCAGCCATGACGGCGGATGTTCCGACACTGATCGACGATATTCCTCTGCGCGATTTGAAAACGTCCGAGATTCTGAGCGCACTTACGTTGCTCGAGCTCTGCGGCGCAGTCGAATGCAGCGCGGGCAGTCACTATATCAAACGGACCTTTGACGATCCGATCCTCAGTGATCCGGATAAATCGTAACACAAGTATATACGGCGTACGCGCCTTTTTATAGAGAGGAGGATGTCTGCCCAGCAGATAACCCATCATGGCTAATCTTGTAATTATTGAGTCTCCCGGTAAGATCTCCACGATCAAAGCCGCACTCGGCTCCAACTATAAAGTTGTCGCTTCCGTGGGTCATGTCCGTGACCTTCCGAAATCCTCTTTAGGTATCGATATCGAAAACAACTTTGAACCGCATTATATTAACATCCGCGGTAAGGGCGATCTGATCCGTGAACTAAAGAAGGAAGCAAAGAACGCAAACTATGTCTACCTCGCAACGGACCCTGACCGCGAGGGAGAGGCGATTGCGTGGCATCTTGCGAGCGCACTCGGTATTCCGCCCGAGAAGACGCGCCGCGTTACTTTTAACGAGATTACGAAGAACGCAATCAAAACCGGTATCAAGAATCCCCGGTCGATCGATATCGACCTTGTCAATTCCCAGCAGGCACGCCGTATCCTTGACAGAATCGTAGGATATAAGCTCAGCCCGTTTCTGTGGAAGAAGGTTAAAAGCGGTCTGTCCGCGGGCAGATGCCAGTCTGTCGCCGCACGCATCGTTGTCGAGCGTGAGAACGAGATCCGTGCCTTTATCCCGAAGGAGTACTGGACGATTGACGCCGAGCTGATGACTCCTGAGGGGAAGTCGTTTACTGCCCATTTCTACGGTGACGCCAAGACGAAAGCGAAGCGCGAGATCGTCACGGAAGCCGAAGCGCTGAAGATCCGCGACGCGCTGAAGGGTGCGGATTTCACCGTTTCTGCTTTGAAGCATGGCACGAAATCCCGTGCGCCTGCCGCACCGTTTACCACTTCCACCATGCAGCAGGAGGCATCCCGCAAGCTGAATTTCCAGTCCCAGCGTACCATGCGTGTCGCGCAGGAGCTGTACGAGGGTATCAATCTCGGCAGTGAATTCGGCGGCGTGCAGGGTCTTATTACCTATATGCGTACGGACTCTCTCCGCGTTTCTGCCGAAGCACAGGAGGCTGCCCGTGCCTATATCGCTGAGAAGTATGGTGAGAAGTACCGTCCTGCGACTCCGCGCGTTTATAAATCCAAGGCGAACGCGCAGGATGCGCACGAGGCAATCCGCCCCGCAAATCTTTCACTGATTCCGTCCGCGATCCGCAAACAGCTTTCAAACGATCAGTATAAGCTGTATAAGCTTATCTGGGAGCGATTCGTCGCCAGCCAGATGGAGAATGCCGAGTTCGCAACGGTCAACGCCGGTATCACCGCAGGGGAGTACCTGTACCACGCCTCCGGCAATACACTCGTTTTCCCCGGCTTCCTTGCGCTGTATGAGGAATCCACCGACGAGCCGACCGAGGAGAGTGCAACAACGCTTCCTCCGCTTACTGAGGGAGAGAAGCTGACCGCTGTTTCCGTGTCTCCCCTCCAGCATTTCACCGAGCCGCCCGCACGGTATACCGAGGCGTCGCTCGTCAAATTCCTCGAGGATAAGGGCATCGGCCGACCGAGTACGTTTGCGCCGATTGTGTCTCTCATTATCGCGCGCGGATATGTCGCCAGAGAGGGAAAATCGCTCGTGCCCACGCCGATCGGCGAGATCACGACGAAACTGATGATCGACCATTTTCCGGATATCGTTGACTATAAATTCACCGCCACGATGGAAGACGACCTCGACGAGATCGCCAACGGTAAAGATACGGTCGAGGGCGTTCTCTCCTCTTTCTATAAAGGATTCGCCAAGGAGCTTTCCGCAGCTGAGGAGGCAATCTCCAAGGATGATATTGAGGTTCCCGTGGAGGAGACGGATATCGTCTGCGAGTTCTGCGGTGCCAAGATGATCGTGAAAAACGGCCGATTCGGTAAGTTTGCCGCCTGCCCGAATTATCCGACATGTAAAAACACCAAGCCGCTCGGCAAGGACGGTGCGGCTGAAAATTCCAAGCCTGCCGAGATCGCTCCGTTCAAGTGTGAGACGTGCGGCTCCGATATGGTGCTTCGCTCCGGTCGATACGGTGATTTCTATGCGTGCGTCAAGTATCCGACGTGCAAATTCACGAAGCAGAAGGTCAAGAGCACTGGCGTAGCCTGCCCGAAATGCGGTGCGGATATCGTTACGAAATGGGGCAAAAACCGTACCGTATTCTACAGCTGTTCCAAGTATCCCGAGTGCGATTTCTCCTCGTGGGATCTGCCGACGAAGGAGAAGTGCCCGGACTGCGGCGGCATTCTGTACGCGAAGAAAGGGAAGAACTACCTCTTCTGCCGCGGTGAGGGATGCTCTTACCGCCGCGATATCGATCCCGATACGCTGAAGGCATCTGCCGAGAGCGAAGACTGATTCTGCACGATGATGGATTGTATTAACGTATACGGCGCCGGTCTTGCGGGCAGCGAGGCGGCGTGGCAGGCTGCAAGACGCGGTGTGCGCGTCCGTCTCTTTGAGATGAAGCCGAAGAAGAAAACCCCTGCCCACCATTCCGATCTTTTCGGAGAGCTTGTCTGCTCCAATTCGCTTCGCAATGCCGCTGTCGATTCCGCCGCGGGACTTCTCAAAGAGGAGCTTCGCCGCATGGGATCACTCATTATGGAGGCGGCAGATGCGTCGCGCGTGTCCGCCGGCGGTGCGCTTGCCGTCGATCGTGTGCGCTTTTCGACATATATCACGGAGAAGATCCGCTCCTGTCCGCTGATCGAGGTCATTGAGGCGGAGATGACGGATATCCCCGAGGACGAGATCACCGTTGTCGCCACGGGTCCGCTTACGTCGGATGCTTTGGCGGCAAAGATCGTCACGCTGACAGGACAGAGCGGACTCAGCTTTTTCGATGCCGCTGCCCCGATCGTTGATTTCGCGACGATTGATATGACCCGCGCGTTTTTCGCGTCCCGCTACGGCAAGGGCGACGCGGACTATATCAATTGCCCCATGAATGAAGCGGAGTATAAGGCTTTTTATGAAGCACTCGTCACCGCCGAGGAGGCAGAACTACACGATTTCGATAAAGACGAAACCTTGACCGTTTTCGAAGGCTGTATGCCGGTCGAGGTCATGGCGAAACGCGGTGAGGATACACTGCGGTACGGTCCGCTGAAGCCGGTCGGTATCCGCCATCCCGAAACGGGCGAGAAGTATTACGCCGTCGTCCAGCTCAGACGCGAGGACGAGCACGGCTCTATGTTCAACCTCGTCGGTTTTCAAACGCATCTCACGTTTCCGGAGCAGAAGCGCGTCTTTCGCATGATCCCAGGGCTTCAGAATGCGGAGTTTCTCCGCTACGGCGTTATGCACCGCAATACGTTTCTGAATTCGCCTAATCTGCTTTGTGAAGATTATTCGCTCAGAAGCAACCGCAATATCTTTTTCGCCGGTCAGATGACGGGCGTGGAGGGATATATTGAATCTACCGCGTCGGGCTATCTCGCCGGTCTGGCAGCAGTCTGCCGTCTGCACGGTGCGGATGCGCCCGTATTTCCCGATGTAACGATGATCGGTGCTATGGCGCAGTACGTCAGCCATGGCGGCGTCGGTGATTTCCAGCCGATGAACGCCAATTTCGGCATCATACCGCCGCTTGCCAATCCGCCGAAGGGCGGCAGACGCGTGCGGTATCCCATGTACGCTCAGCGTGCACTCGATGCACTCGCCCAGGTCGATCTGATGCTCCCCGAGAGCGCACAGTGAACGCGCAAAGGAGGTTATCCGTTATGAATATTATTCTTGATGCGATGAGTGGGGACAAAGCCCCGCTTGAAATCATAAAGGGTGCCGCTATGGCACTGAAGCAGTACGACGTACAGCTCACACTTGTCGGCAATCGGGAGATCATTACCCGCATCGCCGCCGAGCAGGGGCTTTCTTTGGATGGCGTCCGTATCGAGCATACAGAGGAGATCATCACGATGGAAGATGATCCGATCTCCGTCGTCCGCGCAAAGAAAAATTCCTCTATGGCGGTCGGTCTCCGTATGCTGAAGGAGGAGGGAGATGCCTTTGTTTCTGCAGGAAATACAGGCGCGCTTCATGCGGGATCCTCTCTCATCGTCCGCCCGATTAAAGGCATCCAGCGCGCGGCGATCGCGACCGTTCTGCCGCTTGCAAAGCCGATGCTCATGCTCGACAGCGGCGCGAATACGAATGTCACTGCCGAGTATATGCTCCAGTGGGCGGTCATGGGCTCGATCTATATGAAGAATATTTTCGGAATCGATTCGCCTGCCGTCGGTCTGCTCAATAACGGTGCGGAGTCGCACAAGGGCACGCCCGTCGTTGCCGAAGCGCACAAGATTATGGCGGAAAGCCGTGAGATTCGCTTTGTCGGCAACGTCGAGGGAAATCAGGTCGTCTCCTCTCCGTGTGACGTTCTTGTTGCAGACGGATTTACGGGGAATATTACGCTGAAGCTTCTTGAGGGCATGGGCAAATTCTTCATGGGCTCCCTCAAGGGGATGTATACGAAGAACGCGCTTACGAAGATGTCTTTCCTTGTTATGAAGGATCAGCTTCGCGCATTCAAGAAGCAGTTTGATGCTTCCGAGCACGGCGGTGCACCGCTTCTCGGACTCAGAAAGCCTGTCATCAAAGCGCACGGCTCGTCCGATGCCGCAGCGATCTGTAATGCGGTCCGTCAGGCGATGACGTTTGTCCGCACCGGCGTGATCGACGAGATCACAGAGTATGTCGCAGCACATACGCCGCCGAAGCCGAGTGCATCCGATAAGGCAGAGACCGCGGAGGAAACGACCGATGCGACCTGAAGGAAACGGGACTCTGCCGCGTTCGCTTTCCCAATTGGAAAGTAAGCTCGGCTATACGTTCAAGAATAAGGATCTGCTTCGCCTGGCACTGACGCACTCGTCCTATGCCAACGAGCTGAAGGTCAAAAATATGGCGCACGCCTGCAACGAGCGGCTTGAGTTCTTCGGGGATTCAATTCTTTCGTTCATCGTCAGCGATTACCTGTATAACCGCTACGTCTCCAATCAGGAGGGCGATCTCACGAAAATCCGTGCTGCTGTTGTCTGTGAAAAAGCGCTCGCTCGGTACGCCGTCGATATCTGCCTCGGTGAGTATCTGCTCCTTGGTCACGGGGAGGATCTGAACCACGGCCGTGAGCGCGCTTCCATCACTTCGGACGCTTTTGAGGCGCTTCTCGGCGCGATGTACATCGATTCCGGCAGTATCGACACTGTTCGTACGTTTCTTCTGCCGCATATCGTCCGCGAGATTGATACGGTGCGAGAGACTTCCTCGTTTATCGATTATAAAACGATGCTCCAGCAGATCGTGCAGCAGGTCGAGGGTGAGGTGCTCGAATACGTTCTCGTCGGCGAAAGCGGTCCCGATCATATGAAGGTTTTCGAGATCGAGGCACGGCTGAACAGCAACGTCATCGGCAAAGGCTCTGCACGGTCCAAGCGTGCGGCAGAGCAGGAAGCGGCAAAACAGGCGCTTGTCCTGTTCGGCGAGGGCGCAAAGTGATGCGCAGGACGGGAAAGGTGCGTAAACATATAAATATCCCGATTTTTGTCGTGCATATGGGGTGCCCGAATCAGTGCGTGTTCTGCGATCAGCGGCTGATTTCGGGCACGTCTTCTTTTTCCGAGGAGACGGTGCGCGGCAAAATCGAGGAGGTGCTCGCGACTGTACCTCCCAATGCCGAAGTTGAGATTGCGTTTTTCGGCGGTTCGTTCACGGGTATCGACCGCGATTTGATGATTCGCCTGCTCGATACTGCCGAGGAGTACGTCAAAGCCGGGAAAGTGCAGGGAATCCGTCTCTCCACGCGCCCGGATTATATCAGCGAGGAGATACTTGAGAGTCTCTCCCGATACACAGTCCGCGAGGTGGAGCTTGGCGTGCAGAGTATATCCGATACGGTGCTCACCGCCTCCAAACGGGGACATACCGCCGCGGATACGTACCGCGCGTTCGATCTGCTCCGCGCTGCAGGGATTCCGTTTGGCGGACAGATGATGATCGGTCTGCCGTCCGCAACGGTTGAATCGGAAATCAGGACGGCTGAGGAGATCTGCGCGGCCGGCGCGTCGTCCTGCCGTGTATACCCGACGGCAGTATTTCATGGGACAGAGCTTGCCGAGATGACCGAGCGCGGCGAATATCTGCCTCTTACGCTAACGGATGCCGTGGAACGGATGTGGAGGGTGCTCGACGTGTTTGACAGACACGGCGTGGTATGCCTTCGTGCCGGTTTGTGCGAGTCAGATAACATGCACGATACCGATACGTTTTTGGCGGGCGTGAATCATCCGGCTGTCGGAGAACTGGCGCGTAGCGCACTTATGGCAGAGCGGATTGAGGAGAATCTTTCGTCTCTTTCGGAAAGTCTGTGCGGCAGCAGTATCGTAATCGAGGTCGCCAAAGGTGCCGCATCTCTCGCCGCAGGACAGCACCGCGCAAATACTCTCCGTTTTTTGGAAAGATACGGCATAAAAAATCTAAAAATCCTTGAAAAAGACGGCATAATAGGGTATAATAATATAATAAGCATTTTATCGCCATAAATCATTTACATAGAGAGGAAAGGAAGTGACAACAGTTGAAGCTGAAGACACTGGAACTGCATGGATTCAAGTCATTTCCCGAAAAAACAGTCATCCGCTTCGATGCGGGCAGTACCGTCATCGTAGGTCCGAACGGAAGCGGTAAATCCAATATCACGGACGCGATGCGCTGGGTGCTCGGTGAGCTTTCCAGCAAGAATATCCGCGGCAGCAAGATGGAGGACGTTATCTTCGTCGGCGCGGACGGCTACCGTCCGATGGGCTTTGCCGAGGTTTCCGTCACGTTCGACAACACGGATCCGGAGTCGAGAATCGATTCTCCGTATGATGAGATCACCGTTACCCGCCGCTACTACCGCGCGGGGGAAAGTGAATACTATATCAATCGCAAAAAGGTGCGCCTGCGCGATATTTACGAGCTGTTCATGAACACCGGTATCGGACGTGAGGGATATTCCATCATCGGTCAGGGACGGATCGCGGAGATCGTGTCGAAAAAGAGCGAGGAGCGCCGCGGTATCTTTGACGAAACGGCGGGCATCGCAAAATTCCGCTTCAAAAAGCAGGAAGCACAGAAAAAACTCGACGAAACGGATGCCAATATGCTCCGCGTTGCGGATATTCTCTCTGAGCTTGAATCCCGCGTCGGACCGCTGGAACGGCAGTCGAGAAAGGCGCGTGAGTATCTCGAGCTGTTCGAGCAGAAGAAAGAGGTCGATATCGCGCTGTGGCTGTATGACGTGAAACGCATGCAGGCAGATGCCGAGAAGACAAAGGCGGACTGCGCGCTTTCCAAGCATGAGCTTGAGATGACGCAGGATACGGAACAGCAGCTTGAGACACAGAGCGAACGCCTTTTCAGCGCATCGCAGGATAATAAGCAGGAAGCTGCCCGCGTCCAGGAACGAATCAAGGAAACGACGGCGGAAAGCAACGCCATCCAGAACGAGTATCACAATCTCGAGAAGGAAGCGGTTCATACCGAGGCGGAGATCGCGGCAGCAGACGTACGCCGCACGAATACGGAAAAAGAGATCGATGCTGCACTGACACGTCTTGCCGAACAGAACGCTAAATACGATGAGATCACCGAAGCCTCTGCGCAGGCGGAGATGGATCTTGTCGTCAAGCAGGCGGAGAGGGACGAGCAGCTCGCACTTTACAGGGCGAAGGAGAAGGCACTTGCCGACGCTTTGGAGGAGCAGAAGAAGCACGAAGAAGTGCTTATGGATCTCCGTGTGCGCCTGAATGTCCTTCGAAATATGATCTCTTCCCAGAATGAACGATCCGGCGGACTCGCGGAGGATATCGCCAAATATGAGGCGGAGCTTGCCGGGATCGATTCTGCCGCTTCTGAACTGAGCGAATCTGTTGCACAGTATACGGCTTCTGTAGAAGCGGCACGTGCCGCCGCCTTGGACGCCTCCCGTGAAATCGAGAAGAATACTGCAGAGACGGAGAGAATCGCGTCTGCCGTCAGCGACCTTGGTGCACAGATGCAGGCACTGGATAGCCGTATCGTAGCGCTCAAGAATATGATGGAGCACTTCGACGGCTATAATAACAGCGTCCGCTTCGTCATGAATGAAGCCAAATCCGGTAAGCTTACGGGTATTCACGGACCGGTATCGCATCTGATTACCGTAAAACCGGAGTATACTGTAGCTTTGGAGACTGCTCTCGGCGCGGCGCTCCAGAATATCGTCGTAGATGACGAAAGGGCTGCAAAGAGCGCTATCTATGCCCTCAAAAACGCCGGTGCCGGACGTGCTACGTTCTATCCGCTTTCCTCCGTGAAGGCAGGCGAGCGAAGCCGGGATCTGGAAGCGGCGCAGAAGTATACAGGCTTTGTAGGCTTTGCAGATGCGCTCGTTACCTTTGATGCAAAGTACGCAGGTGTTATCGGCTCGCTTCTGAACCGCATCGCCGTCTTTGATACGCTGGATAACGCTACTGTCATGGCTCGCAGTCAGGGCTGGCGTGTCCGTGCCGTCACGCTCGACGGTCAGCAGATCAATGCAGGCGGTTCGTTTACGGGCGGTGCCGTACGACGTGACAGCGGTATGCTCACGCGGTCCTCGCAGATTGCCGATCTTACGGAAAAGCGGGATGCGATTGCCAAGGATTATGCCGAAAACGAGAAAAATCTCGCTGCTTTGCGCGATAAAGCCGCTTCTCTGACTGCCTCCCGTTCTTCCGAGGAGGATAAGGAAAAACTGATTCTCACCCTCATGCGTGCGGATCAGACACAGCTGGACGAGCTGACTGCCCGCCGCGGTGTTATTGAGAATCTCATGCGCGATCTTCGTGCTGACTGGGAGGAGCTTGCTGAGCTCGGTAAGCGCGGCGGAAGTGACGAGCTGACCCTCACCGCACAGTGTGATGCCGAAACGGCTGAGATAGATCGAATTTCTGCGGAGCGTGCCGAGATGGACGTCGCGCGAAACGCTGTCGGGGATACGATGGATGCACTCGCCGAGGAAATCTCGCAGATGCAGATTCACCAGGCGGAGATCAAAAAGGATCTTGAAACGTCCGCACGCGATATTCTTGATACCTCATCGCTCATTGAGCGTCTGAAAGCGGAAATCGCTGCCTCTGATGAAAATACCGCACAGCTTCGCGTCACCCTTGCGGAGATGAAGCGTGTGATCGAGGAGAAAAAAGCGCAGTCTGCCGCATTGAGTGAGCGACTGACTGCCTTTGACAGCGAGCGTGCCGCACTGGACGCAGGCAGTATGGATTACGAGCAGCGACTGAATGAGCTCCGCATCCGACTGCGTGATATTTCCGCGAAGAAAGAACTGCTGATCGCGGCACATTCCAAGAACGAGAACAAATACGCCCAGCTCACGGCGGATATCGATAAGATGACGCAGAGACTGTGGGACGAGTACGAGCTGACGGCGACGACTGCCGCGGAGCTCGGCTATCCGCCTGTTGAGGACGGAAACCGCGCGCCCATGCATGCCCGCCTCAGTGAATTGAAAGGCAAGATCCGCGATCTCGGACACGTCAACGTAGCCGCGATCGAGGAGTACGCCGAGGTCAAGGAACGCTACGATTTCGTCAGCGTGCAGATGGCGGATCTCGAACAGTCGAAAGCAGATTTGCTCGGCATCATCGGCTCTATTGAGGACGAGATGCGCGTCATGTTTACGGATGCTTTTGAGAAGATCAACAAGAATTTCGGTGAGGTATTCCGCGAACTCTTTGGCGGCGGCGAGGCGCATCTCTCCCTCTCCGATCCTGAGGACGTGCTTACGAGCGGTATCGAAATCAGCGCCGCTCCTCCCGGAAAGATGATCAAGAATCTGTCGCTTCTGTCGGGCGGCGAGCAGTCGGTTATCGCGATTGCTCTCCTGTTTGCACTGATCCGCGTCAATCCGTCTCCGTTCTGTATCTTTGATGAGATTGAGGCGGCGCTCGATGAGGTCAACGTACAGCGTGTCGCACAGTACGTCAAGCGCTATTCCGAGAAGATGCAGATCATCATGATCACGCACCGCCGCGGTACGATGGAGATCGCCGACACCCTCTACGGCGTTACGATGCCGCGTCACGGCGTGTCGAAGGTGTTTACGCTGGATGTCTCCTCCATGACCGAGGAGGATTTTGAAAACGCACTGTAATGTGCAGAAAACGAGGAATCTATGGGCTTTTTTGACAAACTGAAAAGCGGTCTGACGAAAACGAAGAATGCCTTCTTCGGTCAGATCAGCGAGGTTGTAAAGAGTTTCCGTAAGGTGGACGAGGATCTGCTGGAGGAGCTGGAGGAACTGATGATTATGGCGGATATGGGCGCTGAAACGACTGAATCCGTTATCGATCAGCTTCGTGACCGTATCAAGGAAGATAAGATCACCGAGGCGGAGGACGTGCAGGCAGTGCTCAAGGAGATCCTGCGCGAGCATATAGGAGAGGGCGAGCCGCTGTCTCTCACGACGAAGCCGTCCGTGATTCTCGTCATCGGAGTCAACGGTGTCGGTAAAACGACGTCCATCGGCAAAATCGCCGCACGTTTGAAGGCGGATGGCAAACAGGTTATCGTTGCCGCTGCGGATACGTTCCGCGCTGCCGCGATCGATCAGCTCGCCGTTTGGTGCGACCGCGCCGGTGTCGATCTGATCCGACAGAACGAGGGCGGAGATCCCGCGGCTGTTGTGTTCGATGCCGCCGCCGCTGCCAAAAAACGCGGTGCAGATGTTCTGATCGTTGATACGGCAGGACGTCTCCACAATAAGAAAAATCTCATGGACGAGCTTGCGAAGATCGATCGCGTCCTCTCACGTGAACTGCCCGATACAGATCGCGAAACGCTTCTCGTGCTCGATTCCACGACAGGGCAGAACGCCGTCATGCAGGCGCGTGAGTTTATGAACGCCGCAAAGATCACGGGACTGATCCTCACGAAACTCGACGGAACCGCGAAGGGCGGTGCCGTGTTCTCCATCAAGAATATGCTTGGTATTCCCGCGAAATTTATCGGTGTCGGCGAACAGATGGACGATATGCAGCCGTTTGAGGCAGAGATGTTCGTAAATGCCCTCTTTGACGAAACGGAGGGGGAAGTATGAAGATCGTACTGGCGTCCCGTAATCAGAAAAAGATCCGTGAACTGCAGTCGCTTCTCGCGTCGCTCATGAATATGGAGATTGAGGTCCTCTCCCTTGACGATATCGGCTATACCGAGGATATCGTTGAGGACGGCGCGTCCTTTGCGGAAAACGCGCTTATCAAGGCCGCCGTACCCGCAAAGCTCGGCTATATCGGTGTCGCGGACGATTCCGGTCTGGTTGTCGATGCACTCGGCGGCGCACCGGGTATCTATTCCGCGCGTTATTCCGGCGAGCACGCCACGGACGGCGCGAATAATGAAAAACTGCTCTCCGAGATGGAATCCGTTGCGGATGAAAAACGCGGCGCCGCGTTCGTTTCCGAGATTGCGTGCGTTCTGCCCGCAGGGGTGGAAGGGAATATCCCCGACGCGATTCGTACCGTCACCCGTGAGGGACTGACCGCATTCACCATCCGCGGGGAGTGCCGCGGTACTATCCTCCGCGGTGCGAGAGGCGAGGACGGCTTCGGCTATGATCCGCTGTTCTACGTTTCCTCCAAGAGCCGCACGTTTGCAGAGCTTACCCCCACCGAGAAGAATGAGATCAGCCACCGCGGCGTGGCAATGCGTGCATTTTGTGCCGCATTTACGCACATCTTTTCGGATATACTTTCTGAATGAGACCAAAGGAGTCACTATGCTGACAAGTAAACAAAGAGCCACGCTCCGTTCCATGGCAAATTCGATGGATCCCATTATGCAGGTGGGCAAAAACGGAATCGGCGAGGAGCTGATTACCTCCGTTGACAATGCATTGGAAGCGCGTGAGCTGATCAAGATGTCCGCACTGGAAACGTCACCCTATACCGCACGCGAGGCGGCAGACGCCCTTGCTGAGGAGACAGGTGCCGACGTCGTCTCCGTTGTCGGACGGAAATTCGTCCTCTACCGCCCGTCGAAGAAGAATCCGAAAATTACCGTCTGATATGCGCTTTCGTCTCGGTATTTACGGCGGTACGTTTGATCCGCCGCATTACGGGCATATCCGCGCGGCACAGTCCTTTCTCCGGGAGGCAAAGCTGGATGCGCTGTATATCATGCCGGCCGCAATCCCGCCGCATAAGCAGACCGATCCCGGCAGCAGTCCGGAAATCCGTCTTGCACTCACACACGCCGCGTTTGACGGGTTGAATGAACGCATTACCGTGTCCGATTACGAAATCCGGAGCGAGGGTGTCAGCTATACGTACAAAACGCTGACGCATTTCGCCGGGATGACGGATGCGGAGCTTTTCTTCCTTTGCGGAACGGATATGTTTCTGACGCTCGATACGTGGCGGCATCCGGAGATCATTTTCTCCCTCGCGTCCGTTGCCTGCGTCATGCGTGAGGATGACCGGCGGGCTGATGACGCTGTCGCTGACGCCATAGCGCGGTATGAAGCGCAGTACGGTGCCCGCACGTTTGTGGTTGACCATACGCCGCTGGAACTTTCCTCCTCGCAGATCCGTCAAATACTGGCGGATGGCTGCGATACGTCACCGTATATCCCCGAAGCCGTGCACCGTATTATTGATGCCTACGGATTGTACAGAGGTGAATGATTATGAGAGAACTTAATGAGGAAACACTCGCTGAACTGCGGGAGAGAATCCGCCCGTATCTGAAAGAGGATCGGTACCGCCATACGCTGGAGGTCGAGGAGGAGGCTGCACGGATCGGTGCGGTCTATCTTCCGGAGAAAGTCGATAAACTGCGTGTGTCGGCGCTTCTGCACGACATAACAAAAAAAGACTCTTTCGAAAAACAGTTGCAATACGCCGAAGAATTTGGTATAATATTGGGGCATACAGACGTGGCGTCACCGCGTACACTGCACGCTATCACGGCGGCATCGCTTGCCGCACGGGATTTTGCCGATTTTGTGGATGAGGAGATTCTCTCCGGTATCCGCTGGCATACAACGGGGCATGACGGAATGAGCGTGTTCGAGTCGGTCATCTATCTGGCGGATTATATCGAGCTGACGCGCACGTTTGACGACTGTATCGCCCTTCGCAATTATTTCTGGGGATCCATGCCTGCGGCGGATGAACGACGTGCCCAGGCGGTGCATCTCTGCCGATCCATGGTGCTTTCGTTTGATTATACGATCCGCTCTCTTATCGACAGCGGCGAGGTGATAGCAGCAGATACGGTAAGTGCGCGCAATTGCTTTCTTACCCGTGCGGCATCGCTCCTCTGAGTCGTATGATGCCATAACTGACGCTTTCGGTCAGTCATCCCGGGCAATTTCGGAAAGGATGCAGCCGGTATCGGCTTGCTTGTATATATGAGGAAAAAGAAAAAGAGTACGTACGCACCCTCGCGCGGGCAGCAGCTTGCCGTTGTGGCAATCGTGTTCGTGTTTGTGATCGTGGTGCTTGCTGCCGCGTTTGTCTGTCTGTATAAGCCTGTCACGCCGGATGTTCTCCCATTTGATACGAGTGTGGATACGGGCGGTGCGAATACGGGCGAGTTTACTCCGCCGGATACCACTGCGCCGGATCAGCAGGATACCACGTCGCAGATCCCGATCTATACGGCGAGAGAAAACGTCTATAATTTCCTGATTGTCGGTCATGACCGTGCGGCGAAGCTTGCCGATGTTATCATGCTCGTCAATTACGACGTGGACAGCGGTAAGATCGCGATCATGCAGATACCCCGCGACACGTATATCAATGCCGGTTCCAATGTGCCGCAGATCAACGTGCTGTTTGCGGCGTATTACAATCACGCATTCTATGACGGGGAAAAGAACCCCACGCAAATTGCTGCAGAAAAGCTTGCCGAGGCACTGGAGCAGAATCTCTGTATTCAGATCCAGTACACTGCGGTCATGAACCTTGACGGTTTCGCGGCGATCGTCGATGCAATCGGCGGTGTCGAGATCGACGTTCCGTGCGATATGGAGTATGAAGATCCGGATCAGGATCTGTATATCAATATCAAAGCCGGTCCGCAGACGCTGATGGGCGAGGATGCCGAGGGATTCGTCCGTTTCCGTGACAACTTTGTCCAGGCGGATATCGGACGCGTCAATATGCAGAAGCTGTTCCTTGCCGCCTTTTTCGATAAGCTGCAGAAATCGGTCAGCGTTTCCACCGTCAGCGAGCTGGCCGGGGAGGTCGTCAGGAGCGTTACTACAACGATCTCCGT
This sequence comes from Clostridia bacterium, assembly GCA_017466375.1. Classification (GTDB taxonomy): domain Bacteria; phylum Bacillota; class Clostridia; order Oscillospirales; family CAG-272; genus SIG701. The sequence continues at coordinate 20,054 of JAFTUH010000006.1, read as the reverse complement.
TTCCGATGTCATCTATTTCGGTAAAAACGTCCTCGGTGTCGATCTTTCCGAAATCACAATGCTTACGATCCCCGGCGAGGGTGTAAACGGACAGCGATCCTACTACGTCATCAACCGCGCGGACACGCTGAAGGCGATCAACGCGCATTTCAATATTTACGATCACGATATCAGCGGTCTGATTTTCGATAAAAAGCGCGTTTTCACCGATCCCGAGCAGGAGGTCGTGGAGAAGGCGTATTACGCGGAATCCGCCCTCATGAACGATGAGTACACGGCGGACGGCGTGCTCGATTCACCAATCGACGTTCCGCTGAAATCGGACAACTGAGATTTTATCACGAAAGGATACCGGAATGAATAACGATTTGTATACGAACAGTGCAGAGCAGCCTGTGGTCGCGCCGGACGCATCTCCGAAGGAAATCGCCGAGGCGATCGTCGGTGTGCTGGATAAAAAGAAAGCACGCGATATCGCACTTCTGCACGTCGAGGAGCAGACAAGCATTGCGGACTATTTTGTCGTCTGTACGGCAAATTCCAGAACGCAGGTCCGTGCGTTTATCGACGAGGTGGAGTACAAGCTCTCCCTCTCCGATATCACGCCGCATCATATCGAGGGCGTCGATGTCTCCGGCTGGATGCTCATCGACTTCGGTGCCGTGATCGTGCACGTTTTCAGCCGTGACGCACGCGAGTTTTACAATCTCGAAAAGCTCTATGCGGAAAACAGCCGTGTCGATATCACGTCCCTTCTTACTGAGGACTGATCCAATCATTGATACTAATTTTTCAATATAAGACAGAGGAATCACTATGAAGTACGAGTTTAATCGGATTGACCAGAAGTGGCAGGACAGATGGGAGAAGGAAGGCGCGTTTGCGGCTGCGGATTACTCCGAGAAGCCGAAATTCTACGGTCTTGTTGAGTTCCCGTACCCCAGCGGTGCCGGCATGCACGTCGGACATATCAAGGCGTACTCCGGCCTCGAGGTTATCTCCCGTAAGCGGAGAAAGCAGGGCTATAACGTCCTGTTCCCGATCGGATTTGACGCATACGGTCTCCCCACGGAGAACTCCGCGATCAAATTCAATACCCACCCCCGCATCCTGACGGACAGAAACATCGAGAAGTTCACCTCTCAGCTCAAGAGAGTCGGCTTCTCTTTCGACTGGAATCGCGTGATCGATACCACCGATGAGAATTACTACAAATGGACGCAGTACATCTTCCGCAAGATGTTTGACGAGGGACTTGTGTTCCGCGCAAAAACGCTCGTTAACTATTGCCCCCACTGTAAGGTTGTCCTCTCCAATGAGGATTCGCAGGGCGGTAAGTGCGATATCTGCCATAACGATATCGTACAGAAGTCCAAGGACGTTTGGTATCTCCGCATCACGCAGTATGCCGATAAGCTCCTTGAAGGACTCGATACGGTAGATTATCTGCCCAACGTTCGCCTCCAGCAGGAGAACTGGATCGGCCGTTCCACCGGTGCATTCGCCAATTTTGCACTGGTTGATGCAGACGGAAACGACATCGGTGAGTCTCTGCGTATCTATACGACGCGCTGTGATACGATGTTCGGCGTTACCTTCATGGTTATCGCACCCGAGCATCCGATTCTCGAAAAGTATGCCGATAAGCTGAACAATAAAGCCGAGCTCGACGCCTATAAAGCAGAGTGCGCGAAGAAAACCGAGTTTGAGCGTACCCAGCTCGTTAAGGATAAGACGGGCGTACGCCTCGACGGTATCGCTGCTGTCAACCCTGCCAACGGAAAGCAGATCCCCGTGTACATATCCGATTATGTCATGATGGGATACGGTACGGGCGCGATCATGGCTGTGCCGGCACACGATGAGCGCGACTACGAATTTGCAAAGAAATTCGGCATCGATATCATCGAGGTTATCAAGGGCGGCGATATCGATAAGGAAGCGTACACCGGCGACGGTGAGATGGTCAATTCCGACTTCCTCAACGGTATCCAGACGAAGAAGGAAGCCATCGCTGCGATGCTCAAATTCCTCTCTGAGAAGGGTATCGGTGAGGAAGGCGTCCAGTATAAGATGAAGGACTGGGCATTCAACCGCCAGAGATACTGGGGCGAGCCGATTCCGATCGTGCATTGTCCGTTCTGCGGCGACGTCGGCGTTCCGTATGAGGAGCTGCCGCTGAAACTGCCCGTTCTCGAGAATTTCGTTCCCGGTGAGGGCGGCGAAAGTCCGCTTGCCAAGATCGATTCCTTCGTTAACTGCACCTGCCCGAAGTGCGGCAAGCCCGCTAAGCGTGAAACGGATACCATGCCGCAGTGGGCAGGCTCCTCGTGGTATTTCCTCCGCTACATCGATCCGACGAATGCGGATGCGCTTGCCGATCCGGAGAAGTTGAAGTATTGGCTGCCCGTTGACTGGTACAACGGCGGTATGGAGCACGTTACGCGCCATATGATCTACTCCCGTTTCTGGCACCACTTCCTCTATGATATCGGAGAGGTGCCGACTTCTGAGCCTTACGCAAAGCGTACGGCACAGGGACTGATCCTCGGCTCTGACGGCGAGAAGATGAGTAAATCCCGCGGCAACGTCGTTGACCCGAACGATGTTATCGACGAGTACGGTGCAGACGTTCTGCGCGTATACGTCCTGTTCATGGGCGATTACGCGTCTGCGGCTCCGTGGAGTGACAGCTCCGTGCGCGGCTGTAAGAGATTCCTTGACAGGGTCGGCGCACTGACCGATATCGCAGCCGGACGCGGCGTCACGCCAGAGCTCGAGACAGCCTTCCACAAGACGATCAAGAAGGTCACCACCGATATCGAGGATATGAAATTTAACACCGCTATCGCCGCGATGATGAGCCTTCTGAACGAGATCTATGAAGTCGGACACATCACGCTTGACGAGCTGGAGACGTTTATTTCGATCCTCAACCCGTTCGCACCTCACATTACCGAGGAGATTTGGGAGATGATCGGCGGCAAGGAGCTTCTCAGCCTGAAGGAGTGGCCTGCATACGATGAGGCAAAAACGGTGGACGATACGATCGAGATCGCCGTACAGATCTGCGGTAAGGTGAAGGGAACAATCACCGTTCCCGCAGCCGCTGCGCAGGCTGACGTAATCGCCGCCGCAAAGGCAGACGCCAAGGTTGCCGCTGCACTTGAGGGAAAAACGATCGTCAAGGAGATCTATGTCCCCGGCAGAATCGTTAATATTGTCGCGAAATAATCTTTTCTGAGAAAATTCGGAGAAAATGAAAAGTTTCTATTGACAAGTGTGTATGAATCGGGTATAATATTCAAGAGATATTGATTATCTTTGTTTGCCTTGAGCGAAGGGAGGGATATGGATGGCAGAGATCAGAGTTAAGGAAAATGAATCGCTTGACAGTGCGCTTCGTAGATTCAAGCGTCAGTGTCAGAGATCCGGCATTCAGGCCGAGCTTCGCAAGAGAGAATGCTACGAGAAGCCGAGTGTCAAGAGAAAGAAGAAGTCCGAGGCTGCAAGAAAGCGCAAGTATAAATAAGTATTTGCCTGTTAAGGGAGAGAAGTGTATTCTCTCCCTTTTCCTGCACTTATGAGGACTTTCAAAAAACAGTTCGGTTTGTTTTATTCTGTAAAATCTAAAACTTTTATTGCATAAATCGCTTTTTAATCAAGCAACTACATATTTTCTGATTTGGAGGATTTTGAAAATGGATTCTGTTCTTGAAGTTGCTTCCCATTTCCGATATGAGGGTACGCCTGTCTCCTATGAGGCATGCCACGTCGGTCATATCAACAGTACGTATTTCGTTACCTGCGAGGGTAAAGAGAAGATCCGCTATATGCTCCAGCGCATCAATACAAACGTCTTCCCGAAGCCGATCTGGGTTGTCGAGAACATGGTGGCTGTCTGCGAGTTTCTGAAGAAGAAGATCGCCGAGGAGGGCGGTGACGTCGATCGCGAGACGCTGTCGATGATCCCCTGCACGGACGGTAAGATGTACTATCTCTCCCCCGAGGGTGAGTATTGGCGCTCCTACCGCACCGTTGAGGACGTCGTTACATACAATCTTGCCGAGGATGCAGGCATGTTCCGCTCCGCAGGCAGTGCGTTCGGTCGCTTCTTCAACCGCCTTGCCGATTTCCCGGCGGATCAGCTCAATATTACCATCCCGAATTTCCATAACACCGTCAGCCGCTTTGCCGATCTCAAGAAGGCGATCGAAGAGGACAAATCGGGGCGCGTCAAGGACGCACAGGCAGAGATCGAATTCGCACTCGCGCATGAAAACATCTGCTCGTTCATTATGGACGGCGTGGAAGACGGTCGCTTCAAATGGGGCGTTACTCATAACGATACGAAGCTCAATAACATCCTGATCGATCAGAAGACAGGCAAGGGGCTCTGCATCATCGATCTCGATACGGTTATGCCCGGCAGCCTCCTGTTCGATTTTGGCGACGCAATCCGCTTCGGTGCCTCCAGCGCCCTTGAGGATGAGACGGATCTCGATAAGGTCTATGTCAAGCCGGAAATGTTCGAGGCGTACGTTGACGGCTTCCTCAGCGAGCTTCGCGGCACGATCAGCGAGGACGAAATCCGTGCCTTCCCGATGGCGGCACGCGTTATCACGTTCGAGATCGGTATCCGCTTCCTTGCGGACTATCTGAACGGTGACGTCTACTTCCGCACGACGCATCCGACGCACAATATTGAGCGTGCGCGCAATCAGTTCAAACTCGTTGCGGACGGTGAGGCCAAGTACGATCAGCTCATGCAGATTGTTGAGAAGTACATCTGAACTGCATAAAAACAAAAGGGAGACGGTTGTCTCCCTTTTCATGTTTTGTTGTTCAGTCGCGTATATATTGAATGTCCTCGCCTATGATTTCCCGGTAGAGATAGGCCTCGCGGATTTGCAGTGCCAGACCGCGGTGGGCGTGCCGGTACGGGCATTGACTGTACTTGAAGACGGGCAGGGTGTCCTCGGTGTAACCGTACTGCGTGCAAAGCTCCTCCTTCAGCAGATCGATAAACGCGTTCGTGCTGCCCGGCAGCTCACTTTCAAACGCAACCGTATCCGGATCCACGGTCAGAATCACGTTGTGCAGCATCTTGGCTATCTCTGCCGCATTGTCGCGGATCGGATTCTCTTTACGGATCGCGGAGGCAAGCGTCCGTCCGCGTGAGAGTGCCATCCTTCCAAAGTTGCCGGCAACCCCGTGAGACCCGCGCAGGATGACGCCGCCTTGGGATATCGCGCCCTGCACGCATCCGTCGGCAGTAAAGCAGTATAGGATCACCTGGTCTGCGTGTTCTGACACATCCAGCACGTTTGAGATCGCAGCCGCGTATACAGATGTCTCGAAATAAACAGGGAGGGCAGGGAAGGCTTGGCGGACTTTTGCCGCAATCGGAAGCCCGTACAGCGGAGATCGCGCGTCTACACGGGCACAGCGGCTTCGGTGATCGAGCGGCGCGGGAAGTGCCACACCGATACCCATGCAGGTGAATGTATCAAGGGAGGTCATGTACGCCTGTGCTTCCTTCAGAAAGAGTCCGACGGTTTCTTCATAGGTAAAGCTTCCGTTATAGGAACAGGGGATCTCTTTATGTAAATGAAGACCTGCGGTGAGGACGGAGAAGGATAGAACTGCCCCCGTAAAATCAAGAATCAGCGCGCAGTAGTTGGGGGAGAGTGACAGAATTCCCGCCCGTCGTCCGGCAGCGTTTCTGGACTCTTTAGACTGCCGCACGATGCCGAGCTCCGTAAGCGCATCAGCAATCTTACCGACTGTCATCAGACTCAGTCCCGTCGCCTCAGCGATGTCAGCACGGCTGATCTTCTCCGCGTCGGCAATCACGTTGAATATGCTTTTCACGCTTTCCCAGCGGATGCTTTTTTGGTTGATGCTCTGCATGATGCACCTCCGTTTTTAACTCCTGTTTATAATTATAATCAATAAAGAAAGGCAAGTCAAGAGCTGAAGACGCATTTTGCCGCAGAAAGGAGAAAAGAGCCGCAGAAGCGAATTTTTTGTGAAAAAACGACGTAAGACAAATGTGTAAAATTAAAAAAAGGTCGTTTTTTTGACGAAATTATGTAAAAATCCTGTTGACAAATGAGTTAGGCGAGTGTATAATATTTAATACACCCTGTCTGAACGGATCATTTTCGGCACATACCGTTTTCGGACAAAGCTATCAAAAGGAGGTTGCGGTCGGTATACGGACTGCGTTTTCAGCATGACTGTGGATTCCACTTTAGCCGGCACTGTTTCGCCGGAAATTACCGAGCGAGTTATTGATTATACAAAGAAACTTCCCGATGCCGAGTTCGAGGTAATGCAGGCAGTATGGGCAGGTGAGCCTCCCGTCAACACGGCGTATCTCATGGAGATGGTCGGACGTGTGCGCGGCTGGAAGGCGCCGACACTGATTTCATTCCTTGTCCGCCTGGAAGAGCGCGGATACGTAACGTCCGAAAAGAAGGGCAAAGAACGGTATTACACGCCTGTTGCCCGTCAGGCAGATTATATCAGTGCAGCATCGCGTCAGTTTGTCAATCAGTACCACGGCGGCTCGTTTGTCCGCATGATGGATGCACTCTACGGCGAGAGCAAGCTCTCCGAGGATGATATTGACGAGCTTCTGCAGTGGCTCAAAACCAAGTATTGATATATGGCATATATCGATATCCGACGCCCTGCTTTACTGCAGCTTGCGTATGAGGCAAGCACGAGCGCCCATTCCCGATTCAATATCGGAACCTATAAGGAAAAGACATTGCACCGTGTTCTGAAGAATTATTTCGAGCCGGATGCATCGTGCCAGGAGGTTTCGGTTGAGGGATTCGTTGCCGATATCTGTAACGCTAACGGAATTATCGAGATTCAAACCTCCGGCTTTGCTTCCCTGCAGGAAAAGCTGGAGGCTTTTTTGCCCCTGTATCCGGTTACCCTTGTGTTCCCGATCGCGAAAACGAAGTGGATTTCGTGGATTGAGCCGGAGAGTGCGGAGATCGGCAAGAAAAACCGCTCTCCCAAAGCCGGCAAGATATTCGACGTCGTGCCGGAAATGGTGTTCATCCGGAAATATCTGACACATGAGAATCTGACGGTGCGCGCGGTGCTTTTGGAAATCGAGGAGTACCGTATGTTGGACGGACGGCGAAGCAGATCACGCAAGCGGGGCTCAACGCGGTACGAGCGCATTCCGGTCGATTTGTTTGAAATCTACGATTTCCGTTCGGCGGAGGATTTTACAGCCCTTCTTCCTTTTGAGGCGGATGAGGTTTTTACCTCCAAACAGCTTTGCGCGGAGATGAAGTATAAGGGCAGGGCGGTCAGTGCCGTGATCCGTGTCCTCATGGACGTCGGCGCTATCGAGCGCGTGGGAAAAGAAGGAAATGCATACCTGTACCGCATCTGTGCGGAACTGTGACAATAGATGGAGGCGTATATGCGCGGTAAGAAATTTGGTGCCAATATTCCGTGGTGGGCAGTGATAGTGGCTTTGGCTTGTGCTGCCCCCGTTGGTGTTGTGCTGGCAATCATCAAGCTGTTCCCGACGGAAATTACTGATATGATCCGAAAGCATCTGCCGAAATTGGCGGATTATATGGGCTTGGGCACGTTCACGGTTTCTGAGACAGCGGAGGAGATCCGGAAAGAGCAGAATCACGCGGCACCGAAAAGACAGTATACAAAACAGAAAAAGCTGAAACGCCGCAGTAAGAGCTTTCGTCTGGTCGCTGTGATTCTGTGGGCGATCGCGGCACTTTTCTGGATTACGTCTATCGTTGAAGGATTGGGCCGCGACGAGCTTTCCGCGGCACTGTTTTTTACGCTTGCCGGCAGTGCATTTGCGATCGCTTCGTATTTCAGCCGCCGCCACGAGGAGAACCGTTCCCGTTTTCTCGCAATCATCGGTCTCAGTGACAGCGTTCCTTTGCAAAAGCTTGCCGCTGTGGCATCGTGCCGTCTTTCCGCTGCAAGGCATGATTTGCAGGTGATGATTGACGACGGCGTGTTTGGTCCCCGTGCCTATATTGATGAAGCACTGCAGTGCTTTATGCGTTTTCCCGAGGCACTGCCCGAGACGCATACGGAATCGAGTCAGCCGAGCGGCGCAAAAACAGCGGATGCCGGCGCAGCATCGGTCGGCTGTGAGGATTATGACGCGATTCTCCGACGGATGCGCGAGCTGGACGATCTGATTGCGGACGTACCTGTCTCCAACCGCATTGTGCGCATTGAGAAAATCACGCGCCATATGTTCGAATACGTCGCGGATTTTCCCGATAAGAAGAATCAGCTCCGCACGTTCATGAATTATTACCTGCCGACAACGCTGAAGCTGCTGGAATCCTACAGCCGGATCGAGCGTGTCGGCGTGGTGGGGAAAAACATGCGTGAAACGAAGGAGAATATCGAAAAAACGCTCGATATGCTCGTCGCCGGATTTGAAACCCAGCTGGATCTCCTCTACGGTGCGGAGAACGTCGATATCTCCAGCGATATCGAAGTCCTTGAGCAGATGATGCGCCGCGACGGCTTGAAGGAAAACACGGATTTTTCCAAACCTGAATAAAGAAAAGACATCCGCGATGCTTGCGGATGTCTTTGTTTCTTATTTTGCGTAGTTTTCCAGCAGACGTACCTTTTGCGCCGAATATTGATACGCCGTTTTGAAATCCCCCGCTACCCGTGCACAGGATTCCAGCGCGGTCAGCACGTGATATCTGGTGAAGAATCCCGTACTGCCGGACAGAAGAACTTTCTTCAGAATCGGAAACGCCTTTTCGGTATCCCCGTTTATGAAAAGAATCCAGGCGTTCAGAAAATCCAGATACACGCCGGAGCGGATCAGTCCGCTTTCGTACAGGGTGAGAGCTGTTTTCGTGTCCCCTTCATCCAGTGCACACAAGGCACGGACGTATACGGTAAACTCAGCCGGAATCAGTGTGGATTCTGCCGTCAGTTCAGAGGCCAGCGTTTTTGGAATCTCCTCCTGACCGGCTGCCTGAATGAGCATTCTGAGACAGCGGATCGTCGGGAGCACGGCAGGATTGGCATAGACCGTAGCCGAGGCAAACTGTGCGGCGCGTTCCAGATACGCCGAGGCACTGGCAAGCGCACAGCTGTCAAAGGCACTTTTCGCCAAAGCAAAGGAGCAGCGTAGTGACAAAAGGGCAATCTCGTCGTCGGGGGAGGAAAGAGCCGAGCACGCTTCCAGACAGGCGGCATATTCACCGGAGAGATACAGCGTCTGCAGACGGTCGATCATTCCCATTTTGGAAAAACGGGCGGTTTCTTTATCACTGTCCGCAAAGAAGAAACCGACGGGCACATCCAGCCGACGGGCAAGTTCCGTGAGTGTGGCAAGGGAGGGGGAGGCGGCGCCGTTTTCGATCAGACTGAGCATATTCCGTGTGATGAAATCTGCGCAAAGCTCCGATTGCGTGATGTTTTTGCTTAGCCGCAGGGTGCGGATTCTCTCACCGATACGCTTGTTGTGTTCGCTCATAACGGTTACTGACTGTCAGCACCGGACGGGGAAAGCAGATTTTGTTTATCCATCTCCCGGAGAGCTGTGCGGATCGTTTCCGTGAGTGTAGTCTGGTAGTATTCCACCTTGAGGGAGAGATCGCGGCTGCGTTTTTCGAAATCCTGGATCAGTACCGCCGTATTGTCGCGCATTTCCGACAGTGCCGTTATCAGCTCGCACATACAGCTTTCCGCTGACGTGTGCAGCTCTCCGCTGATGTGCGCGAGCATTTCGGTTGCCTGTTCGTTCAGACGGGTGCGGATCGTGTTCGCCTCGCTCTCCGTATCCGAGAGGATCTTTGCCGCATGGGTATTGGCTGCCGCAACGATTGCATCTGCAGAGGTGTTTGCGCTGATCATAATGTCACCGATCTGTGCGCTGATGCGGTCGTATTTCTGGGATTTCTCCTCTTCCTCGGCGGATTTTTCCATTTCGGCGAGACGCTCGGCAAGCTGTGCTTTTTCTGCCTCAGCCGCGGCGAGTTTTTCGCGCAGGGATTCGTTTTCTTCTTTCAGCTGATCTACCGACTCGCGCAGGGATGCCTGAATCCCCTCCAAGGCATCTTTGTCAGCTTTTGCCGCATCAAGCTCTTCGGTAATTGCTTCGATTTTCTTCTCCGATTCCTCTGCGGCGAGGGCTTTTTCTTCCAGCTCGCGGTTGATGGTCAGAATATACTGATTGACGTCTTCGCGGTTGTAGCCGCCGATGGCAGAACGGAATGCGACGTTTTTCGTATCGCTCATGATAGGATTCCTTCCTTTTTTGAATTTTTGCGGAATCAATTACTGTAAGTATATCACATTTTTCGCCCGATTGCAACCGAGTAAATATATTTTACGCTGAAAAGATTCTAAATCTGCAAAAAAATCGCTGTTTTCTGAAAAATCCTATGGACGAAAAGGGTACAATATGGTATAATATTAAGAAAACTGAAGTGGGGGAGATTTTTGTGGAGATCCGAAAGATACCGACAAGCGGACATGTGTCTAACTGCTGGATTCTGTTTGATGAGACCAGCCGCGAAGCTGCAGTGATCGATCCGTCCGCAGATGCAGAGGAGATTATGCGCGTGCTTGCGGAGGATTCCCTTACCCTCACGCAGATCTGGCTGACGCACGGGCACTTCGATCATATTTTTGCGGCAGATACGCTTCGCGACAAAACGGGTGCGCCGCTGATGATTCACCGTAAGGACGCACATATGCTGACGGATGCGTACGCAAATGCCTCTGCGCTCTTTTTCGGTGAAGGTGAGACATACCGCGAGGCTGACGGTCAGCTCAAGGGCGGCGACGCCCTTCGGCTCGGAGAGAATACCGTGTTCGTACGGCATACGCCCGGGCATACGGCAGGTTCAGTCACGCTTGTGGCGGATACGTTCCTTTTTACCGGGGATACGCTGTTTGAAAACAGCATCGGCAGATCCGATCTGCCAAGCGGTGACGCGCAGGTTTTGACGGATTCTCTGCGCCGGATTGTAAAAATGCCCGGCGATTATACGGTCTGCTCCGGCCATGGGGAGATCACCACACTTGAAAAAGAACGGACGAACAATCCTTTTCTAAAAAATTTGTTCAGTGACAGTAAGGAGACAACAGAATGAGTGAGATTTTGGCGGAGCTTCTGTTCCCGCATATCAAAACCCTGCCTGCCGATATGGAGGCACGGTATCCCGCACGCGATCTGCCCGAGGGAGCGAAGGTTACGCGTTTTGCCCCCAGCCCGACAGGATTTGTCCATTTCGGAGGACTTTTCCCGTCCACGGTCGGTGAGAGACTTGCTCACCAGAGCGGCGGCGTGTTCTATCTCCGTATCGAAGACACGGACGCAAAGCGCGAGGTCGAGGGCGCGGCAGAAGGATTGATCCGCACGCTAGCCACCTACGGCATCCATTTTGACGAGGGCGCAATTCTGGACGGAGAGGGCAAGATTTCCTATCAGGGCGCTTACGGTCCGTACCGCCAGTCCGAAAGAGCGGAGATTTACCAGACGTATGCAAAACAGCTCGTCAGAGAAGGGAAGGCGTATCCCTGCTTTACCACCGAGGAGGAGCTGGATGAGCTTTCGCAGGTGAATAAAAAGGAAGAGCTCAAGAACACCGACTGGCAGGCAGAGGCGGAAGCAAGACGTGCCGAAATGCTCGCCAGACGCAACTTTACAATCGAGGAAGTTGAGGAGCATCTGAAGGCAGGGCATCCGTTTGTCATCCGCATCCTTGCCGACGGGGATGAAGATAAAAAGGTCAAATTCACCGATCTTATCAAGGGCAATATGGAGATCCCCGAAAACGATGAGGACTTCGTCCTGCTCAAATCGGACGGCATCCCCACGTACCATTTCGCGCACGCGGTAGATGATCACCTCATGCACACCACGCACGTCATCCGCGGTGAGGAGTGGCTGCCGAGCCTTGCGAAACACCTCCAGCTGTTCCGCTATCTTGGATTCAGGACACCGAAATATATGCACATCGCGCAGATCATGCGGCTGGACGAGGCTGGCAATAAAAAGAAACTCTCCAAGCGTGACATGGGTGCCAACATGGACGATTATACCCGCATGGGCTACTGCCCGGAGGCGGTTTGCGAATACGTGATGACGCTGCTCAACTCTAACTACGAGGAGTGGCACATGCAGAATCCGGATAAGCCGTATACGGATTTCCCGTTCAATATCAAAAAGATGTCCACCTCCGGCTGTCTGTTCGATTTCGATAAGCTGAACGACGTGTCCAAGAATATCATCTCCCGTATGGATGCGAAAAGCGTTACCGAAAAGGTGACCGCATGGGCGCTCGCGTTTGAGCCTGATTTCGGCAAAGCTCTTGCCGCCGATCCTGCATTTGCCGAGAGCATCTTTGCCATCGGCCGTGGCGGTGCGAAACCCCGAAAAGATCTCGCAACGTGGGCGGATGCCAAGGGGTATATGGGCTTCTTCTATGACGAATACTTTACGGTAGAGGATGCGTATCCCGAGAAATTTGCCCGTGATGATATCCGTTCAATTCTTGAGAAATTTACCGAAACCTTTGATATGGCGGACGATTCCAATACCTGGTTTGCAAAGATCAAGGATATCGCTGCCGATGCAGGCTTTGCCGCCGATATGAAGCTCTATAAGCAGAATCCGGAGCAGTACAAGGGCAGCGTCGCGGACGTCAGTATGTTCTTGCGTGTTGCCGTTACGGGCAAAATGAACTCCCCCGATATGTACAGTGTTATGCAGATACTCGGCCGTGACCGCGTGCTCGCGCGTGTTGGTGCCATGATAAATTCCCTTTAATCCAAAGGAGAAACGACAATGGAAGAGATTACTTCTAAAAACTTTATCCACGCATTTATCGAGGAGGATATCGCTGAGGGCGGCAGATACGCCGGTCAGACGGTGCATACCCGCTTTCCTCCCGAGCCGAACGGATATCTCCATATCGGTCACTGCAAGGCGCTGATTATCGATTTCGGTACGGCTGAGAAATTCGGCGGTCTTTGCAATCTCCGTATGGATGATACGAACCCCACCAAGGAGGACGTCGAGTTTGTCGAGGCAATCAAGGAGGACATCCACTGGCTCGGCTTCGACTGGGAGGACCGCTTCTACTACGGCTCCGATTATTTTGAAAAGGATTACGAATACGCTGTCGAGCTTATCAAGAAGGGACTTGCATACGTCTGCGAGCTTACGCCCGACGAGTTCAAGGAATTCCGCGGCGATCTGAATACGCCCGCAAAATCCCCGTGGCGTGACAGACCGATCGAGGAAAGTCTCGATCTCTTTGCCCGTATGCGTGCCGGCGAGTTTGAGGATAACAAGTACACCCTCCGCGCAAAGATCGATCTCGCGTCCGGCAACTTCAATATGCGCGATCCCGTAATCTACCGTATCCGCCATATGCATCACCACCGCCAGGGAGACAAGTGGTGCATCTATCCGATGTACGATTTTGCACATCCGATCCAGGACGCACTCGAGGGCATCACGCACAGCCTGTGCTCGCTGGAGTTTGAGAATCACAGACCGCTGTATAACTGGGTTGTCGAGAACGTCTCTGTTCCGCATCACCCGAGACAGATCGAGTTTGCCCGCCTCGGTATCGATCATACCGTGCTCAGTAAGCGCTACCTGAGAGCTTTGGTTGAAGAAGGCTATGTCGCCGGCTGGGATGATCCCAGAATGCCCACGCTGTGCGGTATGCGCCGCCGTGGCTTTACGCCCGCTTCTATCCGCAATTTCTGTGAGCGTGTCGGCGTTGCCAAGAGTCCCAATACGATTCCGCTGGCATTTCTGGATTTCTGCCTGCGTGAAGACCTGAATGAGTCTGCTGCCCGTGTTATGGCAGTGCTGAAGCCCATCAAGCTGACGATCACCAACTACCCCGAGGGTCAAAGCGAGACTGTGGAGGTGGAGAATAATCCCAACCGCCCCGAAGACGGTGTGCGTCAGATCACCTTCTCTCGTAACCTTTGGATTGAGGCGGACGATTTTCTGGCGGAGCCGATTCCGAAGTACAAGCGCCTGTTTCCGGACGGTCCGGAGTGCCGCCTGAAGGGTGCTTATCTGATCAAGTGTACCGGCTATAACACGGACGAGAACGGCAATATCACCGAAGTGCTTGCAACCTATGATCCCGATTCTCGCGGCGGAGATCCTGCCGACGGACGCAAGGTCAAGGGCGCTACCATTCACTGGGTGGATGCCGAAACCGCTGTGGACGCAGAGGTTCGTCTGTACGATAATCTGTTTAATGCTGCAGAGCCCGACACTTCCTCTATGGAATCTCTTGTGAAGGATTTGAATCCCAACTCGCTTGAGATTCTTACAAACTGCAAAGTGGAAGCATCTCTGAAGGACGCAAAGGCACCCGCATCGTACCAGTTCATGCGTCTCGGCTACTTCTGCCCGGATAGTAAGGACTGCACCGCGGAGCATCTTGTGTTCAACCGCTGTGTCAGCCTGAAGGACAGCTTCAAGCCGCAGTAAAGCGTATTTCTGTGTCGAAAAACCTCGGGAATTTCTTTCCGAGGTTTTTTTGCAGAAAAAAGCGAAAAACCTCTTGACAGAATGAAGATTTCGTGCTATTATATATAGGCAATTTTGATGCCCCATTAGCTCAGACGGTAGAGCACTTGACTTTTAATCAAGGTGTCCGGAGTTCGAGTCTCCGATGGAGCACCACACGGAACTGTTTGCTTAACCGCAAGCGGTTCTTTGTGTTTTATGCAAGTTTTCAAAAGGAGATGTTGCCTATGATGCCCCGTATTCTTCGTATTCTTTCGCTTTTCCTGATTCTTTCAATGCTTCTGCCTTGTGCCGTTTCCGCCGCACAGGAGGACGTGCCCGCTTTCACGAATATCGTGCTCCAGCTCGGTGCGGATCAGTCCAAACTGAACTTCACGTGGTATTCGCTAGATGATGGAGAGGGAACGATCACATTTGCCAAAGCCGCCGATCTTGTGGATGGCGCGTTTCCTGCGGATGCGACAGTCGTTACGGCAGCGCGCACAGCCTCCGTCAAAAAATCGTACTACGCCAATAAAGCAACGATCGAAGGACTTCTGCCCGAGACGGAGTACGTCTATCAGCTTACAAACGGCGATAATAAGTCCGAAATTATACCGTTTACTACCGGTAAGTCGGGAGATTTCAGCTTTGCTGTTGTCGGCGATCCGCAGATCGGTCGCGGTGAGTCGGGGCTCGATGTGGACGATGCGTCCTGGGAGCGAACACTGTATCAGCTCGTTACCGCCGAAGAATTTGCGGGAACGGATTTCCTTGTCTCCACGGGCGATCAGGTCAATCAGCTTCTGTACGATTATGATGAGCACGAAGCGCAGTTTGATGCCTACTCCAACCATGACGAGCTTCTCAGTATGCCGACCGTCGTTACGCTCGGTAATCATGATAACTATGACGATTCCGTTTATCCGTACCATTTCAATGAGCCGAATCTGGATCTCAGCGCAGGCGTGACAAAGGATCCTAAGACCGGTGTTGTCAACAGCGCGGATTACTGGTTTACATACAATTCTGTTCTTTTCCTCGTTCTCAACAATAACGATTTTCTCGATTATTCTGGCTCGGATGCTGCGCGTTCCGCCGATAAAGCTGCCGCTGAGCGTCATGCCGCCTTCATCGAGCGCGTGATGGAGGAGACGAAGGATATGGACATCGATTGGAAAATCGTGATCTGGCACCGTTCTCCCTACGGCTCCAGTTATCACAATCAGTATACGCTGAATGCGGACGGCGTGTATAACCGCACGGAGCAGTATAACTACGTCAATATCCGCGAGTATCTTGTGCCCGTTCTGTACGAAAACGGCATTGATCTCGTTCTGTCCGGGCACGATCACTGCTATACGCGTTCACACATTATCAAACCCGCCAAGGATGAAAACGGCAACTACATAGATGCGTCGATCATCACCCCGTTTGAGGACGGATCGTACACGTTTGCGGACGGAACCAACGAACCGAAATTCCGCGCTTGGATCGACGATACGGGCGTCGCCCATGGGAAACTCAAAACGAGAATCAAGCCGGTCTCTGTTGTGAATCCCGACGGTATTCTGCATGTCGTTGCGGCAACCGCCTCGGGGTCACAGGTCAACGCGGCGCAGTTCCCGGATAAATACTCAGCAGTTGCTGTCGCGGCAAATACGCGCCAGATGATCCGTATCGATGTCACGGAGAATTCGCTCACGCTCGTCAACTACAACCTTGGCACGAGCGATACGGACGAGATCAAGGAATTCGATCGCTTCACGATCTATCATGAATCGCCCGCCCCGGAAACGCCCCCTGCAGATACAGATTTCGTCGGCACGGATACCGAACTCGTTGAGACTGTTCCGCCCACCTGCACAGAAGAGACTGCTCCTACCGATACAGTCGATCAGGGAGAGTCATCCTCTTTCGTCACCATACTGCTGTGTGTCAGTGCAGGCGCAGTGTTTATCATAGCCGCCGTCATTGTGCTGATTCGTAAAAAGAAAGCATAAATTCATACTGAAAAGCATCTGCTGTAGTAGGTGCTTTTTTTATGCATATTTTCCGTTACAATATCATATACATAGATTTTGTGAAGCGCGCGTATCCGATGTACCTCACCGGGGAAAGATTAAGAAAAAGCATGATTTTCAGGAATGGAGAATAGATATGATTACAGTATCGGAATATACGGACAGAGATTCTTTGCCGCTGTATCTGTTCCATGAGGGAACAAACTTTGCCGCATACGCTTTTTTAGGCGTGCACGGCGGCGCTGTAGAGGACAGCGCCAGCTTTCGCTACACGTTTCGCGTGTGGGCGCCCAATGCGGACGGCGTGTCGGTGACGGGCGATTTCTGTGAGTGGTCGGACGGGTATCCGATGACAAAGCTGGAGAACGCGGGTGTTTGGGAGATCACGCTTACGAGCGACGAGCCGCTTGAGGGATCGTTCTACAAATACACGATCCAGCGCGGCGGCAGAACGATTCTGAAAGCGGATCCGTATGCACGCTCGTCGCAGACACTTACGAATACCGCCTCCGTCATCCGCACGCAGTTTGCCTATAAATGGAACGACCGCGCATGGATGACGGCACGGCGAAAAATGTTTGCTCCCACAGGCAAAAAAAGTGCCCACTATCTCCCCGCGCCTGTCAATATTTACGAGATGCATCTCGGCTCGTGGCATACGGAGGGGGACGCTTCCACAGCGGACGGCGCGCACTATCTCGGCTATCGTGAAATCGCGGACAGACTGCTCCCGTATCTCCTTGAGATGGGTTATACCCATGTGGAGCTGATGCCCGTCATGGAGCACCCGTTTGACGGCTCATGGGGATATCAGATTACGTCGTATTACGCCCCGACCGCGCGGTACGGCTCTCCCGAGGATTTCATGTACTTCGTCGATACGATGCACGGCGGCGGCATCGGCGTGATTCTCGACTGGGTGCCCGCGCATTTCCCGAAGGATGCTCACGGCCTGTACGAATTCGACGGCGGACCGCTGTACGAGTATCAGGGCGCGGATCGCATGGAGCACAAGGGCTGGGGGACGCGTTGCTTTGACGTCGGCAGGCAGGAGGTGCAGTCGTTCCTCGTTTCCAACGCGCTGTTCTGGTTCAGGGAGTACCACGTGGACGGACTCCGTGTCGACGCTGTGGCATCCATGCTGTACCTCGATTACGACCGAGCACCGGGCGAGTGGATTCCGAATACGTACGGCGATAACAAGAATCTCGAGGCGATCGCCTTTTTCCAAAAGCTGAATACGGCCGTGTTCGGAGAATTCACCGACGTGTTCATGATTGCGGAGGAATCGACCGCGTGGCCGATGATTACCAAGCCTGCGGACAGCGGCGGACTCGGCTTCAATTTCAAGTGGAACATGGGCTTTGCCAACGATCTGTTTGAGTACCTCGCCGTCGATCCGGTCTATCGGAAGGGGATGCACGAAAGACTCACGTTTCCCATGATGTATGCGTTCGATGAAAACTATATCCTGCCCGTATCGCACGATGAGGTCGTCCACGGCAAACGGTCACTCGTCGACAAAATGTACGGCACGTACGACGAGAAATTCGCTACGATGCGCACCTTTCTCACGTATATGATGACGATGCCGGGCAAGAAACTCACGTTTATGGGTACCGAATTCGCGCAGTACAGGGAATGGGACTACGAAAATAGTCTCGAGTGGTTCATGCTCCGCTATCCGAGACATGCGCAGATGCAGAAATTTGTCTCGACTCTCAACCATCTGTATCTGAATTGCCGCCCGCTTTGGGAGATCGATGACAGCTGGGACGGCTTTTCGTGGATCGATCCCAACAACCGCGATGAGGGGATCATCTCCTACCGGCGTATTGATACAGCCGGACGGGAAGTGATTGCCGTCTGCAATTTCGTGCCGGTAAAGCGGGAGAATTTTATCCTGCCCGTGCCGAAAGCAGGTATGTACGAGGAGCTTCTCACGACGGACAGCACCTCGTTCGGCGGATCGGGTGTGGAAAACGGAACGCTCAAAGCGGAATCGGTCAAGGGGGAGGACGGCAGCCGCACGTACCGACTGAGACTGACTCTTGCGCCGCTGTCGGCGATCCTCCTCAAAAAAACAACCGTCAAAAAGGAAACGGAGAGACAGTAAGACAATAAATCACAATGTGAGGTGATCATATGTATAAGAAAACCGAGTGCGTCGCCATGCTGCTTGCGGGCGGGCAGGGATCGCGTCTCTACGTGCTGACGGAGAAAACGGCGAAGCCTGCCGTCAGCTACGGCGGAAAGTATCGGATCATCGATTTTCCGCTGTCCAACTGCATCAATTCAGGCATCAGTACCCTGGGCGTTCTGACGCAGTATCAGCCGCTCCAGCTCAACGAGTATATCGGAAACGGACAGCCGTGGGATCTTGATCGGATGTCGGGCGGTGTGACCGTTCTGCCGCCGTATCAGGGCAAAGACGGCGCGGATTGGTACAAGGGTACGGCGAACGCGATCTTTCAGAATCTGGACTTCATAAGACGGTACGATCCCGCGTACGTTCTGATCCTCTCGGGAGATCATATCTATAAAATGGACTATGCGAAAATGCTTGATCAGCATAAGAAAACGGGTGCGGAATGTACGATTGCCGTGTTGGAGGTGCCGATCGAGGAAGCGAGCCGATTCGGTATTCTGAGCACGGATGAGGACGGGCGGATCACCGATTTTGAAGAGAAACCGCCGCATCCGACAAGTGCGAAAGCGTCTATGGGCATCTATATTTTCGGCCGCGATGTTCTGGAGAGGTATCTGCAGGCCGACGATGCCGATGAGACGTCTGCAAAGGATTTCGGAAAAAACGTCATCCCGGCTATGCTTCGTGACGGATGCCGCATGTACGCGTATCCGTTTCGCGGATACTGGAAGGACGTGGGAACGCTCACGTCACTGTGGGAGGCGAATATGGATCTGCTCGGAGAGAAGCCCGCATTCTCCCTGACGGACGCGCATTGGCGCATCTATTCCCGCGGAGGTGCGGAGCCGCCGCACCTGATCGGAGAGTACGGCAGGGTTGTGAACAGCATGATCGGCGGCGGATGCGAGATCCACGGCATTGTGGAGAATTCCGTTTTGTCCGCCGGTGTACGCGTCGCCCGCGGTGCATTCGTAAAGGATTCTGTCATCATGCGCGGCGTGACGGTCGGAGAGGGCGCTACGGTCAATTACAGCATCATTGATGCGGACGCCGTGATCGGTGCAGGTGCCGTTGTCGGCAAACCGCAAAGCGCTGCTTCCTCCCTCACGGTGATCGGCGGAGGAATGAGCGTCAAGGCAGGAGTGAGCATCTGCGAAAGCCCGGACGAAAGCGGTAGGGAGGTGCGCGTATGAGTGCGGCAGGACTGATTTTTTCCAATATTCATGATACCAATCTCAGAGAACTGACCTCACAGCGCACGATTGCTTCCGTGCCGTTCGGATGCCGCTACAGGCTCATTGCTTTCACGCTTTCCAATAGGGTGACTTCCGACGTTCACAACGGG
>JAFTUH010000076.1 GCA_017466375.1 Clostridia bacterium | reverse complement strand
GTTGCCCGCGCAGTCCTCCGCACGGACGTACACGTACTCGGCCTCCGCGGGGATCTTCGTGCGCAAATGAAGCGTCTTTTTCGTTTCGGTGACGGATGTATCGAGCAGGTACGGATTTTCGATATTCTCCGTATTCGGCGCGTAGATGCGGAGAGAATACAGCATCTCCCCATCGGCGGCTTCTGCCTCAAGCACGCCGTCCTCGCCCGTCACGGTGAGCGTCGGCGCGGCGGTATCGACCGACAGCGGAATCTCCAGCGTCTGCACGGCGCCTGTGTACGAATAGAACACGGCTGTCACCGTATACTGCCCGTCGGGGAAGTGATAGCGGTCGTTGTCGCCGTCCGTGCCGTCCCACAGGAAAAGCTCCGCGTAGGTGAGTCCGTCATCGCTCATATACGTTTTCGGTGCCGATCCGTGCGAGGACGTATACACGCTCTCACCGTCCGCATCCGTGACGGAAATCAGCACGCGGGAGATATGGCGAAGCGGATAGATGCGGAAGAACACCCGCTCCCCTGCGCCGTCCCCGTTCGGGGAAAACGCAAACAGAGACGATGCCGAGCCTGCGGGGCGCATCGTTCCGCGATCGTTTCTGAGATAGAGGAACTGACCGCCGTAGAAGCTTTCAAAGCCGTCCCAGTCGCCGCCGTCGAGGATCGGTGCCGCGGTGAAATCGCCGCAGAAGCCGACGTACGGAATCGATGCGGCGGGGTCTCCGGCCGCATTGACGAGGGTGAGGAATCCTTCCAGAAAGAATCCGTTCTCCCAGATTCTGCCGTTCTCGCTGAGGAAATCGGGATCGGGGGTGACGGTCACGGTGAGGGCTTCGGACGCGCCCGGAGCAACGGTGAGAGAATCCGTATCAAAGGTGACGGCGGCAGGCACGCGGACGGACGTATTCGTTGTATACCACACGCCGTCTTTCTCCTCGGCGTCCTCGGTAATGACGGAGAGGTGCGGCGTAAGCGTTTCGGGATTTCTGCCGTGATTGTGCACGGTGACGGTGAAGGAAAAGATGCCCGTTTTATCGAGCATATCCCCGCCGAGGGAGACGCGGGCCATGCCGTTCTGCGAGAGCACCGACACGGTCATATCCGCGGCGGATACGCCTTTCGCGATCAAGCCTGCGCCCTGTGCACGGGGGGATACGGGAACGCCGTCTTCATCGGTGAGAACGGCGGCTGAGCTCATGAGTGCGGCACGGACGGCGGCGGCTCGCTCCTCTTTTTCATACTGATCCCCGTAGAGGGAGAGATACGAGGCGGCAAGCCCGGCGATCTGCGGAGACGCCATCGACGTGCCGGAGAGGACGCCGTATCCGCCGGGAACAGCGGAAAGGACATCCGTACCGGGGGCAAGCAGATCCGGTGCGAGGGTGAGGGAATCCGTCGGTCCGCGGGAGGAGAAATCCGCCGCGCTCACGGGGGATTTGACCGGCGAAAACTGATCGGCGGCGGCAGGAACGCGCACACTTTCCCCGGCGAGGGAGGCAAGATACGCGCCGTCCTCGTATGTAACGGACACGGCAGGCAGCTTCGCGTCTCCGACCGTCATCACGATCGCGGCGGCGCCCTTCGTATTGTACACAATGACGCCGAGCGCACCTGCTTTTTCGGCGTTTGTGATTTTTTCTTCAAAGGAGATCTCCCCGCGTCTGACGAGCACGATCTTCCCGGCACAGTCCACGGCGGCAAAATCCGCCTTCGTTCCGACACCGTCTACATGCGCAAGCGGAAGCTCCCTGCCGCCGAGGACGGCGGTAAAGGACGGGACCTTGCCCTCCTCGCACTCCAGCGAGGTGGTGTATGTGATCTCCCGATCCCCCGCGATAAGGGTGGGCGCGTATTCGACCGTATTCGTGGCGGCACCGACAGCGATCGTCTCAGGCAGGATGGCAGGCTCGCTTACGAGGGCGGTATCCGGATTATCGGCGCGCATGGTGTCGCTGTGCAGACCGCCGATGCCGCTGAAGCCGTCATTTCCGACAGCACAGACGATGACGACGCCCTCGCTCTCCGCATATCGGAGGGTACGGGCGAGCGTTTCCATCGCAAGGAAATCCTCGGAGAGAGACAGCGTGCCGAGGCTCAGATTGATGACGTCCGCACCGAGGCGCACGGCATCCTCCACAGCGGAGACGATATCCGTCTCGCGGCAGGTAGTGCCGTCATCGGCGAAGACCTTCATGAGCAGAAGCTGGGCAGCGGGGGCTGCGCCGGTGAGCTTTCCCCCTTCGGAAAAAGCGGCGGCAAGGGCGGCAACGTGCGTTCCGTGCGCATCATTTCCGCCGGAGACGTCCGTATCCCTGCCTGCGTAATCAAACGCGAACGGGATCTTTGCCGTACGGTAGAGATCGGGAAGAATATCCGTGCTCCCATAGGCATTCGCGGCAAGGGAGGCGGCGTTCGTATCGTAGATGAAATCGACAAAGCCGTCCGCGGTGATGCGCTCTTTTGCGCCGTCGGGCATAGCGAACGCTTCGTGGGTGAGATCGAATCCGGTATCGATGACGGCGATGACGGTACCGTCGCCGGCGAGAGGATCGCCCGCACGGAGGACGGAATCGGGCACGGAGGGATACGCACCGAGCGTGGAAGCTCCCGTCTCGGACAGCGGGGACGCGGCACTCCCCGAAGCGGAGGAGGTGATCGCCGGCGGCATCGGTACGGCGGGTACGTAAGACGCGCTCTGTGCCGCGCACGAGGCGAGGGTAAGTGCCGCCAATATCGCGGCGAGGATTCGGGTTACGGACATAGCGGGATCCTTTCGTGAGTTTTTTTATCTTTTTTATCGTAATTCTACTGTCTGCGTACAAGGAGTTTTGATGTAGGAGGCGTTTAATGCGGAACGCCTCCTACGACCACCGCCACACCAAAGGAGGGCGGAGGCTTCCGCCCTCCTTGGAACCTCCCACCTCATAGCGTTCTTTCAGCGAAAAAGGGAGACAACATACCACTTTCGCTTCAGTGGAGGAGGAGAGTTACGATCGGCGCGCAGTGCGTCCACAGCAAAAACGCCTTTGTAAAGGACGCTCCTTCGGAGCGAGGGTTTGGCGGGGATTTATACGTACGGTTTCTGATTGGAAACAGTATGCGGAGCTGAAGTTGGGTGCGGGAGGGCGTAGCGCAATTCTGCAAACTCCCCGTCTGTCGGTGCAGGAAGGTTAGAAAACGCAGCGATACCGCTGAGGTTTGAACGGTATGTGTGATACAGTTACCGCTGCACCACAGGGGTGGGGGGATCCAAGGGGGCGGGGATCTTTTCCCCGCCTCCTTTGGCGCGGCGGTGGTGTGGAGGCGTTCCGCGTTTAACGCCTCCACGTCCATTCCTCGCAAATCTTTCTTCAAAAAGGGGGCTTTTATGGGGAGTACACTCCTCCATTTTCGATTATACCCTATTTTCTGTAAAAAAACAATGCACTATTTGTAAACGAAAGCACAGCGGGCACATTTTCCCTTGCAATCCGCACGGGATTGTGATACAATTATATCATCTATATCTATGCAAAAATTTATCTAACCCGAAAGGAATCCCCCATGATCTACGAAAATAAGCTCGGCCTTACCGATGCCGAAATGAAAGCCGCCCTCGCCGAATCCATTAAGGGAAAGAATCTCAAAAAGGTCCTCATCCTGCCGCCGGATTTCACCCGTATGTACTCCTACGCAGGCAAGCTGACCGCCATGTACTACGAGCTCCTCTCCCCCACCTGCGAGATCGATATCATGCCCGCTCTCGGCACGCACGTCCCCATGACGAAAGAGGAATGGCTCGCCTTCTTCGGGGAGGGCGTTCCGTTTGACAAAATGATCGTCCACAACTGGCGCACCGACGTCGTCAAGCTCGGCGAGGTGCCCGCCTCCTTTGTATCCGAGGTGTCCGAGGGTCTCGTCACGAACAAGATCGACGTCGAGGTCAACCGCCGTCTGACGGACAAGTCCTACGATCTTATCATCTCGATCGGTCAGGTCGTACCGCACGAGGTCGTCGGCATGGCGAACTATTCCAAGAACATCTTCGTCGGCTGCGGCGGCTCGTCCATGATCAACTCCTCCCACATGCTCGGCGCCTTCTACGGCATGGAGAGAATCATGGGCAAGGATTTCTCTCCCGTTCGCCGCGTATTTGACTACGCGGAGGAGAATTTCCTCAAAGATATCCCGCTTCTGTACGTCCTCACCGCGACGACGAACAAGGGCGAGGACGTGACCGTTCACGGTCTCTACATCGGACGCGAGAGAGCGAATTTCGAGGCGGCTGTCAAGGAAAGCCAGAGAGTCAATCTGACTCACGTTCCCGCGAGAATGAAGAAGGTCGTCGTATACCTCGATCCGCGTGAGTTCAAGAGCACGTGGCTGGGCAACAAGGCCGTTTACCGCACGCGCATGGCGATGGCGGACGGCGGTGAGCTGATCGTGCTGGCACCCGGTGTCGCCCACTTCGGCGAGGATGACGAAAACGACCGTCTGATCCGCAAATACGGCTACGTCGGCCGCGAGAACGTTTTGAAGCTCGTGGAGGAAAACGACGATCTGAAGAACAATCTGTCCGTGGCGGCGCATCTGATCCACGGCTCCTCCGACGGCAGATTCACGATCCGCTATGCGACGAAGCTCCTCACGGAAGAGGAGGTCACGGGTGCGGCATTCGCCTACGCGCCGTACGATGAGATGGCAAAGAAATACGATCCCGCGAAGCTCACGGACGGCTGGTGCACCGTGGACGGCGAGGAGATCTTCTACATCAGCAATCCCGCGCTCGGGCTGTGGGTGGCGGAGGAGTGAAAAAGGGGCGAGTCCCCTTTTATCCCCTGAAGTAACTTTATGAGGGATATTTACGTGGAGGCGCGTAGCGCGGCGCGCCTCCACACCACCGCCACGGTCAGAGAGAAGGGCGCGCCCTTCTCTCCGATACCTCTTTTCCCCGATAGCGCCTCTTCAGCTCTAACTGTATGCCAACATACCACTTTCGCCTCAGCTTTCGAGGAGAGTCAAAAACGAGTCGTAGTGCGAACATTGCAAATGCCACGCTGAAGCGCGGCATTTGCGTCGAGGTTGCAAGCAACCTCGCGGCTAAACGCCTTTGGAAAAGACGCGCCTGCGGCGCGAAAGTACGGCATAAGTTTTAACGTACAGTTTCCTATCGGAAACAGCACGCGTGGACGGTAGTTTGGGTACCGCGAAACATTACCGCGATTCTGCAAACTCTCCGTAGGAGATAGCAGGAAGGAGATTCAAAACGCCACGATATCGTTTTAGCGAAAGTGGTATGTTGTGGCGCAATTACCGCTAAACCCTAAGGGTGGGTGGTGCCGAGAGTTCCATAGGAACTCTCGAAAGGGCAGGGAATGCCCCGCCCTCTGACGCGGGGTTGCTCAAGAAGGGCTTCGCGTAAGCCCTTCTTGCGGGGCGCAGGGGCAGAGCCCCGCATCATCCCGTGGCGGAACAGAAAAACCTGAAGTTTGCAGACAGTAGTTAAAAAAGAAAGAAAGGCATCCCCCTATGAAAACATCCATCCTCGCCATGGGGCACCTGACGGAAAAATTCTTCCGCGATGCCTGTGACGAATATGTCAAGCGTCTCTCGCGGACGTGGCCGCTTACGGTGACGGAGTTCGACGAGGCTCGCCTGCCGTCCGATCCGTCTGATGGGGAGATCGAACGCGCACTGGCGGAGGAGGCGCGGCGTCTGTCGGCCAAAATCCCCCCGCGGGCGTATAAGATCGCGCTGTGCGTGGAGGGGACGCCCCTCTCCTCCGAGGAGCTGTCCGCTAAAATGGACGACGCTGCCTTGCGCGGTGCGTCTGAAATCGTCTTTCTGATCGGCTCGTCGTTCGGACTGCATCCCTCCCTCAAAAAAGAGGCGGATCTCAAGCTCTCCCTCTCCAAAATGACGCTGCCGCATTCGCTCGCCCGCGTCGTCCTCTGCGAACAGATCTACCGCGCCGCCGAAATCGCTCGCGGCTCCCGCTATCACAAGTAAAGGAGATCCCCATGAAGCTATTGCATTTTCTGAAGAACGCTTTGCGCCGCGGCGTGCCGCTGATCCTGCTTGCCGCTGTCACGGCAGGTGTGTTCTATGCCGTCTCGCAGAATCCGGATTCCGGGGACGGGACGCCGGGGGCAGACACGGGCACGTTCCTGCCGGGCACGAACGGACAGCCGTCCGGTACCCCTGTACTGCTCCGGGATACCGAGATCGAAATCCCCGCCTTGCCGACGGTAACGGTGCAGACCGCGTTCTCCAAGGATCAGCTTCTCTCCGTATCGCCGGAACAGGTGCCGCCGCTGGATGCGCACCTGCTCGCCGATGCCGGATTCTCCCTTTCCAATCGGACGTATGCGAAAAACACGCACGTCCTTGCCCTTGCCGATCTCCCGATCTCCCTGCCGGACACGTATTCCCTCACGTTCGGAACCATATACGAACTCGACTACGTCAGAGAAACGGAAATGAGTGCGCCTGTCGCTGTCTATACCGAGACGAAGGCGTTGCTTCCCGCCATTGAGCCGTACATGGGCTATCTGATGCTCTCCACAAGCGTGCAGACGGACGTCTATTCCGCGGATGGGGTTTTGCTCGCAAGCTTCCCGTTTGAAGAGTACCTCTGCGCAAACACGCGCGATCCTGACGGAAATCCGATCTTCTATAAGGACACAGACGGCGTGCGGCAGTACTTCCGCATTGACACGGAAAACGGCGGCTTCATCCCGTCCGATTACGTGGACAGCGCGCACAACCGCGGTGCGTATTTTGACTATCCCGCCTCTTACGGCTTGTCCGACAACGGTCTCGGCCGCATTGTGCTGATCGAAACGATGGCGGAAAAGATCCCGATCGAAACGGAGACGGAATCCGAGACGGAAGCGGAAACCAATACGGAAGCTGAAACCGATACAGAAACTGAGCCGATTCCCGAAGAAACGGAGCCTCAGCCGGAATATGAAATCAACGTGCTCTCCGAGACGACGCTGTGGGCGTACGGATACTCCCCTGCGCGCCGCAAGACCGGCTATTACTACACGGAGGCGTACAACTTCTCCGACGGGATGGCGTGCGTTCTCGACACGAACGGACGGATGCAATTCCTGAACGAATCCTGCTACTACGCCTTCACCACGAGAAAAAGCTACTACTACCACGACTGGTACGTCGTGGAGAATCTGCTGCCGCCGCTGACTGCCGGGGAGGAATCGATCGGATTCTTCTACTACGACCACGGCTTGATCCGGGCGCGCAGGCAGGTGACGGACTGGTCATTTGCCGACCGTGTGGCGATCGACGAGGACATCCTGATCGACAAGACGGGCGCGGAGTTCCCTGTTCCCGAAGGATATGACATCATTTCGTACTCCGACGGCATGATCCTGCTTGAGCGAGACGGAAAGTACGGATACATGGACTACACGGGTGCGTGGATCGCGCAGCCGATCTACGATTTTGCCCGTCCGTTTATCGAGGGGCTTGCCGTGGTGGGATTCGAGTCCGGCGAGCGTCTCATGATTGACACCGCGGGGGAGATTGTGATCCCGACGGGTGTTTACACGCATATCTCCGATGCATCCAGCGGCGTGATCGCGGCGTATTCCTCCACGGACGGTTGGGATGTGCTGTACAAGATGGCGAAGTTTATCGAGGGGTAAACCCCTCCTTATCCGTGCCGCTTTCCGCTTGCAGACAGCAGAATCAGAAAAAAAGAAAGGACTCTCCTTTATGCCATCCGTCATCGTCATCGGCGCGGGGCACGCGGGAATCGAAGCCGCGCTCGCCTGCGCCCGTATGGGTGTTTCCACCCTGCTCTTCACTATGAGCCTTGATTCCGTGGCGAATCTGCCGTGCAATCCCTCCGTCGGCGGTACGGCAAAGGGACACCTTGTTTACGAAATTGATGCGCTCGGCGGAGAGATGGGCTTTGCCGCCGATATCGCAACGATCCAGTCCCGTATGCTGAATACGGGCAAGGGCGCCGCCGTTCGCTCCAAACGCGTGCAGGCGGATCGCGTCCTCTACACCGCGCACATGAAGCGGGTGCTGGAAAATCAGGCGAATCTCCGTCTTGTGCAGGCGGAGGTTACCGCTATCCTTACCGAAGAAATCTCTGACGGCAGACGGGCCGTGCGCGGTGTGACTGCGTGCCCCGGCGGCGATTTTTTTGCCGATGCCGTCATTATCGCCTCCGGCACGTATCTCGCCGGACATACCCACGTCGGCACCGTCCAGCGTGAGGCGGGTCCGGACAACTCCCTCCCTGCGAATGCGCTCTCTGCCTCCCTTACCGAGGCGGGAATCCCGCTCCAAAGATTCAAAACGGGTACGCCGCCGCGCATCCACCGCCGCTCCATCGATTTCGACGAGCTCGAAATCCAGTACGGCGATACGGAGATCGTCCCATTTTCGTGGCGCACCGATTATGACAAGCTGAACGCGATCACGCAGGTGCCGTGCCACGTCACCTATACGAATGCGGATACGCACCGCATCATTCACGAGAATCTGCATCTGTCGCCGCTGTTTTCGGGGCAGATCCACGGCACGGGACCGCGCTACTGCCCGTCCATTGAGGACAAAGTCGTCCGTTTTGCGGACAAGGAGCGACATCAGCTCTTTGTCGAGCCGATGGGACGCGGCACGGATGAGATCTACCTGCAGGGCTTCTCCTCCTCGCTGCCGGCGGAGGTGCAGTACAAAATGCTTCGCTCCCTGCCCGGCTTCTCCCATGCGGAGATCATGCGCTACGCATACGCCATCGAATACGACTGCTGTGATCCGCGCAGTCTCACGGCGACGCTGGAGACGAAAGCGGTCGAAAATCTCTACGGCGCGGGGCAGTTCAACGGATCGTCCGGATACGAGGAAGCCGCCGCGCAGGGGCTTGTTGCGGGTATCAATGCGGCATCGAAGCTGCTCGGACTGCCGCCGCTTGTACTGGGACGGTCGAGCTCGTACACGGGTGTGCTGATCGACGATCTGGTGACGAAGGGTACAAACGAGCCGTACCGCATGATGACGTCGCGATCGGAATTCCGGCTTTTGCTAAGACAGGACAACGCGGAGGATCGTCTGATCGAATACGGGCGGATCGCGGGACTCGTTTCGGAGGATCGCTACCGTGCATTTACCGAGCGCCGTGCGCGGATCGAGGCGGAAAAAGAACGCCTGTCGCACGTGAACGTGGGACCGACCGCGCTCGTAAACGGCGTACTCACGGAGGCAGGCTCTACGCCGCTTTCGTCGGGGGCATCTTTGTCCGATCTTTTGCGCCGTCCGCAGATCACGTACAAAACGCTTGCCCCGGTCGATCCTGCGCGACCGACGCTTGATTCACGTGAAACGGAATCGGTTGAAATTGAGCTGAAATACGAAGGGTACGTCCGCCGCCAGAAGGATGCCGCCAGACGCATGGAAAAAATGGATGACATCCTCCTGCCGGACGATATTGATTACGCGCAGATTGCGGGACTGAGGCTGGAAGCCGCGCAGAAGCTCGCGAAGATCCGCCCGCGCACGATCGGGCAGGCGGAGCGCATCTCGGGTGTGAATCCCGCGGATGTGACGGTTTTGATGATATGGCTGAGCCAAAAGAGGGGATAACGTCCCCTCAGACCCGCGAATGACGCCCGGCTTTTGGCGGCATTCGCAAGTAACTTTACGCCAGTAGATTAGCACCTCGTGGAATATGCGGGGCTCCGCTCGAGTTGGCAAGCCAACTCGGGCGCCCACGCACGAAGGGCCCACGCGGAGCCCTTCGTGGCAACCCCGCATCAGAGAGAAGAGAGTACCCTTCTCTCCGATACCTCTTTTCCCCGATAGCGCTCTTTTAGCGGTAATTGTATGCCAACGTACCACTTTAGCCTCAGCTTTAGAGGAGAGTTAAAAACGAGCTTTCGTGCTAACAACGGCTAAACGTCTTTGTAAAAGATGCTCCTTCGGAGCGAGGGATCGGCGAGGATTTTGACGTACGATTTCCGATCGGCAACAGTATGCGTGAACAGCAGTTTGGTTACAGGTGAACATTACCGCAATTCTGCAAACTCCCCGTAGGAGATAGCAGAAGGGCGTCTAAAACGCGACGGCACCGCTTCAGCGAAAGTGATATGATGGCATACAATTACAGCTAAACCCAGGGGAAAAGGGTGCAGGGGAGAGGGGATCTTTCTCCCCTCTCCCCTTGCCGTGGCGGTGGTGCAGGAGGTGTGCCGCGCTACACACCTCCTGCGTAAAATGTCTCCCTCCATTTGCAATCCGTAGAAAAAGAAAGAAGAAAAACAACCATGACAATACAGGAAAAGCTCCTATCCCACGCGTGCTTCCCTGCGCGCTTCAGGAAGGATTCCGCCTTGCCGGACAAGCTCGCCGCCATCGCCGCATGCCTGATCGAGGGCAATGCCCGATTCAATCTCACCGCGATCACCGAGCCGGATGCCATCGTGGAAAAGCACCTGATCGACTCGCTCATCGCCGCGGACAAAATCGCCGGGATGGTTGGCGGCGCGCCCCTTCGCCTGCTCGATGTCGGCAGCGGTGCCGGCTTCCCCTCCTTGCCGATTGCCGCCGCGCTGCCCGATCTCTCCGTGACCGCGCTCGACAGCACGGCAAAGAAATGCACCTACATGAATGAGACCGCCGCGAAAGCGAATATCCCGCATTTCACCGCTGTCAGCGGTCGCGCGGAGGAGCTTGCCGCGCCCGGTGCGCCGATGCGTGCTTCCTTTGATCTCGTGACCGCGCGCGCCGTTGCCAATCTGCCGGTGCTTTGTGAGCTTTGCCTGCCGTTTCTTAAAACGGGCGGCACGTTCATCGCCCTCAAGGGATCCAATGCCCCCGCCGAGATCGATGCCGCCAAGGGTGCGATCAAAAAGCTGGGTGCCGCTCTCATCGGCTGTGAAGAATATCACATCCCATCCGATGACGCGCCGCGCTATCTCGTGACGATCGCCAAAACAGGCGATACGCCGCGTGCCTATCCGCGCCATTACGCGCAGATTTCCAAAAAACCTCTTTAATTGCGTTTTGTCGTGTTTTGGGACAATTTTTTACCTTTTTGTCGGGCGAGGGATTGACTTTTCCCTCGCCTCATATTATAATGTGAAGCGAAATTTCCATGAACGGAGTTATTTCTATGGAATCCCTTCCGATTTACGCTTTGTACATCCTCGCCGTGCTCTCGACGTTCGCAGGCGTTATCAAGAACTGTCTGACAAATCATGCGGCAAAAAACACCGTCACTTCCCGAAAATCACTCTGGCAATTCAATGCCGTCGTCTGCCTTGTCGCATTCCTCGTCTTCCTTATCAGCGCGCTCGGCAATGAAGTCTCCGGATTCACCCTTGCGCTCGGTCTTGTGTTCGGAATCGTCACCGTCCTTCAGGCCGTGTTCAACATGGTCGCCTTCAACCGCGGTCCTTTGCACATCACAACGCTGATTATCACGGCATCCATGATCGTCCCCGCCATGTACGATGCCATCATCACACGGCAGATGCCCTCTGCCGCCAAGCTGATCGCCATCGCCGTTCTCTTCATCTTTATTGTTCTCTCCCTCGGGAAGAAGGACGAGACGACGGCACGGCGCGGCTGGCTCTTCTTCTGCGGTGCCGCCTTTGTCATGTCTGCCTCCATCGGTATCCTGCAGAAAATTCACCAGGGCTCCGCGTATAAGGCAGAAACCGCACCGTACCTCGCGTGCGCGTTCCTCGGCTCGACCGTCTTCGCGTTCGTGATGTCTCTGCTCGCAAAAAAGCCTGCGGATTCCGAGGGAAAACCATCCCGTATGCCATGGATTACCGTGCTGATCGCCGCCGTCTGCGGTGTCTGCATGTACATAAACCACGATTTCAACCTCAAACTGTCCGGTCTTCTGCCGAGTGAGATTTTCTTCCCCCTCGTCAACGGCGGTCTCCTCTTCCTCAACACGCTCTCCGCCCTCGTGATCTTCAAGGAAAAGCTGACCAAGCAGCAAGTCGTCGGTCTGATCGGCGGCGGCATTACCCTCGTTCTTCTCTGTATTCTCAAGTAAATCCGATAAATCACGCCTGCGGATGACCTCCGCAGGCTTTTTTTGCGTTTGCGCTCCCTTTCCTGCCATTTATTCCCATTTATGGGAAGATTCCCACATGACCGCACGTTCCCCGACCGAAAAAAATTTTGTTTTACAGCCGTATTCTATCCGATTTCCGCCTGTGCGCATGGTAGAATATTTCCACGCCCGATTCCGAGGCGGAAATGATAGAATAAGGAGAATCAAAATGGCAGACTTTTTTTGGAGAAAACAGAGTGCAAAAACGGCGGTGATCGAGCCGCCCGCAAAGGAGATCCCGGCAAAAGCGGAGGAAAACGCGGACAAAAACGCCGTACATATGCTGAAAACGGACGAAATTCGACCGAATCCGTCCCAGCCGCGGCGCGTCTTCACCCCCGAGGCGATCGCGTCCCTGTCGGACAGCATCCGCCGCTACGGGATCATCCAGCCCTTGAGCGTACGCCGGTGCGACAGCGGCTACGAGCTGATTGCGGGGGAAAGACGGCTGCGCGCCGCTGTCTCGATCGGTATGACGGCAGTGCCGTGCGTGATCCTTGAGGCAGACAGCGAAGTCTCCGCCGCCATGGCGATCATTGAGAACATCCAAAGGGAGAATCTCAATATGTTCGAGCAGGCGGAGGCGTTTTCTTCCCTCATCCGCCTGTACGAGCTGACGCAGGACGAAATCGCCGCACGGCTGTCCGTCAGCCAGTCGTATGTGGCGAACAAGCTCCGCCTGCTGCGCTATCTCCCCGAGCAAAGGCAGGAGATCCTCGAAGCACGCCTGACCGAACGGCACGCACGCGCCCTGCTCCGCCTCTCCGGGGACGACCGCACGCAGGCGCTCCGCCACGTCATCAGCGCACACCTGAACGTCGCCGAAACGGAGGCGTATATCGAATCCGTGCTCCATCCGACCGAAGCGGAGCCGGAAAAGCCGCTGCCGAAGCCCGAAATCCCGAAAAATCGCCCCGCGATCCTCCGCGACGTGCGCCTGTTCTGCAATTCGCTCAATCACGCAATCGATATCATGCGGCAGGCGGGCATCGAAGCGACAACTACCAAGCGCGAGACAGACGACGGCACGGAGATCCGCGTCTACATCCCGCGATCACCGAGCGCACGTTTCACGTGAAACATTTTTCGACCGATCCTGCCCCATTCTGGTTACATAAAGATGAAAAACAGTGATATCTCATTTCAAGGCCTGCACGACGCTTTTTCTTGAGGCCACAGGCGCAAGAAAAAGCTTTGCAAAAAGAACGCCGCACGCGGGGCGTCGCCCCTGCACCCCACGAGCTTTTGAAAAAGCTCGACCAAAACTTTACACTGCCTGTTTCACGTGAAACAATGTTCACGGAAAAGATAAAGATTCGCCCTTGATTTGACGTACATCCTATGGTATACTATATACATCAAATCTCGGAGGAACGGCATGGACAGCGTAATTTTAGCTTTCGCAAATCAAAAGGGCGGCGTCGGCAAGACAACTTCGACCGTAAACGTCGCGGCTTGTCTCGGTCATCTCGGGTACAAAACGCTCCTCGTCGACAGCGATCCGCAGGGAAATGCCTCCACGGGCGTCGGAATCCAGAAAAAAGGGCTCCGCAAAACGCTCTACGAGGTGCTGACGGAGCAGTGTACGGCGGAGGAGGCGATTTTGCCCACCGAATACGCGAATTTGTCCGTGCTCCCAGCTACGATTTCGCTCGCAAGCGCGGAATTTGACCTGATCGAGCGCGAAAAATCCGCGGCGGCTCTCAAAGATGCACTCGAACCGCTGAAATCACAGTACGATTTCATCCTCATTGACTGCCCGCCGTCGCTCGGACTCCTCACCGTCAACGCGCTTTGCGCCGCGACCGGTGTCGTGATCCCCATGCAGTGCGAATATTTTGCGCTGGAGGGACTCGCGCAGCTCATGATGACGGTCAGACGCATCAAGCAGTCGCACAATCCGACGCTCACGATCGGCGGTATCCTCATCACCATGTACGACGGACGGCTGAATCTGTCCGCGCAGGTCCTCGCTGAGCTGAAAAAATACTACGCGGACAAGCTGTTTTCCACGCTCGTGCCGCGCAACGTGAAGCTCTCGGAGGCGCCCAGCTTCGGCAAACCGATCTTCTACCACGACAAATATTCGCGCGGATCGCTGGCGTACATCGATATTGCGAAGGAAATCGCTCGGCGAAACGGATTCTGAATCATTCACACAACGGAAAGCAGGTATCACCATGGCAAAAAAAGGCGGACTCGGCAGAACTTTTGAAAACATTATTGACGATAACGATCTCTTTGAGGCGGCAAGCGGCGGCGTGGAGCGCATCCGGCTGACGCTGATTGAGCCGAAACCGAATCAGCCGCGCCAGAATTTTGACGCGGAGGCACTCGCTGTACTGGCGGATTCGATCGCGCAGAACGGCGTTTTGCAGCCGATTCTGGTGCGTCCGTCCTCGCAGGCGGGATTTTACCAGATCATCGCGGGCGAGAGACGGTGGAGAGCATCCAAAATGGCGGGGCTTACCGATATTCCTGCCGTCGTCATCGAGGCGGATGAGCTGAAAGCGGCGCAGTTTGCGCTGATTGAGAATATCCAGCGCGAGGATCTGGACGCGTGGGAGGAGGCGGTCGCGTACAGCCGCTTGCTCGGTGAGTACGAGCTGAGCCAGGAGGAGCTGGCATCCCGCCTCGGCAAGAGCCGTTCCGCGATTGCGAATACGCTCCGTCTGCTCGATCTGCCGGAGGAAATCGTGGCGCTTCTCCGCGACAAGCAGCTCTCCGCGGGTCACTGCCGCGCGCTGCTCGGACTGAAGGATAAATCGCGTGCCATGCCCATCGCGCAGAAGGCGATCCTCCGCAATCTGTCCGTCCGCGAGATTGAGGCGGCGGTGAAAACTGCCAACCGTGCGTATGCCGCCGAAATGCAGGCGGAGGAGACCGAGGACGACGGCGAGGTACACGTCGATTACGTCGCGGAGCTGGAAAGACGCGCGACTACGGCACTCGGACGCCGTCTGCGCATTCAGTCGGGCAAGCGCAAGAAGATCGTAACGATTGAATACCAGAACGACGAGGATCTCGAGGACATTCTGACGCGCATCTGCGGCGACGGAATCCTGGACTGATCGGAGGGGCGTATGCATCTGTTTTGGGCACCGTATCTCGCGATCGCTTCGGGATATGAGACGCTGACGCTGCCTGTCATCATCTGGGGAGCGATCGGCGGCATCGCTGTCGGCTCGATTGCAAGCCTTATCGGGCGGCGGATTCCGGGCGTTTTCATTAAAAATCTGCACCGTACGGGGGCGGATGAGGCTGACAAGGCGGTCACGCTCGCCGAGATCGGTATGGAAAAGAATTTCATTCTGCGGCGGGCGCTCCGTGACGGAAAAACCTTACGGAAGTACGTTACGCTGTCAAATCCGGACGCTTTTGCGGTGAAATCCCCGAATAACAGCAAATTTTCGCGCGTGTTGCGCAAGATTTTCTCGATTCCGGAGCCGGAGGCAAAGACGGAGATCGATTTCTCCCGGGCGAGATTCTTTATCACGGATGAGGCAAGATTTACGGCGGAGGTCCGCTACAACGGCAAGGGCGCCGATCTGCTCGGCGTGATTCTCTCCCTGCTTCTCCTCGCCGCACTCGGCTTCTTTTTACAGTGGATCCTGCCCGAGCTGATCTCACTCGTCGGCGGTCTGATCCTGCAATAATTGGACTGGTAATATTTGGCATTTACATATCGGAGGAACGAACATGACGGAAGAAAAACGCATTCGCCCGCATCGGTACATGAGTGCTACGGCGATTCTTCTCATTATCACGGGAATCGCGGTGGCGGTACTGATCATCGTCGGCATCATTATACACGCCTCGGGCGTCCGCTACATCCGCTACGAGGATGACGGCGGATTCATCAAATTTTTCGGGCGCGTGAACGAGGAAGGCGATCCGAAAAGCGGCACGATCGTGTACGAAAACGGCGTACGCGGCACGATCGACACGGAAAGCGGCGTGATCCGCTACACGAACGGCGACGTGTACGAGGGGACGCTGGCAAATCTGCAGAAGGATGGCACGGGCGTGCTGACGTTTGCGAACGGCGACGTGTACACGGGTGAATTTGCCGAGGATGCGGCGCACGGCACCGGCGTTTACGAATACGCGAACGGCGATACGTACGAGGGCGGATTCGAAAGCGGTCAGAAGCACGGCGAAGGCGTCTACACGTGGGCGGACGGCAGTGTTTACACGGGCGGATTCCGCTTTGACCGCAAGGATGGCACGGGCACCTTCACGTGGGCGAACGGGGATCGCTACGAGGGCGAGTACAAGGCGGATCTGAAAGAGGGGACCGGCACGTACACGTTTGCAAACGGCGACGTGTACACGGGTGAATACCGATCCGACGTGCGATCCGGCACAGGCGTTTATACATGGGCGAACGGTGAGAAATACGAAGGCTCGTTCCGCGACAACGTGATGTGGGGCGAGGGAGTATATTCGTGGCCGTCCGGGCGCGTGTACACGGGATTCTTTGAAAACGGCGTAATCGTAAGAGTGGAGTGAGCGCAGGCTCACTCCACTTTTGTTTTACTCTTTTTTCCCGATTTTGATTTCCCCGTGGCGAGCCTCGTACTGCTCGATACAGTCACGGATGAGGATCAGAATCTGACTGTTGGCACTGCGCCCCTCATAATCGGCAACTACGTGGAGCTTGTCAAGCATTTGCTCATCTATACGGATCGATAAACTTTTCATACAAAACCCTCTCTTTGGATGTATTTTGTATTTACTTTATATCTGTTTTGTGGTATTATGTTGAATATGGATACAAAATATATCTAAAATACATCCAGTGGAGAGATTATGAAACTTGCCATTATCGGTTCACGCAATCTTACCGTCGAAAACATCGGAGATTATCTGCCCGAAGGTATTACAGAAATTGTCTCGGGCGGGGCAAAAGGCGTTGACTCAGCCGCCGCGGAATACGCGCATACAAACGGAATCCTGCTGACAGAATTTTTACCCGCATATGCGCGGTACGGCAGAGGTGCTCCCCTGCAGAGAAACAAGGAAATTGCAACATACGCGGACGAAGCCATCGCGTTTTGGGACGGGACATCCAAGGGAACCATGCACACAGTGCGCCTTTTTGAAAAGGCAGGTAAAAAGGTGACGGTAATACGGATGGGATGAGGGGCGAAGCCCACACCTATGCAGGAGGGGCAAATCGCGCTTTCTCACTGCGGTTCGGGCACGGTGCGGCTCTAACACCGCCCCGCGGTGTTATTCACTACCGCACCGCCGCTTCGCTACCCTCCTGCACCACCTCCGCGGCAAGGGGAAAGGGACGGTTCCCTTTCCCCTGCACCCCAATCTCTCTGATAGCGTTCTTTCAGCGGTAAATGCATGCTAACGTACCACTTTCGCTTCAGCATATAGGAGAGTTAAAAACGAATTGCAATGCGTCATGGCGCAAACGTTTTAGTAAAAAACGCTTCGCGCGAGGGAGTTCGGTGAAAATTTAACATACGATTTCGTATCGGAAGCAGTATGCGGAGATAAAGTTTGAAACGGGAGAACGCAGCGCAATTCTGCAAACCCTTCGTAGGAGATGGCAGGTGGGAGCTTCTAAACGCAACGGAAACGCTATGGAATAAGTGGTAGGGTAGGATGAAATTCCTGCTGAACCCCAGGGGTGGGTGGTGTCGGAGGGCGGGGATCTTCCTCCCCGCCCTATGACGCGGGGTAGTCGAGAAGGTAGCGAAGCGGCGGCACGGTAGTGAATAACAGCCCGGTGGGCTGTTAGAGCCGTGCCGTGACCGAACCGCAGTAAGACTCCGCGTGAGCCCTTCTCGTAGGGTGCAGGGGCGACGCCCCGCATCTTTCGGTGGAATGATGGCGCGGGTTTCTCCGAAAAATTCCCCTTGACAAATCCCCGTTTTTGCGTTATACTAAAGGATAACGGAACACGTCCGTGCGAAAATACCGCCAGAGAACTGTACCGTCGGAGCTCCCGACGCGGTGGAAGTACAGAGGAGAATTACGCCCGGATACCGCCCGTGACGGCGCTATGCCGTAATCGAATATATCCCTGAATGAGTGAAAATTTCGGGTGGAACCGTGCGGGAGACCGCACCCCGGACTGCGTAGGCAGTGCGGTTTTTTATTTTGTACCGCCTGCGCGATAAAATTTTTATTTGATAAGGAGAAAACCCATGCTCTACAATTTCGGCTCCGTATCGCACACGTCCGACAGCCCGATCTCCATCTATGACGCGGCTGCCGCAGCCGGCATTATTTCCCGGGAAATCCTCGTCGCCCGCGTGAACGGCGAACTGCGCGATCTCACCTACATCCCCGACGGGGACTGTGAGGTCAAGCTCCTCACCTTCGACGATCCCGACGACGACGGCGCACGCCGTACCTTCCGTCACACCGCGTCCCATATCCTTGCCGAGGCTGTCAAGAGACTGTACCCTGCCGCAAAGCTGACGATCGGTCCGGCTATTGACGACGGATTCTACTACGATTTCGATTCCGATGTCGCTTTTACGCCCGAGATCCTCAAGGAAATCGAAGGCGAGATGAAGAAAATCGTCCGCGAATCCCAGCGGCTTGAGCGATTCACGCTCTCCCGCGAGGAGGCAAAGAAGCTCATGAGTGAGCGCGGCGAGGACTACAAGCTGCTGCTCATCGACCGCGTGCCGGAGGGGGAGGAAATCTCCTTCTACAAGATGGGCGATTTTGTCGATCTGTGCGCAGGTCCGCACCTGTTCACCACCGCGATCGTCAAGGCGTTCAAACTGACGCAGTGCACCGGCGCGTACTGGGAAGGCAAATCCGAAAACAAGATGCTCCAGCGCATCTACGGCACCGCGTTCCCGACGAAGGATGCCATGAACGAATTTCTCGCAAAGCAGGAGGAAGCCCGCTCCCGCGACCACAACAAACTCGGCCGCGAACTCGAGTTGTTCACCACCGTCGATGCAATCGGTCAGGGTCTGCCGATTCTGCTCCCGAAGGGCGCGAGAATCATCCAGAGACTCCAGAGATGGATCGAGGATGAAGAGGAGAAGCGCGGCTATCTCCTGACGAAGACACCTCTGATGGCAAAGCGCGATCTGTACAAGATCTCCGGTCACTGGGATCACTACCTCGACGGTATGTTCATCCTCGGCGATCCGTACGATGAGACGAAGGAGTGCTTCGCGCTCCGTCCGATGACGTGCCCGTTCCAGTATCAGGCGTATCTGACGAAGAAGCGTTCCTACCGCGAACTGCCGCTCCGCTACGGCGAGACGTCCACGCTGTTCCGCAATGAGGATTCG
>JAFTUH010000075.1 GCA_017466375.1 Clostridia bacterium | reverse complement strand
GTACTGCATTTGTTAAAATTATATTAATATAATACCTTATTTTACTACATTAATATCGCTAAATCAAGTATTATTTTAAAATTTCCTCATTTTTCACAAAAAATATTGTACTTTTTAATCAAAATCATATTTTGAACACATTTTATTCGAAAAAATCGGTTTTACGCTCACGAAACAAAAGCCGCTTCATAGCTTTGCCGTTAAATGGGATAAGCGGATAAAGATATCTTCTGCCGAGCAGGGTTTTGTTTGTAATCACGAGCAATGCGGAAAGGACCAAACCGAGCATAAAGCCCCATATACCGAGCGCCGCTGTAAGAATCAAGGTCATAACACGGATAAATTTGAACGCATACCCAAGCTCATAGTTCGACTGTGTGAAGTTTGCAATGGCAACGAACGACATATACAGAATGACATCGGGTGAAAGCCATCCCACGGTCACGGCAAAATCACCGAGAAGAAGACCGCCAACGACGGAAAGAGAGTTCGAGAGCATATTCGGCGTGTTAAGCGAGGCAAGTTTCAGACCGTCCAAGGCAAATTCAGCAAGAATCAGCTGTGCAAGAATCGGCAAAGCGCCCGGATCGGCGGGAAAGATCATCGAAAGCCACTGCGGTACCCATTCCGGATGCCCGAGCAGGAGATACCAAGTCGGTGTAAGAACAACCGTCAGCCAAAACACAATATGGCGAAGAATACGAAGATACGAACCAGTAAGAGGCGGAAAATAAAAATCGTCTGTTTCTTCAAGAAAATCAAAGATCGATGTCGGAAAAATCATCGCCTCGGGGCTGTTGTCGCACAATAGAATGACAGATCCCTCCAGAATCGATGCGGCGGCGGCATCGGGACGCTCCGTTGTTCTGATTTTCGGAAACGGATTGTACCAATTCGTGCGAATCAGGCACTCCGATACACTGCGATGTCCGAGCGTGAGAGAATCCGTTTTCAGATTTTTCAGCTTCTGCGTAAGTTCTGAG
The DNA here is from genome assembly GCA_017466375.1 of Clostridia bacterium. Classification (GTDB taxonomy): domain Bacteria; phylum Bacillota; class Clostridia; order Oscillospirales; family CAG-272; genus SIG701. Next base: position 27,354 of record JAFTUH010000075.1, on the reverse strand, counting down.
ACGTATTTCATATCGGCTTTGTCCGCCATATAAACCAGCGCAAGATCGGTGCGCGAGCTGCTCCCAACGTTCAGATACTGGACAGTAAGTGCCGTGTCCCGGATTCTGCGGCGGATCATTGCTGTATTAAAGATGAGCGTTTCCACAAATCCGTCGCGGCTGCCTCGCATGACCCGGTCGTTCTCAGGCTCGCTTGCCTCTCTCGCGGGATACGTTCGCAGATCGACAACGATGCCGCCTGCTCCAAAGCCTTCGCAGAGAATAGCAGCACAACCCGACATCGTCATCAGAATAAGGGAATCGACCGAATCGGTCACGTCCACCTCGACAGTTGGCACATGCGTCTCCGCGAATCTTTGCGCCGCACCTGCTTTTCCGTCCCCGAAATCCGCCGCTTTCAGTGAGACGAAATGCATCATGAGTTTCTGCATGCTTGGCGACTGTACAAATCCGTCAATGTAGTAAAGCACCATACGTACACCGTCGACGACGAGCGGGCGGCGGATCAGATCAAAACTCTCCTCCACGCGGAGAAGTCGGTCCATAAGCGCCATATTCTCATCAAACGATGCGGTCAGTTTTTGATTGTATATCTGCAAAAAATCAGCTCCTGTCTGTTTCCGTATACGGAAAGTATTAACAGAAGCTGATATTTTTATGCGTTATTTGTTTTTGAAATACTGATAAAACAGGCACGGGATCATGCCGTTGTACAGCTTGCGTACCTTATCCGCACGTCTGCCGTAAAGCCGCTCAAACGTTTCGCACGGCGTCAAAACATATATCTGCCATTTCCCGAGGCGGGAGAACGCACGTCCCATATCTGTATACAAGCGCTCTGCTTCATCAAGCGTCATTAGCCGCTCCCCATACGGCGGATTTGTGACGACTGTACCGCGTCTGTCCTCTGTCTGAATATCGAGAGCATTTGCTTCGAAAACCTTGACCGATCCCGCAACACCGGCTCGTTCAGCAGATTCCTGTGCAATGCGCACACATTCCGGATCAATATCGGAAGCGTACGCCTCAAATCGGCTGTCACGCACGACATTATCCCGTGCTTCCTCACGCGCCGCCGTCCATATATCAGACGGAAACGCAGCAAACTGCTCTGCCGCAAACGAGCGGTTGATACCCGGCGCAATCTTCAGCATCTGCATCGCGCCCTCAATAGCGATCGTTCCCGAGCCGCAGAACGGATCACGCAGCAGCACATCCTCACGCGGACGGGAGAACGCGGCAAGTGCGGCTGCAAGTGTCTCGCGAAGCGGTGCCGCCACCGTTTCGGGACGGTATCCGCGTTTGTGCAGCGGCACACCCGATGTATCGATCATAAGCGATGCCCTATCTTTCAGAATAAAGAATTCAATCTGATATTTGACACCTGTTTCGGGCAGTGTTGTGAGACCGTATTTTGCACCAAGGCGATCCGCAACAGCTTTTTTGATGATTTTCTGGCAGTCTGGCACTGAGTACAGCGCACTTTTGATCGCGTGTCCTTTGACGGGGAACGCGTCGTTTTTGCCGATATATTCCTCCCACGGCAGAGCGCGGACGCCGTCAAACAACTCCGTAAAGGAGCGCGCCTCGAAAATGCCGAGTGTAATATAAAGACGTTCCGCAAATCGCAGACCGATATTTGCACGCGCAACTGCTGAAGAATCCCCCTCAAAAGTCACGCGCCCATCGATTGTTTCCAACCGCTTATACCCAAGCGCATCGATCTCAGCGCCGAGCAGTGACTCAAGCCCAAACAGGCACGTAGCAGTATACTGTATCATACGGGATCACTCCCCTGTTTCTTGAGATTTTTCTGCGGAGCCGCTTTCGGAAGCGTGAAGGTAAACCGACACCATTTTCCGTATTCGCTTTCGACGCGGATCGTTTCTCCGTGCGCTTCGATAATCGCACGGGAAATATGCATACCGAGTCCAACGCCGGTTTTATCCAAACCGCGGCTCTTGTCGCTCTTATAGAATCGATCGAAAATGCGCGGCAGATCCTCCTCGGGAATACCAACACCGGTGTTGTAGACGCTCACGGCGATTTTTTTATCCCGTTCATGAATCGATATCTCGTACTCTCCGCCGTCACAGGAAAACTTTACGGCATTATCGCAGATGTTGTACAGCACCTGATGAATCGAATCACGGTCGGCAAGCACCTCCATGCGGTCGCTGTCACAGTCGAAGTGCACGTTCAGATTCTTCTCCTCGATCCGCTTTTCAAACGAGATGAGAATCTGGCGTGCCATCTCGCAAATATCGAGATTTGTCATTGTGAACTTACGCTCACCGGCCTGCATACGGGAAATGTCGAGCAGCGCATTGACAAGGCGGGAAAGACGTCGCACCTCAGACGCGATTACGTCAAGGTAGTAGTCACGCTTCTCCTCCGGAATGGCACCGGACAGAATCCCGTCGATGAAACCGGAAATTGTTGTCATCGGCGTACGGAGATCGTGCGAGACGTTCGCAACAAACGACCGCTGCATCTCATCTGTCGCCGCCAAAGATTCCGCCATGTTGTTGAACGCCTGCGCCAGCTCCGAAATCTCATCGGATCCGGTGACAGGCACGCGGACGTCGAACTTTCCCGCCGCAAAGGACTTCGCAGCACGGCTCATACTGCGAAGCGGTGCAACCATTCTCTCCGTGATGAAATACACAGCGACAAGCGCAGCCAGCATAACCCACAGCGTAGACATGAGAACTGTCTTGTTCATCGCCTCCAAAAGCTCGCTCATACCCGCGCTTCCCGTGGACGCGACGACGGCACCGAGCAGCTTTCCGTCCCGATCCTCGAGGGAGATACCGTACGTACACTGCGCAACGGCAAAAAATCCGTACAGGGATTCTTTATCCGTCACGTTTCCGGTTTCTGACAGACCGGCAATCACTTCAGCGGGCATATACTGCGCATTGATATCGGCAAGCTTTCCGGACAGATCCGTACCGTTCGTGAAAATAATACGTCCGTCTGAATCAATGATGAAAACAAGCAAATCGTCAATATTGATCCGAAGTGCGTGAACGAGCGGCAAAACGCTGTTCTTTGACTCATAAAGATACTCCGTGAAATCCTCCGTTTCGGAATTGAGATATCCCTGCCTGAGCGTAAACGAAACCGAGTACGCCGCATCCGCCACAGAGCTCATCTTGACGTCCGTATTATACGTAATAACAAGCGTGGAAAGTATGGAGGTCAGCACCAAAAAGCTGAGGATCAGTATCAGCATAAAGACGGAAATATATTTGGTAAACAAGCTTTTGAACATACGCAGTCCGTCCTTTCAGTGAATTATGAAATCAAAACAGGCGGCATATGCCGCCCATTTTTGTCTTACTCAAGCTTGAATTTGTAGCCGACACCCCAGACCGTCTGCAGCGTCCATTTATCGGAAACGCCCTCGAGCTTTTCGCGCAGACGCTTTACGTGTACGTCCACCGTACGGGAGTCACCGAGATAATCAAAACCCCACACCTTATCAAGAAGCTGATCTCTCGTGAACACGCGGTTTACATTCGATGCAAGGAAATACAAAAGTTCCAGCTCTTTCGGCGGGATATCGACTGCCTTACCGCGCAGCTTCAGCTCATACTTCTGATGGCTGATCTCGATATTGTCAAATTTGATAACCTCGTCATCGTTCTGCGTGTCATGCGCGCAGTAGCGGCGAAGCACCGCCTTGACACGCGCGGACAGCTCTTTCATATCAAACGGCTTGACCACAAAATCATCCGCACCGAGCTCCAGTCCGAGGACCTTGTCGAAGACCTCACCTTTGGCCGTAATCATGATGATCGGCTTGGAGGAGGACTCACGGATTTCGCGGCAGACCTGCCAGCCGTCCTTTTTCGGGAGCATGATATCGAGCAGGACAAGATCCGGCTCGTACATTTTGAAATAGCTGATGCCCTCTGCGCCGTCGTTGGCGGTCTTTACCTCATAGCCCTCGTTCTCGAAATAAATCCGAAGCAGATCGCAAATATTAAGGTCGTCATCCACTACAAGAATTTTCGTTCCCATGTCTTTCCCTCCGCTTTTTAATCTTGATGATAATCTATATTTATCTGTATTGGTCGATGTCCATATGAATACAGATTATTATACCATTTTTTTAAGCAAATGTAAACAGTTTTTGCAATATTTTTCAAAAGAATCCCTTTTACAGAATCAGTATACCACCGAAAAGTGACAGTTTTGTGATTTTGAAGTGACGCAAAGCAAAAATCGTGTCGAATTTGAAATGTTTTCCGTATTTTTGACGAAAGAGCTCTTGTAAAGTTCCCGAAAATCCTGTATAATAGAAAAAGATGCAAATCACTGACAATCTGAAAGGAGTCCCTACGGGGAAATATATATCCGCTATGAAACTTGGTATTATCGGTCTTCCGAACGTCGGAAAGAGTACGCTGTTCAACGCCATCACCGGTGCAGGTGCCGCCTGCGCCAACTACGCGTTCTGCACGATTGAGCCGAACGTCGGCGTCGTCGCCGTCCCGGACAAGCGTCTGGACGTGCTCAGTGAGATGTACTCTCCCGAGCTCTACACCCCCGCTACGATCGAATTTGTGGACATTGCAGGTCTTGTCCGCGGTGCCTCCAAGGGCGAAGGTCTGGGCAACAAATTCCTCTCCCACATCCGCGACGTTGACGCGGTTGTGCACGTTCTGCGCTGCTTTGACGACGGCGATATCATCCACGTGGACGGCGATGTCGATCCGATCCGTGACCTTGAAACGATCAACATGGAGCTGATCTTCTCCGACATGGAGGTGCTGGAGAGACGCATTGACAAAACGCAGAAGCTGATGAAGGGCGACAAGACGCTCGCAGGTGAGCTTGCTCTGTATCAGCGGATCATGGCGGCGCTTGAGGAAGGCAAAACGGCACGCTCTCTTGAATATACCGAGGACGAAGCCGCGCTTGTTGATACGATCGAGCTGCTCACGAATAAGCCGATCATCTACGTTGCCAATGTTAGTGAGGACGAGGCAGGCGGTGTATCCGCTGACAATCCGTACTTCCCGCGCATCAAAGCGGCGGCTGAAGCGGAGGGCGCGGAGGTTATTCCCGTATGCGCACAGATCGAGGCGGAGATCAGCGAACTCACGCCCGAGGAGAAAAAGGATTTTCTGGATGATCTCGGTATTCCCGAAAGCGGTCTTGACCGTCTCATCAAGGCGAGTTATTCCCTGCTCGGTCTGATCAGTTATCTGACAGCAGGACCGAAAGAGGTCCGTGCATGGACGATCCGACGCGGCACGAAAGCACCGCAGGCTGCCGGCAAGATCCACAGCGATTTCGAGCGCGGATTCATCCGTGCGGAGGTCATCGCATTTGACGATCTGATCGCATGCGGCACCATGGTCGCCGCCAAGGAAAAGGGACTGATCCGAAGCGAGGGCAAAGAGTACGTCATGCATGACGGCGACGTCGTTCTGTTTAGATTTAATGTTTAATCACAAAGAGGAAGCACGCCCGGCGTACTTCCTTTTTTACTGAAAAAATTCAAGGCACGCTTCACTTTCTGTCAAGAATTTCTCTGTTGAAAACAGCGGCCGTATCTGATACAATAGAATCAACAAAAGCGCTTTTGAATTCATTAAAGCAAGGAGACACATATGAATATTGGATCGACCATAAAAAAGCTCCGCCGTGAAAAGGACATGACGCAGGAAGACCTTGCTGAGGCGCTCGGCGTGTCTGTATCCGCTGTATCGCAGTGGGAGCTGGAGAAAACCGCGCCCGATCTGTCGCTGATCCCACCACTGTGCAATCTGCTCGGCGTTTCGGCAGACACGCTTCTCGGAATCGATCTGGAAGCGAAAGAAAAAAGGATCGATGAAATCACAGCCAAAGCCCATTCGTACGAAAGCCGCGGATATACAGACGAAGCGTACAATATTCTGCGCGAAGGACTGCGAGAATTTCCCGACAGCTTTAAGATCATGGGCGCTCTCATGCATACCCTCTTTAACACCAGAAGACACGATATGTTTCTCAGTGAAGAAGATCGCAAAAACTGCACGGACGAAGCCGTCCGCCTGGCAGAAAAAATTTTAGAAAAATGCACCGACGATCAGCTTCGACACGGTGCCATACAAAAGTTGTGCTTGCTATACCCGAACCTTGGAAAAACAGAGCGCGCCGTGGAAATTGCCAATAAGATGCCGCCAATGGTTGTATCCAACGGTTTTCTCCTCACTCATATATACAAAAAGGAAAAAGGGTATCAGCATGATAAGATGCTCCTTGATGATCTGATCCAGTTTCTCTCAAACAAAATCGTGTCCTATGGACGTCAGCGCAAAAACGGCGAGCTGTACTACAACGATGAAGACAGAGCCGCCCTTAGAGAGAAGCGAATTGCTTTTTTGAATCTTATGTATGAAGATGGAAACATGGGTTTTTACCACTGTCATCTGAAAGATACGCACGCATGGCAATCAATCTACTTCGCTCGGAAAAAGGATGCCGAAAATACGCTGTACCATCTTTCAAAGGCAGCCGAGCACGCAATTAAATTTGTAAAGTATGCGTCAGATGACAAGTACGTTCACACTTCCCTTTTATTCCGTGAATATGATACAAGCACCGTCTGCTTTTCTACCGGTAGCAAAGAAAATGATGCACTGGAAATTCTCACTCACATGGACGATGCAGAATACGATTTCATACGCGATACGGAGGGATTTGCAAAAATTCGAGATGATTTGAAAAAGCACGCAAAGAACTGGGATCCCGCCAGTTTTGAACAGACAGACAAATAACCAACGCCCCGACTGACTTTCAGTCGGGGCGCACTTCATTGGCGCGCAATATTCCATATTTCATCCCGCAGTCGGCACACGTCCCTCTCCGTATGGAACGCACCGAAGCTGACACGCACACCGCCGTTATCGATCGAACCGAGCGTTTTATGCGCCATCGGTGCACAGTGGTAACCGCTTCGGACACAGATGCCGCGCTGATTCAGTTTCTCGGACACTTCAGCCGGGGATATGCCATCGATATTGAACAACAGAACGGAGCCGGGTGTGCTGTCATACAAACGCACATGCGGCATTGCGGAAAGATCTGTATACAATCGCCGCCACAGATCGCACTCTCTGCGGTGCAAAGATGCAATCCCCTGCTGTTTGACAAAGCGGATTCCGGCGGAAAGTCCTGCGATCGCCGGTGTCGGAAGCGTGCCCGCCTCGTACCGTTCGGGAAGTTCATCCGGCATGCCTGCTTCAAGTGAATGCACGCCGCTTCCGCCTTCGATCAGCGTGCGGCCGTGTGTGATCGCTTCACTTCCGCAGACGATCATGCCGCATCCCTGCACGCCGTACAGCCCTTTATGACCGGGTACGCACAGCATATCGATGTTCATCCGTCCGACATCGATTGGCAGATGTCCCGCACTTTGCGCGCCGTCTACGATCAGCGTGATCCCGCGCTGTCTGCAAAGCGAGCCGATCTTGTCAATCGGGAGCGCTGTATTTGCGATATTCGGCACGTGCGCTGTGATCATAACACGCGTATTCGAGCGGATTTTTGCGCGGATGCCGGATAAAATCTGCGCATCCGTGCCGCGTGCCGAAAAAACGCTGTACGAAACAGTTCCCAATGATGCGAGTGCGGAGACCGGCCGCAAAACGGCGTTATGCTCCATACTGCCGATGAGCACGTGATCCCCCGGACGGATCACGCTTTTCAGCGCAAGATTCAGAGCATGCGTCGTGTTCATCGTGAAGATCACCTGCTCTGCTTCCGATGCGCCGAAGAAAGACGCCGCCTCTTCCCGGCAGGCATAGATTTCCTCCGCGGCACGAAGCGCCATCGTGTGCGATCCGCGCCCGGGGTTTCCTCCCGACTCCCGCATACAGTACGTAACCGCGCGGATCACCGATTCCGGTTTCGGATACGTCGTCGCGGCATTATCGAAATACAGAATCCCGTCAGCGGTTTTCATGATCTCCTCCGCCGAGAAGGACGCCGTACGAAACGCCTTTTGCGTCCAGCATTCCTTTGATACGATCAGCATCCGCACAGGCAAATCGGATCCCGTACGAGCATCCGCGCGCGGTCAGCCTTGGATCAATGCTTACGATTGTTACAGATATTCCGCGCCCCTCCAGCACGTTTTTCGCACGGATGGCATGGGTAATGGATTTCATTGTCAGTATACACATATTCGTCACCTTTCGCCTCTGCATCTGCTGTCAGTATATGTGACGGGAGCGAAGTCTGACAAAAAGTGCCGCTCGAGTTGGGCGGCACTTGATCGTTTATTTTCCTACACTGCACTTCAGAACGGACTGTGCGATATTCTTCATCGCGCCCGCATCGTAGCCGTTTACTTTCGTGGAGAACACATCCACAGTCACTGCTGCGTACAGAGGCAATTCCGGCAAAAGCTGATTATGCACGGTGCAGAACTGTGCGAATTTCTCGCGGTATCTGTTATCATTACCGGACGGAATTCCCGCGGCAAGAGAGAACGCCGCCTCCTCCAGGGAAGAATCACGGATACCGCTGAGATTCTCCCACGCAATCGGATACCCCGCGTACAGCATACGGACGTCGTACACCGTTCCGAAGGAATAGAACACATCGAACATACAGTATTTCGGGGTGAGATACGTCTCGCCCTGACTTCCGTCACGGTAAACGTAGGCGAGATATTCCTCGTACGGGAGTTCTGTGCGTGCAAAAGAAATACCCGTTTTTTCCGTTTCCGGCGTATCTGTTATCATAGCGCGCAGAAAGAGCGACAGCATACTGCCGTCATACGTGCAGTAATCGATGATCAGCGGCATCAGGTATTTACCGTCCGTGTAGATGCTCCGCGGTGCGCTTTTTGCCTCCTCGGCTGTTACTTCCTTATAACGGATACCGCTGACGTACGGCTGACCGTCCTCCCCGAGAACAAAACCGGCACGGATGAAGGAGCCTACTGCCAGCTCTGCGGATTTTTCATAGGAGTCGAGTTTCACGTCTGCGTAATCATCGATAAAGTCGTAGATCTTCAATACGGGACCGTACGGTGCGTCAACCGTTTCGGCGTAATCGTTGAATCGGCTCTCCGTAAGTTCCTCACGGTCGAGGAGATAGGCGATACCGCGGCGAACATCCGCGTACTGCGTCGGTCCGTAATCACAGCGGAACAAAAGTGCATCGCATCCGTCGCTGTCATAGCGGATCGTTTTATAATCGCCTGTGTTTTCCATTGAGAAGGCATCGTTTATGGCAGATACACCCGTGATCCCATGCAGAACGTCAAGATCTCCATTCTGAAGTTCAGCGAACATGGAGGCGGTATTGACCTCACGGTACACGATCCGATCAAGCGTCGGTTTCGTACCGTCATACGTTCCCTTGAAATATTCGTTTCTTTCAAGAATTGCCTCGCGCCGCTCCGTATCAAATTCAGCAAGACGGAAGGGCCCCGCCGTCACCCGATCGGTGGTGTCCCATCGTGCGGACTCAATCATCTCAGCGCAGGCTTCAACTGTGAAATCGCCGCTGAAATACACACCTGTCCCGTCATCCGCAACAGTAATCCCCTCGGGCAGCCATTCGTGGACCGCGAGCGGTTCAAGGAGAATATTATAGAGCCCGTAATAGTTTACACTGTCCTCTGCTGTGACTGTCAGCGACAGACGATTCTCCGAAAGAAGACGCACGCCCGTGAACGTATCCGCCTCCCCGCTGAGATACGCCTGCCATCCGTCAAAATGGATTCCCGCCGTACCGCTGCCGCCTACCGCAAGGATAACGGGCGCGGAGAACAGAAGCACCCACGCGGCGAAGTGCTCCGCCGTCATAGGTGTACCGTCCGAAAAGCGGAGATCGTCGGCGAAAGTGAGCGTGTACGTACGTGTTCCATCCTCGTTTGCAGTCTCGGCGAGATCGGTTACGATCTGCGGATTCATCACGAAATTGCCGTCTTTATCCGCCACAACGGTAGAGTATCCTTCAATCAGGCTCGCAACCTCTCTGTCCCCCATACTGTCCGTCCACCACGGGGTGAAATCGCCCGTCAGATGCGCCGTTGTTCCGATTTTCAGAACGCCGCCGTCAGGACTGCAGGAAACGAGAGAAAAAAGCGTACCGCACACAGTCGATACGCTCAAAACCCATGCAAAAAGCTTACGCATAATTTCCTCCGAAAGCGCGGTTATCCGCGTTAATATCACGGATAGCATACCGCGTCTGAGAGGAAATTATGCGCACATTACGGTTTAATTCTCTTTATTCTCCGTATCGGTCGGCACAGGGATCTTTTTCTTCTCCGCATATTTACGGCGTGCACGGCGGATGCAGGAGCGTACAAAGATCACGCATACAGCAATAATAATTACCCAGATGAGAATATACGGCAGATTTGCTACGAATCCGACCGCAAAATTCTCCGCACCTTCGCGCAGTTCCATCATCGTTGCATGGAATCCGGTGGAAATGCGCTCACCGAGTGTCTGCTCCGTAACGATCGTGGGCTCTTTGACCTCGTTTATGTTCAGCGTAACTGTGCTGTACGCGACAAGATTGTCGTAGTTATTCAGCGTCGTCTTAAACGATTCGATCTGATAAAGAACGTCCGTAATTCTGCGCTGAACGCTGATGACGTCTTCAAGCTTCGTGCATTTTTCGAGAATCCCGACCAGCGTTTCGTACTCACTCTGCAGTGCACGCATATGGCTTTCAGTATCGTAATAATCAAGCGTTACGTCCGAGGTGGATTCACGGTGGGAGACGACGTTGCACGTGCCCTCTACGCCGCTGCAGAACATATCGAGCCGATCAGCGGGAATCCGTGCCGTCACGTAAGCACTGCGCATATATGCATAACTGCTGTTGTATCTTCCCGCGTTCTCGGATGAGGACTGGACATAACCGCCGGCGGCTGCGATCCGGTTGTACAGATCTGCCATGAAGGATTCAAACGTCAGCGTTTCGAGATCCATCGTGCCGTTTTTGATCAGTTTGCGCGCACTGTCTGCGGTAGGCTGTGAGGTTCCGGAAGCAGATTCCGACGGTGCTTCCGTAGTCGGTGCTTCCATATATTTGTATGAATCGTCCGCTGTGTAGCCGTAATCTGCGTCCATAGCAGCATCATAATAGGATTCGCCCTTGGCACTGCTGTTCGGTGCGTAGTCAGCTGCATTATGCGCGGCACCGCATGCTGTGAATGAGATCATTACACATACGAGAATAAGGCACGAGAGAATTTTTGCTGTTCTTCTGAGTTTCATGAGTATCCCTCCGTTAATATCCGAATTTGTCGGTGCCTCTTGCACCGTTCACTTATTAAGACGAGAAAAAAACGCAAATGTTACACAAAATCCGAAAATTTTTCCCATGTGTGATTTTCACATGAAAAAATGTGAAAAAATTAAACATTTGTGATGTTTTTTCATTGACAATTTTCTCCCGAAGCGGTATAATGAATACAGACGTGTGCAGTCACGCTGCGTGCGTACTATTCTCAATCCACAAACAGAAAGGATTATTTTCATGAACAGGGTTTATAACTTTTCGGCAGGTCCCTCCATGCTCCCCCTCTCCGTCCTCGAAAGCGCACAGAAAGATCTTCTCGCTTACGGTGACACCGGTATGTCTGTAATGGAGATGAGCCACCGATCTCCGGCTTTCGAACCGATCATTGCAGATGCGGAAGCCAAGCTTCGCGCTGTTATGGAAATTCCGGATAACTATAAAGTGCTCTTCCTTCAGGGCGGTGCATCCACGCAGTTTGCGGCAATCCCGCTCAATTTCATGAACAAAAACAAGAAGGCTGACTACATCCTCTCCGGTCAGTTCTCCACAAAGGCATATCAGGAAGCACAGAAGTACGGCGACGTTGTCGCTGTTGCATCCTCCAAGGACGTAAACTTCTCTCGTATTCCCGAGACTACCCGCGCATCCTTCCGTCCCGATGCGGATTATGTACATATCTGCTACAACAACACGATCTACGGCACGAAGTTCAATTATATCCCCGACACGGGTGACATTCCCCTGATCGCAGATATGTCCTCCTGCATCATTTCAGAGCCGGTCGACGTATCCAAATTCGGCGTCATCTATGCAGGTGCGCAGAAGAACATGGCGCCTGCCGGTCTCACCGTTGTCATCGTCCGTGAGGATCTGCTCGGCAACGCACGCCCCGACACGCCCGCTATGCTTGACTACAAGCTCATGGCTGACAACGGCTCCATGTACAACACGCCGCCGTGCTGGCCGATCTACATCGCAAAGCTCGTTTATGAATGGATTCTCGATCTTGGCGGTCTGACCGAGATGAAGAAGCTGAACGAGAAGAAAGCAAACCTTCTGTACGATTATCTCGACAGTCAGGATTACTACATCGCTCCTGTTGAGAAAGCAAGCCGCTCCATGATGAACGTCACGTTCGTTACGGGCGACGCTGAGCTTGACAAGAAGTTTGCATCCGAAGCCGGCAAGGTCGGTCTCAAGAACCTGAAGGGACACCGTTCCGTCGGCGGTATGCGCGCCTCCATCTACAACGCGATGCCGTACGAGGGTGTCGAGGCACTTGTCGCATTCATGAAGGATTTCGCTAAGAACAACCCTAAATAATCACTCACTATTCAGGAGATACGAAAATGGCAAAGATTCAGCTTCTCAATAAAATTTCCCCGATCGGTCTGAAGCAGTTCAGCGCCGATTATGAGATCGGCGACGCAGTTACTGCCCCCGACGCGATCATGGTACGCTCCGCCGCTATGCACGATATGGAATTCGGTCCCGAGCTGAAGGCAATCGCCCGTGCCGGTGCCGGTGTCAACAATATTCCCGTTGAGGCTTGCGCGAACAAAGGTATCGTCGTATTCAACACGCCCGGCGCCAACGCAAACGGCGTTAAGGAGCTCGCGATTGCCGCTTTGATGCTTGCATCCCGTGACATCGTCGGCGGTGTAAAGTGGGCATCCACGCTCACCGAGGACGTTGCCAAATCCGTTGAGAAAGGCAAATCCGCTTTCGCAGGCTGTGAAGTCATGGGCAAGACCCTCGGCGTAATCGGTCTCGGTGCAATCGGCGGTCTCGTCGCAAATGCGGCTAAATCCCTTGGCATGAACGTTATCGGATGCGACCCGTACATCACGATCGACGGTGCATGGCACCTCTCCCGCGCAATTCAGAAGGCATCCACCTACGACGAAATCTATGAGCAGAGCGACTACATCACCCTGCACGTACCCGCTACCCCCACGACGAAAAATATGATCAACAAGGACACGATCGCTAAGATGAAGGACGGCGTTCGCATCCTGAATCTCTCCCGTGCCGATCTTGTGAACATCGATGATCTGAAGGAAGCGCTTGCGTCCGGCAAGGTTGCCTCCTATGTCACCGATTTCCCGACGGAGGACAGCATCAACGTCAAGGGCATCGTTGCAATCCCCCACCTTGGTGCGTCCACTGAGGAAAGTGAGGACAACTGCGCGGTCATGGCTGCCCGTGAGATCATGGATTTCCTTGAGAACGGCAACATCAAAAACAGCGTAAACTATCCGAACGTACAGATGCCGCGCACGGCCGAACACCGCGTTGTGATCCTGCACAAGAACATCCCGAATATGATCTCTCAGATCACGGGTGCAATGGCAGCACAGAACATCAACATCGAGAATCTCGTCAACGCATCCAAGGGCGATTTCGCCTGCACGATCGCTGAGACGAACACGCCCATGACGGAGACGATGCTGCTGAACATCGCCGCAGTTGAGGGCATCATCCGCGTAATCAAGATCGCGTAAATCAACATCTATCCGCAAAAACGGACAGCACTCGCTGTCCGTTTTTTATTCGTTTTTACTTCATCTCACGTAAAAATATTGCTCTTGCAGAAGAAATATGATATAATATTGGAAAACTAACTCGATTCACGGGGGATTCGCATGCTCAAACGCCTGTTTCGCAGAATTATTATCACGTGTCTGATCCTCGGTGCGCTTGGTGCCGCGGCGGTCGTTTTGATTAATGTTCACATCATCACCTCAACAAAAGATCAAGTAACGATCCTTCAAAAAGCCGCCGAATTCGGTGAGGCAGACTGCATCCTTGTCCTCGGTGCAGGTGTTCGAGCTGACGGCACGCCAAGTCATATGTTGGAGGACAGACTAAAAACGGGCGTTGCCCTATTTCAGAATAACGCCGCACCGAAAATGCTGATGAGCGGTGATCACGGACGCACAGACTACAACGAAGTCGCCGTTATGAAAGACTTTGCCGTTACGGCGGGTATTGATTCCTCGGACATTTTTATGGATCACGCCGGTTTTTCCACCTATGAAAGTCTGTACCGTGCCCGCGATGTTTTTCAGGCAGAGCACGTCATAATCGTATCGCAGGGGTATCACCTGTATCGTGCACTCTACATCGCAAACTCGCTCGGACTGGATGCTGTCGGTGTTTCCGCGGATCTCCGCACGTACGCAGGACAAAGTATGCGCGATATCCGCGAGGTTGCAGCACGTACGAAAGACTTCTTCATGTGCATCTTTCACCCGAAGCCGACGTACCTTGGCGATGCAATCCCTGTCAGTGGCAACGGCGATCTGACGAACGATTAAACCGCCGGTATACGATTATCTGCTAAAAAATCCCCCGCATTTCTATGCGAGGGATTTTTGTTTATTCCGTAAATTGTCCACAAATTGTTTCCAAATATAACCGCCTTCGTCTATTGAAGTTTTTTGACAGCCATGATATAATTTATTAGTAAACTAATCAGAAAGGCTGTAAATCAGTATGGGAAACAACACTCATCAACCGCATCTCATGTTCCTCATCCATGAAATCTCCCGGCTGACACACCAAAAAATCAAGGCCGACTGCCCCGATATCCAGCGCAGTTGGCGGCTTATCATGATGGAACTTGCCAGGCGGGACAATGTGACACAGCTTGATCTCGTCCGTGCAACGCATCTGAAGCCGCCGACGATCAGCGTAACACTGCAGAAAATGGAGCAGGATGGCATCGTATCACGCCGCCCGGATGCGTACGATCTGCGCGCCACGCGTGTCTCGCTGACGGAAAAGGGACGCGAGATGGACACACAGATTTTCGAGCGATTCAGAGAAGAAGAACGGCGCATGG
This sequence comes from Clostridia bacterium, assembly GCA_017466375.1. Classification (GTDB taxonomy): domain Bacteria; phylum Bacillota; class Clostridia; order Oscillospirales; family CAG-272; genus SIG701. The sequence goes on along the minus strand of JAFTUH010000075.1, from coordinate 12,236 downwards.
AAAGCGCGCTGACACCTGAGGAAGCCGAGACACTGGAGGAAATCCTTTTGAAACTGAAAAACTATCTGACCGGAGGCACCGAAGAACGTGAATAAAATCAAACTCCGCCGGTATCTCAAACCATACTGGCTCTTCGCGCTGCTCTCACCGCTTCTCATGATCGGTGAGGTACTGATTGATTTACAGCAGCCGAAGCTCATGTCGAAAATTGTCAATCAAGGCGTCCTCGGCGGTGATTTCTCCGTGATTCTTTCCACAGGCATACAGATGCTGATCCTTGTCGCAATCGGCGGCGTGATGGGCAGCCTGTGCGCCTACACGGCTAGCGTCGCTTCGCAGGGATTTGGAAACGATCTGCGCGTGGACGCCTTCAACCGCGTGATGAAGCTCTCCCTCCAGCAGACGGATCAGTTCACCACCGGCTCTCTCGTAACACGGCTCACGAACGACATTACCTCCATGCAGGAGCTTGTGCAGATGATTCTTCGTATGTTCGTCCGTGCACCTATTCACCTGCTTGGTGGCTTGTATATGTGTCTGTCTCTGAACATCAAATTCGGATACGTTATGCTGATCTCACTACCTTTGCAGGCGCTGATCGTCATTCTGCTCGTTGTCAAGGCAAATCCGCTGTACGCCAAGGTACAGACGAAAATCGACCGCGTGAATTCTGTTGTGCACGAAAACGTATCCGGATCGCGTGTCGTAAAGGCATACATATGTGAGGATTACGAAAACGAACGCTTTGACGGTGCAAACAAGGATTTCCGCAAAACGAATCTAAAGGTGCTGGAGCTGACATCCGCTATCATGCCGCTTCTGATGATCGTTATGAACGTAAGCGTAATCGCAATCATCTACATAGGAGGATGGCAGGTGCAGGCACAGGCAATGAACGTCGGTGACGTGATGGCGGCAACGCAGTACATCACGCAGGCGCTCATGTCCGTCATGATGGTCAGCATGATCTTCCAGCAGATCGCCCGCGGACGTGCCTGCGCTGAACGAATCCGTGAAATGCTTGCGGCCGATCCTGCCGTTGTCAGCGGCAAGGTAACAGAGGGGACGGAAACCGGCACGGTGGAATTCCGCGGTGTTTCCTTCAAATATCCCGGATCCGCCGGTGATAACGTGCTGAACAATGTATCCGTCTCCGTCAAAAGAGGGGAGACGCTTGCGATCATCGGCGCGACCGGCTCGGGTAAATCGACGCTCGTGAGCATGATTCCCCGTTTTTATGATGCGATATGCGGTGACGTTTTCGTAGATGGAGTCAACGTTCGCGATTGGGATCTGCACGCGCTCCGTCAACGGATCAGCTTCGTTCTGCAAAAGAGCGAGCTTTTCTCCGGCACAGTAAAGGAGAATATCCGTTGGGGCAAGGACGACGCAACGGACGAGGAGATCGAATTCGCCGCGCGCGTAGCCCAGGCGGACGAATTCATCCGCACGATTCCGAACGGATACGACGGCTGGATTGCGGCGAAGGGCACTTCCCTGTCCGGCGGTCAGAAACAGCGCATGGCGATCGCACGCGCAGTCGTCCGCAAGCCGGAGATTATCATTTTCGACGACAGCACATCCGCACTTGATCTCGCAACCGAGGCAAAACTGCAGGCGGCACTTCGTGAAAATCTCGGAGACACAACTGTTATCAAAATCGCTCAGCGTATCGCGAGCGTCATGCATGCAGACCGCATCGCCGTCATCGAAAACGGCACGATCGCAGCATGTGACACGCACGAGAATCTGATGAAGACGTGCGAAACCTACCGCGATATCTATGCATCCCAGATCAAGGACGGAGGTGACAGCAAATGAATGCACAACAGCCTCCGAAAAACGGCGAAAACCGTCCGATCATTACTCCCGGCGGTCCAGGCGGCGGTCCTCGCAACATGAGTGCACGCATCAACCGCGAAAAACCGAAAAACGCTAAGGGAACGATTCTGAAGCTGATCCGGTACATCGGGCGCTCCAAGTATCTGATTCTCTTGCTCATGCTCGTCGTTGTCGGCTCAACGCTTCTGAGCCTTGCCGGTCCCGCACTGCAGGGCGAAGCAATCAACGCGATCACGATCGACCCCGCGCTAAATAAGCTCTCCGTCGATTTTGACGCACTTATCAAAATACTGATGGTCATGGGCATCGTTTATATCGGAACGTCCCTGCTCCAACTGTTTCAGGGACTCCTCTCCGCGCATATTTCGCAGACGACAGTCTATTCGATGCGCAAGGAGCTGTTCCGCAAAATCACGCATCTGCCGATCAAGTATCTCGATTCTCACCCCCCCGGCGACATTATGAGCCGTATTACGAACGACGTGGATAACATCTCCAACACGATCTCCTCGTCGATCTCTTCCCTGTTTTCCAGTGTATTGACGCTGATCGGCGCACTGGTGATGATTATCTCGTACAGCTGGAAGATGGCGCTGATTGCCATGGTCACAATTCCGCTGACGGTATTTGTATCCGCGACACTCTCCAAAGCGATGCGCAAATACTTCGTACAGCGTCAGAAGATCCTCGGTAATCTGAACGGTCAGGTCGAGGAGATGGTCACCGGCTACAAGACGGTCATGGCATACGGAAAAGAGCCGATGGCGTGCGATCGCTTTGCAGAGACCAGCTCCGAATTCCGCAAATGCAGTATCAAAGCAAACGTGTGGGGCGGCATCATGGGCCCCTGCAACAACCTGATCAACAACCTCAATTACCTGATCGTTGCCGCTTGCGGCGGATATTTTGCGATCCGCGGACAGATCCGGATCGGTGATATTCAGTCGATTCTCCAGTACTCCCGCCAGCTGTCACAGCCGATCAACGCAGTGGCGAATCTGTATGCGCAGATCATGACGGCAATTGCGGGTGCCGAGCGCATTTTTGACATTCTCGACACGCCGGATGAAATCGACGAGGGCAAGCGTGCACTTGACCCGCAGCACATCCGCGGCAGAATTGAATTCAAGGACATCTGCTTTTCTTACACTCCCGAAAAGCCTGTGCTGAAGAATCTGCATCTCACAGTCAACCCGGGCGAAAAAATCGCCATCGTCGGTGCTACCGGATCGGGAAAAACAACGATCGTTAACTTGCTGACACGTTTCTATGAGCTTGACAGCGGTGCGATCTATCTCGATGGCGTGGACATCACGGAGATCCCGAAAAAAGACCTGCGCGGCGCGATCGGCATCGTTCTGCAGGACACGGTACTCTTCTCCGACACGATTGCGAAAAACATCCGTTACGGCAAGACAGACGCCACGCACGAAGAAATGCAGCGCGCCGCTTCCATGGCAAATGCCGCCGCGTTCATCGAACGTCTGCCCGATGAATACGAAACCGTACTCGCCGAATCGGGAAGCAATCTGAGTCAGGGACAGAGACAGCTGTTATCCATCGCCCGGGCAATTCTTTCTGATCCGAAGATTCTGATCCTTGACGAGGCTACCTCCAGCGTGGACACGCGCACGGAGATGCACATTCAATCTGCGCTCGTTGCACTGATGGAAAATCGGACGAGTCTGATCATCGCACACCGTCTTTCCACGATCCGCGACGCAGATAAGATCGTAGTTGTTAAGGACGGAAAAATCGCAGAGGCCGGAAATCACGAAGAGCTTCTTGCCGCTCAGGGCGAATACTACACACTCTATCAGAATCAGTTCGCAGGATTTGCGACCTGACACAAAAAGGGCTGTTGTCAATGCAACAGCCCTTTCTATTTTGATTTAGTGGATCACAATGAGAGTTACAACATTGCCGTTCAGCACGTACTCAACATTTCTGCCGTATGCGTCTGCAACAGTCTTGTTGATAACCTCGCCGTTCTCAACGGTAACAACCTTCGTATTCGCGTTGACGGTATAGGTGTTCTCACCGATCGTCACGGTAGAGGAGGTGTATCCGCTGAGCTCACCGGTCGGGATCTCGCCTGCCGCGTCCACGATCGTGCCGTCGGAGCCGATGAGATAAACTTCGCCGAGGGTGAGACCGACAAACGTGGTCAGTCTGTTCTCAATCGCGCCGGTTGCGTAGTTGAACACGCTGTACTCGATGTAGGTCAGGTTATTCTCGTACACGATACCTGCGATGGAGAGAAGACGTACCGGCTGGGCTGCGGAATCGTAGTTGCCGAGGCTGCCGTCACTGATGTACAGGTAGCGGAGCGTCTCAACAGAGCCGACCTCGTTTGCAAAGACTGCAACAACCTTTGCGCCGTCATTGATATTGAATGCGGACTGGTATGCGCCTTCCTTGACCTGGATTCTGCCGTTATCGACAACGACGATCTTCGTGTTCGCGTCGGTGACAAACTTCATCTCAGATGCACCGCCGTTGGATGCAAGGTGAGAAGCGCTGCCGGATGCGAAGGTGTAGTAGGTGTGTGCGCCCTTCTCAATCGTCGTACCGTTTGCGGAATTGACGATCACAGCGATCTCGCTGGTACCGTAGCCGTTCTGTACGAACTTATTGATACCGGAGAGGATCACGCCCTCGCTTACCTCGGGAGCGATCAAGGTGTATACGTCACCGTTTACGGTGTAGCGGTACACCTCACCGGCAGTGATGTCTGCGTTTGCCGTGTAGATGTTCTTGTTCACGCCGTCGATATTGACCGTTACAACGTAGCGGAATACGCCGTTCGTGAATACAGGAAGTGCGCTGCTCATAGCGATAAGGTACTCGGAGTGGTCGGTCACGACAGTCTCACCGATGACAGCAAGGATCGCGCCGTCGTAAACAACGATCTGTGCATTTGCGCCGATCGTAAGGAGTGCCGCGATAGAAGCTGCGGGAATGCCGCCCTTCTCGTTACCGAGGGTGTAGGTCTCGCCTGCAACCTTCGCAGTCGTGGAGGTGATACGCGTTACCGTACCGTACAGGACGTCCAGAACCTCAGCGATGTGAAGCTCCTTCGTCGGTGCGGTGAAGTAGTACAGAACGGACTCGCCTGCCTCTGCCTTCGGCTCGTTGGTGTAGCCGCCGGTCAGTTCAGCCGCAGTCAGACCGCCTGCAAGATTGATCTTGCCTGCTGCATCTACCTGCAGATTGCCGAAGCTGAAGTTACGGAGGACAGCGATAGACGCTGCACTGTTCTCGCCGTAGAAGATCAGATCGATCGAATACAGGCCGAGACGTGCGTTCAGTGCGTCAAGCGTAGTAAGCTGGGTGAGCGTCTTGTCATTCTCGTATGCGTAAACCATCAGCTCGTTTGCATTCGTAGCGAGCGCATCAGAGAACGTCTCCACAACCGTGTAGTTCGTGCCGCCGATGTTGACGTATCCCTTGTTTGCGTTGACCTCAGCGTGGGTATACGTTTCGATTTCGCTGACCTCAATTGCGCTCAGCACACTGATCAGCTTGCTTGCGTTGTTGACAGTGTAGATCACCTTGAAGGTGTGGCCGAGGTAGTCGTTCGGCTCGCCTGCCAGACCGAGTTCGGAGAACTTGACAGTCATCATGCGGACAGAGCCACCCTCATCCTTATAACGAAGCGTTACGTAGCCGTCCTTAACGACGGTAGCACCGCCGAAGGAATAATCGTTCGTTGCAACAAGCGTTGCCTCATCCATCTGATAGCCGAAAACGTATTCGATAATCGTGGTCTTCTCGTATACGGCATTGCCGCCTGCGAGGTTCTTCTGCACGAGATACTCGGACGTCAGCGCATTGTAAAGGATGATAGCCGTCTCACCGCGGGTCAGCGTCTCAGTGTACGCAAGGTGCTCCAGACCGCGATCCAGACCGAGCTTGATGCCGGCATCGATGTAGGTCCACGGATAACCGTTGTTCATAGCCGTGTTGGACTGACCAAGCGCACGGACGAGCATCGTCATCGCGTCCTGCAGAGTGATGCCGTCCAGCGGCTCGAAGGTCGTTGCGGATGTACCGAGTATGTAACCGGATGCATTCGCCCACGAGATCGCACCGTGATAGGTATCATCGTACAGATCCTTAAAAGGAGAGGTGTTGACGCGTCCGCCGCTCTGCTTATTCAGCATAAGACGGAACAGAAAGAGTGCCATCTGCTCACGCGTTACGTTCTGCTCGGGAGAGAATTCGTTCTCGGATGTACCGACGATAACGCCGATATCGGAGAGAATGTCGATCTCATCCTTTGCCGCGTTCTCTGCGGTTACATCATTAAAACTGCGTGCAGCAACTGCGGGAATCGCAGCGCATACGATCAAAGAAGCCAATACCGCAGAAAGAATTCGTTTGAAACTACCGTTTCGGGTTTTGCTCATAAATGAGTTCCTCCTGTGTTTTTTCTTTCGAGAGATCATCTCGCCTCTCGCAACGATATGATACCACAGGCAAAAATGCGGCGCAAGAGATTTTTTCGAGGTGAAATATTTCTGAAAACTATCTTCATTTCAGGTTCAAAAAATTGTTAGCCTCGACCATTTTTCGCATTTTTTGATACAAAAACAAAAAACGTGCGGTAATTCGCACGTTTTCTCGGCTTATTCGGTTGTTTCAGTTGTTTCGGATTCCGTATCAGGTTCTGTCTCAGGTTCTGTCTCAGTTTCCGCTTCAGTCTCGGATTCCGTTTCCGTTTCAATCTCGGTTTCCGCTTCCGTATCTGCATCTGTATCGGTTTCGATCTCAGTTTCCGCTTCCGTTTCCGCCTCAGTCTCCGGCTCCGTTTCAATCTCAATCGGCGGCCACGGCGCGCCCTCATAGAACGTCTCATGAATCGAATGGATCATGCGCACGACGCTCTGGACGTAGCGGTTGACCGTCGTTCCGCCTGTGTCAAGATCGGTCATAATGACAAGAATGTACGGATATTCGTCATAGACAATACCCATATCGTTGTACGCATCGACGTCCCACCCGTATTTATGAGCGACAGGTGTCGGGGAAACACAGTACGGAATCAAAACAGGATAATTGGAGTCGATCATCGCCTGCTTCATGATCGGGCCGTACTTCTCATTCGTTTCCATGAAGTCGTAGATCGCCATAAGGAATATACCGCATTCCTCGGCACTCAGCTTCAGAAATCCGTTGGAAATCGCGTTCACGCCGAGTGCACGGGCACCCATGTAATAATCGTAGTAGCCAAACAGACTGGAAATCTCATTAAACGCGATGTTGTCGCTGTATTTCAGCACGTACTCGATCAGTTCCAGATATGTGAGCTTCGTTCCGTCCTCCATGTTGCAGATAACGCCCGTACCCTCGATCATCATCGTCTCTTTATCAAAGGTCCAGGCACGGGAGAGATCGTATTTCTCCTCCCCCTCCGCATAGATGATGCGTCCCTCTTTATCCAGATTCGGGTGATCGCCCTCAAACAGCGGTTTACCGTCCTCATCGTAGAGAGGATTGCCCTCGCTGTCGAAGTTCAGTTTCCGCTGTTCAAATTCGTATACGTTTTTCAGAAGGATGTATATGTACGGCGCTTTGACAACGCTTGCAGAGAGCATCACATCCTCCGCGTTGTAGGAGAGAGTGTACCCCGTCGCGATATCCCTGTAATAGAAGGAAATATTCGACGGGACCTCCTCGGTAACTGTATCGATTACCTCACCGGATTCCTCGTCGATAATCTCCGTCCGGTTAATATGCATCGGGCGGTTATCCTGCGCCAAAAACAGGAGCAAATCGCTGATTTTCTGCGCCTGCAGCCCAAAATCGAGCGTTGTGATGTTTTTATAATTCTCGACGAGCAGATTGAGCGTTTCTATCTGTAAAAGCGTATTTTCCAGTTCACTGCGGAGTGCCGTCAGCCGCTCCAAAAGAATCTGCTGATATGCATCCGAAGACGCGCCTTCCTCCAAAAGCTGCTCGATATCCTTTTCAAGCTTGCGGATCTCTGCCATTTTTGCGGACACGTCCGAATTCAAGTCACGAATCTGTGCCTCCAGCGACTCAATACTGGCAACGTGGGCGGCAATCTGATCCCCCGCTTCATTGAGATCGTCCGACAAATCGGCAAGATCAGAGGAAAGCGCGAGCACCTTATCCTTGGCGGCGCGCTCCTCCGGACTTTCATACGCGGCATAAAGCCATCCTGAGAGAACCGCCAGCACGGACACTGCCACACACAGCACGGAGATAATAATTACTGCTGTTTTTTTCTGCATGAATATATTTCCTGTCATGATCGGTCAGCGGAATCACTGACCGTTACTTTACACATCCAATGGACGACGCAAACGGGTGAATGTTCCGTTTTTTGCGGATTCAAAATCAAACGGACGTACCGTACACGGGCATATGGGCAGTAAGATATTCCGCCGCCTCCACAGCTGCCACGGCACCGTCCGAAACGGCGGTCGTTATCTGCCGAAGCGATTTTACACGCACGTCGCCGACAGCGTACAGACCGGGCACAGCAGTGGCACATCTCTCATCCGTACGGATATAGCCGGATTCATCAAAAATCGGGGCATCAATATCCGCAAGATAGGAGGCAGTCGGGATATTTCCGACCGCGACAAAGACGCCGTCCACGGGCAGTACCGACCGTTCGGAGAGCGAATCTGCGGCGGTACTGACAAGCTCAACCGCCTCAACACGTCCGTCGCCCTCGATTTTCTCCACACGGGCGTTCATGACCGTACGGATATTATCAAACGAGGAGAGTCTGTCCGTCAGGACCTTCTCCGCACGGAATCTGTCACGCCGATGAACAACTGTAACGGATTTGCAAAACTTCGCAAGATACAGTGCGTCACCGATTGCTGTATTACCGCCGCCGATGACAGCAACGTCCTTGCCGGTAAAGAATCTGCCGTCGCAAACAGCACAGTATGATACACCGCGTCCGGTAAGTGCATCCTCGCCGGGAACACCAAGCTTTCTGCATTTCGTTCCGCTTGCCGCGATAACTGCGCGGTACTCTTCCTCGTCACCGGCGGAGGTACGGACAGTAAATCCGTTCTCATGCGGGATGACTGCCGTTACGTCGGCAAAAACGATCTCAGCACCGAGTGATGTGGCATGTGCCGTCATCGTATCAGCGAGATCCATACCGCTGGCAGAGGCGTATCCGGGATAATTCTCAATCATATGTGCAGAGAGCATCTGACCTCCCGGAGCACTTCCCTCCAGAACGCGAACGGAAAAGCCCGCCCGTGCCGCATACAGAGCCGCGGTAAGACCGGCAGGTCCCGCGCCAATTACTGCTATATCGCTTGTATATTCCTTCATATTTTCACCTCATAACAATAAGATTGTGCCGTAATACTGTTCGGTATACACGGCACATAGGATATTTTCAAATCAGCTGAGGAATCAGTCGTTCATATCATTATAAAAGACGATCTCCTCAGGCAGTCGAAGATTCAGTTTTTCACGTGCAATCTTAATGATATATTCATGATCAAACGGCGTATCGAGAACGGCACGAACCGCTTCAACACGCTCTTTTCCAGCCTCAATCTCGGCAAGAAGATCGTTTCTTTCCTGACGAAGTGCATTATTGTTAAAATGGAGCACAACCAAAAGGCCGATACAGCAAACGGCGACGAAAATGAGAGCCAGCTTAAAAAAGAAATTGTTCGTAACAGCGTGCATCTTCCTTAACTCCAATCATTAATTTTGAACGTCCAATAAACGCAGGATATCCTCAGCAAGCGCAGAACGAATGCGCCGTGTATAGAAGATTCTCCTGCGTCGGCGTCCGGCTTGCAAAATCGGCACCAAAATGAACCGGGACACAAGGCGGAACAGGTGCTTCGACAGGTAAACTAAAAAGCGAAATGGCAACATAAGCAGAAACAGTAGATACCGCACCGCCGCGATTAACAAAAAAGAGAGCATCTCGGAGGACAGCATGACTGCCTTGCCGAGAGTGAAATAATACGCAAAAAAGCCTACAGCGCAAGCGAAAAGATAAAACCAACGGAAGCATCCGCTTGCGGCATGATATAGGAAAACGGAAAACACACAGCCGGCAACAAAAGCGAAAAGAACATCTCCGATTGCAATCAGGACCGATTGCAGCAGTCCGCGCCTTTCGGAAAACGGCATACGACGCACCGCACCGATTAAAGGCAGTGGGTGTGCGTACAGCTTCCGACCGCCCCGCGTATAAGAGGCGAGGGAGAAAATCACACGCGAAACGCGCACGCAATCATAAAGAACACCGAGCAGCGCGCCTGTGAATATAGCATAGACAAATGCGGTTAACTGCCGTGTAAGCGGAATCCCCATGAATCATTTCTGATGGCGGGCAAAAAATCCGCCTCGGCGCACACCGGATTTGTCTGATTTTTCGTAGTAAAACAGCCCCGTGATGGATCCAGTAATCTCCATCTTCCCCGTTTCAACGGAAAAGCTTTCGATTTTCAATCCGCTGCCCTCTATGACAACGGCACCGCACACGCAGGACAAGCTGATCTCGGCTTCGTGAAAGTTTTCGACCTCACAAACGCCGGTAAACTCTGCGTTTTTTCTATCCCGAATCACTACCGTATGGGACTGCACGTTTTCACCCATGTTACACACCTCCGCTGATTTGTACAATTCTATGCGGAGTGGGCAAAGACTATGCCTAATTCGGCAATACCTCGTACAGAGAGGATACATCTGCTTTCGCGATGTGCTCGCGCACGTCAAGCACGCGCACCTTCAGCGTTCTTGCACCGAAGGTGATTTCTACAATATCTCCTACTTTGACATCGTAAGAGGCTTTTGCCCGTTTGCCGTTGACGGAAACATGCTCCGTATCGCAGGCATCGTTGGCAACGGTTCGCCGCTTAATAATGCGGGATACCTTCAAAAACTTATCGAGACGCATCTGTAATCTTTCCAACGATTTTGCCGCAAACAGCTCCAGTAGTTAACCGGAGCTGTCTGCACACAAAATGTTCGATTCTTTGTGGAATTACTTGTTAACCTTGTCCTTCAGAGCCTTGCCTGCGGAGAAAGCCGGGTGCTTGGAAGCGGGAATCACGATGGACTCGCCGGTTGCAGGGTTACGGCCGGTGCGCTCACCGCGTGCCTTAACCTCAAACGTACCGAAGCCGGCGATCTGAACCTTCTCGCCGTCAGCAAGTGCGTTCTCGATTGCTGCGAGAACAGCGGCTACTGCTGCTTCTGCGGATTTCTTCTTGAGGCCTGCTTCTTTAACGACTACTTCGATAAGCTGTGTCTTATTCATGGGACTCATTCCTTTCTATATTTCGCAATGCGATTTTTCGCGGTCCGTCCATAACGGCCGCAGTTTTTGATCTACCGAAAATATTATAACATTATATATGCAAAGAATCAAGTGTTTTCTGTGTATTTTCTTAAATTTGTGCACTTTTTAGTGAAAAAAATATGCATTTTGTGCTATTTTTCGCTTATCAGCCTCACTTAGTTGCGAAAAGTCGCCCAATTCTTGTTCGTTTTTTGTTAACATTTGTGTAAATGCAACGCACTCACGGCCAAGCATTTCCTCCGAATCGACACCGAAAACCTGTCCGGCAGCGGACGTAAGGAAAAGTAAATGTCCGATTTTTTCGTTGATAGCAGCCTGATCTCCTGCGCGCAGTGCATCTGCAAGAGCAGCTCCCGCCTTTTCAATTTCGGCAGAGAGCTCGTCTGCATCGGGCGTGACATCTGCCTTCCCTGCCTTCTTAACGAGCTTCTGCGCACGCATGAGCGCGGGGAGAGACGGCGGCACGGCGGCAAGCGATCCGGCCAGACCGATCCGCTGTTTTTCCTCCGTTTTGATCTTCTCCCAATTCGTAAGGACCTGCTCGGATGTGTCGGCGACGACATCGGCGAAGACGTGCGGATGGCGGTGGATCAGCTTGGCAGTAATATCGTGAATAACGTCATCAATATTGAACGCCCCCGCCTCCTCAGATATCCGCGCGTGGAACACGACCTGTAACAGCACGTCGCCGAGTTCCTCGCGGAGAAGGACAGGATCGGAGGTATCGATGGCCTCGATGACCTCGTAGGTTTCCTCAATAAAATCAGAACGGATGCTCTTGTGCGTCTGCTCGCGATCCCAAGGACAGCCCCCGGGAGATCGCAGAAGCTTCATAACACTCACAAGGGAGTCGAAATCATGACGGGATTCGTTCAGTAGTTCTTTGACAGTCCGACTCATTTTTTATGTCCTTTCACTTTACGGCTTGACAAGTTTGATTTTTGTAAGAACGGAGAGGATTTTCTCCCCCTTGGGAAGCAGGCGGATATCGTCTGCGGTAATGGCGCGGATCACGAAAATCGCAATGCAGTAAACGACGCCTGCAGCCGCAATCGAGAGCAGCGTCGAG
>JAFTUH010000074.1 GCA_017466375.1 Clostridia bacterium | reverse complement strand
GCGTCCTTTTTCGATGCGGTAGCCGCCTTTGGCGAGCTCGGCGCAGTCTCTCGCTGCTGTTGCGTGATTGCACGAGATCATCACGATGCGCTTTGGCGCCATTTTCAGCATGCTTTCGATACTGAGCGCGTCGCACCCCTTCCGTGCCGGATCGGCTATGATCACGTCGGGCGTCTCGCCCCGTTCGATCAGCTTTTTCGCAATCTCCCCCGCGTCTCCGCAGAAGAATTCCGCGTTATCGATGCCGTTCAGTGCGGCGTTCGCCTTTGCGTTTTCAATCGCGGACGGGATGATCTCCACGCCCACCAGTCGGTTTCCCTCACCGACGACGGACAGACCGATCGTGCCGATGCCGCAGTACAGATCGAGCAGGGTCTCCCCATCCTCAAGCGCGGCGTATTCACGGGCGATCCCATACAGCCGCTCCGCCTGCCTTGTGTTCACCTGATAAAACGACAGCGGAGAAATGCGGAACGTCCGTCCGCACATCGTGTCCGTGATTGTGTCCGAGCCCCAAACGGTGCGGCACGTTTTGCCGAGAATTACGTTCGTGTTCTTCGCATTCTCGTTCAGAATCACGCTTTTGATCGCAGGAAATGCCGCCGTTACCGCCTCGGCAAGCGGTGCAAAATCCTGCTTGTCCGTGTCGGTCACAACGAGACACAGCATGATCTCCCCCGTGTGCTCCCCGCGGCGGAGGTAGATGTGGCGGAGAAGTCCCTTGCCCGTGATCTCGTCGTAGGCGGAGACGTGATTCTCCTCACACCATTTGAGGACAGCGCGCACGATTTCGCCGAATACGGGCGGCTGAAGCGCGCATGTGAGTCCGTCTGTGACTCTGTGCGAGCGTCGAGAGTAAAATCCGGCGATCAGATGCCCATCCGCATCCATGCCGACAGGGTACTGTGCTTTGTTTCGGTAGCCGTCCAGCCGGTCACAGCCGAGGGGGGATTCCCAATCGACCGTCAGTTTTCCGATACGCGAAAAGGATGCCTCCACAAAGCGAGCCTTGGCGGCAACCTCCTCGTCATAAGAAAAGTGTCGGAAGGCGCAGCCGCCGCATTTTTTGTACACGCCGCATCCGTCGTCACAGCGGAACGGGGAGGGAGAGACGAGTGTTTCCACGATGCCGTACGCGTAAGAGGAGAGCAGCTTGACAATCCGGCAGTCGATCACATCGCCGGCGGCGGTGAACGGTACGAATACCGCCATTCCCTCATGCCGGCCGATGCCGCTGCCTTCGCCTGTCACATCCGTGACTTCCAGACGGATGATGTCGTTTTTTTTCATAGTGCCGCCTCCCTCGCATTTTCTGAACATGATTATACAGCAAAAATCGCGTTTTGTCAATTTCCTGTGGATGTTCACGGCGCGTTCATAAAAGGATGCTATATTGATGGTAACAGACAGAACGGAGGAAAAACCATATGAAAGAACATCTTGTGGAGTATAACCGTTTTCCGGGCGGCAAAATGCGCTGCCTCACGATGAGCTACGATGACGGACGGGATCACGATATCCGTCTGGCGGAGATTTTCCGCGAGAACGGCATCGTAGGCACGTTTCATCTGACGAGCGATTTTCTAAACAGAGACGGATATGTAAAAAACAGTGAAATCAAGGAGATTTACAAAGGACACGAGATCTCCTGCCATACACGCACCCATCCGCATCTCGATCAGCTGCCGGATGCCGCTGTGCTCGCCGAGATTCTCGATGACCGCCTTGCTTTGGAGGCGGCTTCGGGCACGCTTGTGCGCGGTATGTCCTATCCGTTCGGCGTGTACGATGATCGGGTGGTGTCTATCATGAAAACGGCCGGCATGGAGTATGCGCGAACTGTTGCCTCCACGGACCGTTTCGATATGCCGAAGGATTTTCTCCGCTGGCATCCGACTTGCCATCATAAAAGCGGCAATATCATGGAAAAGCTGGAGACGTTCCTCGCGCCGTCCAGGTACAGACGGATGCGCCTGTTCTACATCTGGGGACACAGCTACGAATTTGCAAACGATGACAACTGGAGCCTGATCGAGGAGTTCTGCAAGCGTGCGGGCGGAGACGAGGAGACGTGGTATGCATCCAATATCGAAATCGTCGATTATATGAAGGCGGTGTGGTCGTTGCAGACGAGTGCCGCATGCGATATGATCCGTAATCCGAGTGCCGTGCCCGTGTGGATCACGGTGGACCGTGAACCGCTCTGCGTCGGTGCCGGCGAGACGGTGAAGCTGTAAAAAAGGAGGAGCCTATGCAGTATATTATTGTAACATTGCTGTTTCACCTCATTCCCGTGGCTGCGGTTTTGTTTTTTCTGATCAGTCTGATCTGCTATTGCCGCGCCGAACACAAAAACAAACGTGTACCCGGAACGTATACGCAAAGCCAAATGGCAACGAGGCGGATGCTTTTGATTATATCCTCAGTGATTGTGGGCACCCTCGCGGCGGTGGTGATCGGTTTCGGTATCCTTCTTTCGATGGCGATTACTCATATGTGAGGATTTATGAACGATAAACTGTTTTTGAAAGTGCTGATTGCGGTTCTTGCCGTGTGCCTGATTTTGACGGCGGTGCATTTCATCTATGCGGCTGATGCGTACAGCCGATGCTCCATTATCCATTTTATCGGGAAGGAGCTGTGGTGAGATGACGAAAACCGCAAAGCAGATTCTTGTACTGATTACGGTTGTGCTTGTGTTTGCTGTATTTAACGGCTGTATGTTTGTCCTTGTTACAGGCAGACTTTCCAACAATTTCAGCGATACGTCCCAGTCGAAGCAGATCGATGTGGCGAGGTATCTGCCGCACACGGAGGACTGCGATCTTGTGCGGATGGCGTCCTCGCTGAAGCTTACGGAGAATCTTCCCGTGCTTGACGGTGCGGCGGCACTCGTTCCCGTGTATGCCTCCGTGGTGGAGAATGTGTATCCCACAGGATCCGTGACCTACGAGGGCGGTGTCTTTTCGGACGATAATTACTACGGCGAAAACTTTGCGCCGGACAGCAAAATGCAGTACAATAATACGGTGCGCGGCTACCGTGCGATTGTGGATGGGACAACGGATATACTGTTTTGTGCCGCGCCATCGGCAGAGCAAAAGCAGTACGCGGCGGATAAAAATGCGGAGCTTGTTTATGTCCCCATCGGTTTGGAAGCGTTCGTGTTTTTTGTCAACGAAAACAATCCTGTGGACAATCTGACCGTTTCGCAGATTCGCGATATTTACGGCGGGAAATACACCAACTGGCGACAGGTCGGCGGTGCGGATCGCGTGATCAATCCGGTGACGCGGTTTGCGGGAAGCGGAAGCCAATCGGCGATGGACGCCTTTATGGGAGATCGTGCGATTGCACAAAAATCGATCTTTTCCGTCACGGGAGCCGCTATCGGTTTTTCTTTCCGTTATTACATGGACGGAATCGTCGGCAACGATGCGGTAAAGATGCTCTCGCTCAACGGCGTGTATCCGTCCGAGGAGAATATTCAAAACCGCAGCTATCCTGTTGTTGTAGAGTTTTACGCCATTTACCGGGAGGATAACGAAAACGAAAATATTCCCGTGCTTATCGACTGGCTTTTGTCGGATGAAGGACAGTCGCTGATTGAAGAAAGCGGATATGTGCGTATCCGTTAAAAAACGAAAACTCCGTGAACGGCACGGAGTTTTTTCGTTATATCAGTATCGGTGCGGTAAAGAGCATCTCCCGCAGCTTGGAATATACCGAATAGAACGCCGAGACGGGCAGGGGATTTTCTCCTTTGCCACACTCGATTGTAAACGACGGTATCCCCAGCGTGCCGATTGCCCAGTCGGTCAGACCGCCGTACGATGCCATCCCTTCGGGAACGGAGAGGGTATATCCGCTGATTTGTGAAAGCGTACGTGCGATGCTTTTTGCTTTGTCCGGGCACGTGCCGTCTGTGGTGTAATAAATCTCCTCGCCCTGCGTGTGCAGCGTCAGAATCATCCTGACACTTTCGTCAAATCGGAGGTAGTTTGCGAGCATACCGACCTCCGGCTCCGATTCGGGATACTCTCCGCTGTATCTGGTCGGCGCGCCTCCTGTGATGCCGGCGTCCCGCTCGATCGGCTTGTATGCGGCAAATCCGGCATCATAGTTGTGGTTCAGATCCACGCCGCGCCCGTTCGCCTGCCATTTCGTGAAATCGGAGGAGCCGCCGTTCATCATTTTCAGCCGGTCCGGAATCGGTGAGGCATCCGTCCCGTGGATCTGAATATCCACCCCGTCCGGATTCAGCATCGGGATCACGCAGATGAGACGCGAGCGGAACAGATACTCCGGATTTATCGAATAGATGCGCCGCTTTTCCCTGTAATATTCGCAATATTCGTTCACAAAGCGGAGCAGGATCGCGCTCGTCAGCCATTCCATGCCGTGATGCGCGCCGACGTAGACGACCGTGCGTCCGCATTTTTCGTTTCCGAGGCGCAGCATGGGGATCGTCTTGCCATAGAGGGAAGTACCCGCCGACGTGACGGACAGAAACGGGTACCTCTCAATAAAGAGATCAATGCACTGCATCATGCGGCTGTAGTCAAGCGGAACGGAAAAATCCTGGACCGTGCGGTCTCGGTTCCAAACGGTGTTATTCGTATCTGTATTCATTCGTGCCTCCTCGCATCGTGCTTACAGGATATGTATATGCATCGGCACGCGGAGGTAAAACCGGAATATTTACAAAAAAATCACCCATTCGCCCGGGATTTGTGGTATACTGTATGTATCTGTGACATCTGTGAGGTGAATTCTATGCCCGAAAAGAAGAAAGCCCGCCGGCATTTGCTCCTCAGCGGACTTTTTGTGCTGGTCCTGCTGGCGGCGGCACGTGCCGTATCCCTTTGGTATTCATACGCGGCGACCGATATTTTGTATATGGAAACGGTTTTGCCCGACGTGCTCTTTTACGCGCGGCAGATTCTTTCCATGATCGCGTTCGGCGCGGGAATCGCTGCGACGGTTCTTGCCGCATTTCGTTACGGAAAGCCGTGCAGCTTTGCCTTTTTCGGTATTTTTGCCGCCCTTTTTCTGGCGGATCATCTTTGTGCGTTTCTGACGGACGTCATCAGCGGAGCGATCGGTGACGCACTGATTCCGTTCGCTGCCGTTGTGACCGCGATCGAATGGGTGTGCAACACTCTTCTGGCGTATCTGGCGCTTGTGGCGGTGCATCGCTGCCTGCGTCTCGGCAAGGATCAGGATCACGCGTTGCTCAGTGCGTCTCTCGTGCATCTTGCCGGATGGCTTTGTGTGGAGATCGCCTATCTCATCGATTCGCTGATCGCGGTTGATTTTGCCGTAACCCCGTCCGGAACCGTTCTCATCGTCGGCGAATTTCTCAGAGTCATCGTCCTGAACGGCGGTGTCGTGTGGATTGCCGCAGTCGCTTTTTTCGCACTGTTTTCCCGCCTGTCTGGCAAAAAATCCGAAGAATTTACAAAGAATTTATAAATGCAGGGCGCCACAGTGCTATAATGATACTGTTGCCTACGGCAAAAATATAATGAAATACGGAGTACATATGAATTTCTGGAATAAAATGGCAGCCGGTGCACTTGCGCTGCTTCTGACCGCTTCGCTTGCCCTCGCCGGATGCGGAGATACGAACGATCATAACGATTATGATGTGCAGACACCCGATACCGCCCCCTCTACGGATAGCGAGCCGGAGAGCGCGGCGCGCTACGATTTCGATCTGTCCGCGTACGTCACGCTCGGCGAGTACAAGGGAATCGAGATTCCTGCTTACGACGTGACGGTCACGGAGGAGGATGTACAGAATCAGGTGCTGATTGCGCGCTCTACCTTTGCGACGGTCGCGGAGAAGGAAGGCGCAGTCGCCGTCGGCGATCAGGTCGTTATCGACTTTGTCGGCTATATGGACGGTGAGAAATTCGAAGGCGGCAGTGCCGAGAATTATAACCTCATGATCGGTTCCGGCTCCATGATCGACGGCTTTGAGGACGGACTGATCGGCGCTGAGAAGGGCGAGACGGTTACGCTTGAGATCGCGTTCCCCACGCCGTATCCGAATAATCCCGCGTTTTCCGGACTTCCCGTTCGGTTTGACGTAACGGTCAAGAATATCTTCGAGCAGATTCTGCCTCCCTATGACGATGCATTCGTGTCAGAAAATTATAAGTGCGCGACGGTAGAGGAGTTCGAGCAGAAGCTGTACGATTCCATCGCGGCACAAAAAGAGAAGAACCGCGAGACGTATATGATGCAGACGATCTGGGAGGCTCTCGCCGACAGCTGCGCAATCACCGATTACCCCGCGGAGGAGTACACGGCCCTGTATCAGGATAATCTCAACTATTATCAGGCTCTTGCCGAGCAGAAGGGAATCTCTCTGAACGAGTACGCGCTTACCGTGTACGGTATGGATGTATCCACCTTCTACGAGACGCTGAAATCCGGCATTTACTCCCGGATGCAGGAGGAGATGATCCTGCTTTCGATCGCCCGGGCGGAAGGACTAACCGTGACGGATGCGGAGTACGAAGAAGGTCTCACGAAGTTTCTTGCCTATTACGGTCTGACGTCGAAAGAACAGCTTCTTCAGTACGTTACGAAGGAGCAGATTACCGAAAGTCTGCTTTTTGAGAAGGCGTATGCCTTCCTCATGGAGAACGCGGTTATCGTTGAGTGAAAGAATATTGAGAAAAGACCGTGTGAAAACGCGGTCTTTTCTTGACAATACGGGGGAAATTTGATACAATAATACTGTTATGCCGTATGTGCGTCCCTGAGGCGCAAAAAGGGCAGTAAGGAGTAAAAAATGAGAGCTGTAATTTCTGTTGTCGGACGTGACTGCGTCGGTATTCTTGCTAAGGTGAGCAATGCGTGCGCGGAAAACAACGCCAATATCATCGACGTGACCCAGTCCGTGTTGGAGGATATGTTCGTCATGATGATGCTTGTCGATATTTCCGATCTGAGCGTTGATTTCAATACGCTGAAGAAATCGATGAGCGAGCTTGGCGAAAGCATCGGTATGGTGATTCACGTTATGCATGAGGATATTTTCAATTCCATGCACCGCATCTGACTTTGTAAATCTCGGAGGAAATCATGCTGAATATACATGATATCATGGAAACGATCACCATGATCCAGGAGGAGAATCTCGATATCCGTACGATCACGATGGGTATCTCGCTTCTGGACTGTGCCGATTCCGATATTAAAAGATCCTGTGAAAAGGTCTATGAGAAGATCACGCGCAATGCGGCGCATCTCGTATCCACCGGTGAGGATATCGAAAAGCTGTACGGTATCCCGATCATTAATAAGCGCATCTCCGTTACGCCGATCGCCATGCTCGCTGCGGCAAGCGGAGGCGATCCCGTGGAGTACGCAAAAACGTTGGAGAGAGCCGCCCGCACCGTCGGTGTCAACTTCATCGGCGGCTATTCCGCGCTTGTACATAAAGGCTTTTCCGCAGGCGACCGCGCCCTGATCGAATCGATCCCCGAGGCGCTCGCCGTAACGGATCACATCTGTTCGTCCGTCAATATCGGCTCGACGAAGGCGGGCATCAATATGGATGCCGTCGCGCTGATGGGCAAAGTCGTCCGTGAAGCGGCAGAGAGGACGAAGGATCGCGACTGCATCGGCTGCGCGAAGCTCGTCGTGTTCTGCAATGCGCCGGAGGATAACCCGTTCATGGCGGGCGCTTTCCACGGCGTCGGTGAGCCGGACTGCGTCATCCACGTCGGTGTATCCGGTCCCGGTGTTGTCCGTTCCGCACTTACGAAGTGCCCCGACGGCGATCTCACCGAGGTTGCGGATATCATCAAGCGTACCGCGTTCAAGATCACCCGTATGGGTCAGCTTGTCGGCAGTGAGGCGTCCAAACGCCTCGGTGTGCCGTTCGGTATTGTCGATCTGTCGCTGGCTCCCACACCCGCTGTCGGTGATTCCGTTGCCCATATTCTTGAGGAGATGGGACTGGAAATCTGCGGTACCCACGGTACAACGGCGGCACTCGCTCTGCTCAACGATGCCGTCAAGAAGGGCGGCGTGATGGCGTCGTCCCACGTCGGCGGTCTCTCCGGTGCCTTCATTCCCGTGACGGAGGATGCAGGTATGATTGACGCCGCGCGTTCGGGCGATCTCTCCATTGAAAAGCTCGAGGCGATGACGGCTGTTTGCTCCGTCGGTCTCGATATGATCGTTAGTCCCGGTGAGACTACGGCGGAGACGATTTCCGCCATCATCGCCGATGAAGCCGCGATCGGTATGGTCAACTCGAAAACGACAGCCGTGCGCGTCATTCCCGCGATCGGCAAGAAGGTCGGTGAGGAGCTGTCCTTCGGCGGACTGCTCGGAAGCGGTCCCGTCATGCCTTTGCACAATGACCGTTCCTCTGCAAAGTTCATCCACCGCGGCGGAAGAATACCTGCACCGATGCAGAGCCTCAAAAACTGACAAAAGGGGAGAGTACTTTGGCTGAGAAACCCCCGCGGTATGAGCTGGCTCTTCGTTATGCAGCTATGTCGGCTGAGAAACGGGATCTGATTCCCGATGCGGCACGCAGGAAGATTCTTGCACAGTCATTCACCCGCGGAGAAGAGGCGGTATCCGTTGCCAGAGACGTTATGAAGGCGGCGGAAATCCGGTGGCTTCTTTCTGAACCGTTTACGGATTCGGATCGGATAGGTCGGTACGCGTCGCTGATTATGGAGACGCTCCCGGAGCAGGCGGTCGTCCTGTGCCTGTTTTCGAAGGATAAGCGGTTCCTCGAAAAGCACCTTCTCGCCTACGGAGACAGAGCAGATCCGGCACAGTATGCGCCGCGGATTCCCGTATTGTTCAAAAAAGCCGGTGCATCGTATGCGGCACTGCTTTTTGCACCGCGAGCCGCTGCGTACGGATATACACTGGACGATTTGCGACTTGCAAGCCGTGTGCCGATGTACTGCAAGCAATATGGGATTCCGCTGCTTGAGTGCGTTGTTGCACAGTTTCAGAAGTATGTACCCCTGCTCCGACTGTACGGACATATATAAATCGATGCCGCATAACGGCGTATCATATGAATTTTATTACTGAAAGGAAACGATACCATGGCAGAAGCAAAGATTCTGGCGTCTATCGCCGGCACGAATATTACGGAGGCGGATGTTGACGCAATGGTCGCGTCCCTGGCTCAGCGCGGTCAGAATTACAATACTTCCGAGGGAAGAGGTATGGTTCTGGAGCAGCTCATTCATCAGAAGCTGTTTTTGATCGATGCATCCCGCAATCTGTACGAGCGCGAGCCTGCTTTCAAAGCGGAGCTTGCCCGTCTGAAGGAGGATCTGCTCGTCAATTACGCTGTCAATAAGGCAGTCGAGGGCGTGCGCGTCACCGAGGAGGAGACGAAGAAGTTCTATGACGAGAATCCCGATCAGTTCGTAGGAAGCGAGACGGCAAATGCAAGCCATATTCTCGTCTCCGATGAGCAGACCGCGAAGGATATCCTTGCAAAGATCGAATCCGGCGAGATCACGTTTGAGGATGCGGCAAAACAGTACAGCTCCTGCCCGTCGTCTGCTGAAGGCGGCTGCCTTGGCGATTTCGGACGCGGACAGATGGTTCCCGAATTTGACGAGGCCTGCTTTACGATGGAAGTCGGCACACTGACCGGCCCCGTGCAGACGCAGTTCGGCTACCACCTCATCAAGCTGAATTCCAGAAAGGATGCTGAGACTGTCCCGTATGAGACGATCAAGGATCAGATCCGTGCAAAGCTTATGAGCGAAAAGCAGCAGGCAGCGTACCAGAGCAAGATCAATCAGCTCCGCATCCTGTATCCCGTAGATAAATTCTGATAAAAAGCGGCGCGGTATGAATGAACCGTGCCGTTTTTCTTTCTCTTGCAATCGTAGGGAGAGCGTGGTATAATAGTATCGGAAGTTTGGGAGGTGAATGTATGAGCGAGAAATCCCTCACAAAAGAACAGGCGGGGGCAGTCAGTGCCGCAAGTCTTGCATATCTTGGGGATGCGGTGCTCGAGGTGCTCGTCCGCAGCCGCATCGTGACGGCAGGGGAGAACCGCCCGAGCGAAGCATCGCTTGCCTACGTTACCGCCGCTGCACAGAGCGATGCCGCAGAGCGCATTCTGCCGCATCTTACCGAGGAGGAAGAGGCGCAGTATCGGCGCGGACGAAACTGCGTCCATGCAAACGTGCCGAAAAAGGCGACTGTCGCGCAGTACCGTCGTGCCACGGGATTTGAGGCGCTGTTCGGCTATCTTCACCTGATCGGGGAAGAGGATCGCATCCGCGAGCTGTTTGCGGCAGCGTATCCCGAGACGTAAGGTGTCAAACGGTGTTTTACAGAATATACTGAATACGGGTATTTCGGAAAGGAGAAGCAAGTATGGATTTTATGGAAACGGTCAATTCGATCACGAAAAAGGTGTCGGATAAGGCGAGTGAGGTCGTTGAGATGGGAAAACTCAGCGCGAAGATTCACAGTGAAACGGCAGAGACGGACGATTTGAAGAAAAAGATCGGCGAGATCTGCTTCGGCAAGTACAGAGCCGGAGACGTGCTCGACCCCGAGGTGGAAAAACTGTGCATCGAAATCGAGAAACATAAGCACAACATCGCAGAGGATCAGCGCAAGCTGCGCCGTATGAAGGAGGGCGATCCGAAAACGGTCGATCCCGCCGCGCAGGGATTCTGCCCATACTGCGGTGAGAAGACGGGGAAGGGTGCAAAATTCTGCCCGTCGTGCGGAGAAAAACTCGGCGAATAATAAAAAGGACGGAGAAATCGACTTCTCCGTCCTCTTTTTTCAGCCAAACAGCTTGCCGATGCCTTTCAGCTTGTCCTTGATGTCATCCGCTGCGTCCGCGATCTTGTCGCCGGCGAGCTTTGCCTTTACGAGATCGACGACCTTTTCAATTTGCTCGTCAGGCAGATCCTTGCCGATCAGCTTTTCCAGCGTCTTGACAGGCTCCTCTTTGAAGTTCTTGAGCAGGTTTTCATCACCCTTCAGCTTTTCCACAACCTTGTTTACGGTTTCTGTGATCTTTTCCTTGATATCCATGGTGTTCTCCTTTTTTACTTATTAATCAACAAAATCAAATTCAATGCCGCAGAGGTGGACCGTGTTGCCCTCCTCGCATCCTGCCGCGCGGAGCTTGTCGATTACGCCGCCCTGGATGAGCATCCGCTGGAAGAACATGACGGATTCTCTCTCGTTGAAGTTGATGCCGCGCACGAGAGCGTCCAGCCATGCACCTTCGCAGATGAACGCGCCGCTGTCGTCCCGGTGGATACGGACGGCCTCCGCGCCCTCTTTGTCCGCCTCGGGATCAAAGGGCAGAATTTCCGTTTCATACGTTGTCACGGGCGGAAGCGTTGCCAGCATCCGCTCAATCTCATCTGTCAGTGCTTTCAGATTCTGTTTCGTGGCAGCGGAAATGAAGATCAGTTTGTAATCGAGCGCTTCGGCAGCATCGATCAGTTTCTGTACCTCCTCCGTCGGCTCGCCGTCGGGCGGAAGCGTGTCGGGATCGAGCAGATCCGACTTGTTTGCCACAAGAATCCGCGGCTTGTCCGCCAGCTCCTGGCTGAAGCGCTCCAGCTCCTCTGCAATCGTGTGGAAATCGTCAATCGGCGCGCGTCCCTCCATGCCGGAGACGTCGATTACCTGCACGATCAGACGGCATCTCTCAATGTGGCGGAGGAAATCGTGTCCGAGACCGGCACCCTCCGACGCACCCTCGATCAGACCGGGGATATCCGCCATCACGAATCCGCGCTCGGGACCTGTGGATACCACGCCCAGATTCGGCTCCAGTGTCGTGAAATGGTAGTCCGCGATCTTCGGGCGAGCCGCAGAAAGCGCGGCAAGAAGCGAGGATTTACCTGCGGAGGGAAGTCCCGCCAGACCGACGTCGGCGATCAGCTTCAGTTCAAGCAGCACGTCCCGTGCCTCTCCTTCGAGACCGGGCTTGGAGAAATGCGGCACCTGTCTCGTCGGTGTCGCGAAATGCTTGTTTCCCCACCCGCCGCGACCGCCGCGGCAGAGGATGAAATCCTCCCCGTCCGACATATCGCGGATGATCTTGCCCGATTCGGGATCACGGATCAGCGTACCGCGCGGCACCTTGATGATGACGTCCGCGCCGTTTTTGCCGTGGAATTTCGAGCCGCTGCCGTCGCCGCCGTTTTCAGCAACGAATTTCCGTTTGTAGCGGAAAGCGAGCAGAGTGTTCATGTGCGGATCAATGCGGAAAACGATGTTTCCGCCGTTGCCGCCGTCGCCGCCGTCCGGACCGCCCTTGGCAACGTATTTCTCACGGCGGAAGGAGACGCAGCCGTTGCCGCCGTTGCCGGCACGCACGGAGATTTGTATTGTATCAATAAACATGATTATCGGTTCTTTCTATAGACTTTTTCAGCCGAGCATTTCCGCCGCCAGCTCGCCGAGAACACGGATACCCGTGCGGATATCGTCATCGGACGGCGTGGAATAGTTCAGACGGAAGGACTGCGACGGCGCCTCCGTATCACAGTTGAATGCAGTGCCGGGTACGACCGCGACCTTCTTTTCAATGGCGCGGCGGACGAATTCGTTCATCGGGATCGAGTCAGGCAGTGTGCACCAGATGAAGAGACCGCCCTCGGGACGCGTGTATTTGATCGCCTTCGGCATATGCTCGTCCAGACACGAGAGCATCAGCGAGCATTTCTGACCGTACAGCGCGCGGATATCCTTAATATGAGCATCCATGTCGTACTCACTCATGTAGCGGTAGCAGAGCATCTGCGAGAGTACGTTCGTGTGCACGTCCTCGCCCTGCTTGGCAACGACCATCTTCTGTACGAGCGCCTCGGGTGCGCAGATGTAGCCGACACGCATACCTGCGGAGAGAATCTTCGAGAACGAGGAGCAGTACACAACGATGCCGTCCTCATCCATGCTCTTGATCGTCGGGATGTCCTCACCGGCAAAGCGGAGCTCGCCGTACGGGTTGTCCTCGAGGATCATGACGCCGTATTTCTTCGCCAGCTCGTAGATCTTCACGCGCTTTTCATACGTCGTCGTGATGCCGCCGGGATTCTGGAACGTCGGGATGACGTAGATCATGCGCGTGTTCGGATTTGCCTTGAGTGCCGCTTCGAGCGCTGAGGGATCCATACCGTCCTCACCGAGATCAACACCGACCGTCTTGGCACCGACGGCACGGAAACAGTTCAGCGCACCGATGAAGCTTGGATTTTCGCAAAGAACGACGTCGCCGGGGTTGCAGAGGGCGCGGCATGTCAGCTCCAATCCCTGCTGACCGCCGGAGGTGATGACCGTCGTGTCAAAATCGCGGCCGATATTGAACATCCGCTTGATGCGCTCGGCAACGGCACGTCTGAGCGGCGGATATCCTTCCGTGATGCCGTACTGGAGTGCGGCGGTGGAATCGTTTGCGAAAATATCGGCAGAGATAACCGCCAGCTCCTTCGCAGGGAAGGAGAGAGGCGACGGGTTGCCCGCGGCAAAGCTGATGATCGTCGGATCGGTCAGGCTTTTGAAGATTTCGCGGATAGCGGAGGGCTTCAGCGCCGCCAGAGTGTCGGAGATTCTGTATTCCATATGTAATATACCACCGATGTACCGCGGTATGCGGCACACCGTCCTTTCTTTCGGGGATTTTATTTCAACATACAGTATACCATATTTTTCATCCGATTGCAACAAGAGTGCGGATTTTTGTTGCAATCGCGCTTGTTTGAAAAAATCTCTTTGCAATATGTCGGAAAATGTGATTTTGCACTTGATTTTTCACACAAAATGTATTAAAATACTATATTGGCAAATACTATTGTGTGACAAATAAGGAGTTTTGATGCAATGGAAAAGAAATTCAGAAAAATCGGCGTTCTTACCTCCGGCGGCGATGCCCCCGGTATGAATGCGGCAGTCCGTGCCGTCACCCGCGCAGCTCTCTCCCGCGGTGTTGAGGTTATGGGTATCATCGGAGGATACCGTGGACTGATCCATGACGAAATGATCAACCTGAAAGCGCGCAACGTCTCCAACATCATAAACCGCGGCGGTACGTTCCTGTATTCCGACCGCTGCCTTGAGTTCAAGACGGAAGAGGGCATGCAGCGCGCCATCGAGGTCTGCAAGAAGCACGAGATCGACGGTATCGTTGCTATTGGCGGCGACGGCACGTTCCGCGGTGCTACGGATCTCTCTGTCCGCGGCATTCCGACGATCGGTATCCCCGGTACGATTGATAACGATATCACCGCAACCGAGACGACGATCGGCTTTGACACCGCTATGAATACCGTTTTGCAGATGGTCGATCGTCTCAGAGATACCTGCGAATCCCACGCCCGCTGCAACGTAGTCGAGGTTATGGGCCGCGGTGCCGGTGATATCGCACTGAATACTGCTATGGCACTCGGTGCTGTCGCTGTCGTTATTCCCGAGGTCGCTTTTGATGAAGAGGCTTGTATGGCGAAGATCCGCCGCCTCCGCGAGGACGGTAAGCGCAGCTTCCTCGTCATCGTTTCCGAGGGTGTAGAGAAGTTTGCACCCGGTCTTGCCAAGAGAATCGAGGAGCAGACGGGCGTTGAGACGAAATATGCGTGCCTTGCTCACGTCGTCCGCGGCGGTGATCCGACGCTGGCTGACCGCGTGCTCGCAACGAAGCTCGGCGTAGCCGCAGTTGATCAGCTGCTTGCCGGCAAGAGCAACCTCGTTCTCTGCCAGAACAACAGTCAGGTTGTCGCTGTCGATATTCTGTACTCCCAGTGCCTCGACCGCTACTACAAAGGCACTCTCAAGGACGGTATGCTCGAGAAATTCTCCGCAGATGAGAAGGCCGCTATGGAGAAGGTCATCGCAGAGAAGAAGGAAGAGTTCCGCAAGTACTACGCAATGGTCAACGACCTCGCACAGTAAGAAAATCTCAACCGCCGCACCAAACATGCGGCGGTTATGTTTTTTGCGGACAGGTTTTTGAAAAACACGTCAGTTTAGTATCTTGCCAAAAATGCGGTTATCTTTTATAATGAATTGTGATAACAATATTTTTTGACGGAGATGGATTCATGAAATATTACAAAAGCGGTGTACGGCTCGTTTTGTTCTTGTTTTCCGTTCTTCTGCTCGCTTCCTGCGGAGAGAGTGCGGAGATTCCGCCGATTGTAACCGGGGAGGATACATCGGCATCCCTGACAGCGCCTGAGAATCCGGCAGAGGAAGAAACGGAACCTGCGGAAACAGCACCAGAGGATACGGTGCCGGATCAGCCTGTCGGGACCGAGCCTGTAATCGTTCAAAAAGCGCTTCGGATGCTGACGGCGGAGAATTTCGAGCAGGGAACATATTCATACGGAAATAAGGCAGACGATACAAAACAAATGAGAAATATTGAATTGATACCTGTTACTAAAGATACAGTTGTAACTTACGATCCGAACGGGATGGCGCTTACCTTCCGCGTTCTCTCCGCACCGGATGCTTCGGAATACATCCAAAAGAGCGAATCGCTTACGGAAGCGGGCACATTCAAAATTACCGCTGACGGTTATCTCGTGATTACTGCCTCGAAGGACGGCACGGAGGTGTCAGCCGCAGAGTATGCAGCAGAGATTTCCATCAAATTCGCGCCGAAGATTTACCGATTCGGCGGCGAGGGGAACGACTGGTGCTTTGTCTATCTGCCGCCGGACTATGATCCCAATCGGGATGAACCGTACCCATTCGTGATCTGCAACCACGGAAACGGCTGGACGATGGACGGCACGATCCGCTACGCCAACTGGACGAAGCGCACCATGTACGTGCCGCTGGATGATCCCGATTACGTCCGCGATCCCGCGAACTATAACGGCACAAACGATGCATCTCTCTGGTACAGCAATCCGACGATTGAGGCGCTTCTCGGTGCGGGATACATCGTTGCCGGATGCGAAAATTACGGCGACAACCTCTACGGGAACGACAACTGCCGAAGCGCTTGCGCCGATTTCTTTTGGCATATGACGGAGACGTACAACGTCGAGGATTCCTGCTATATGATCGGTGCGAGCAACGGAGCGATGACGACGCTGAATGCCAGTTTCTTGCTTGGGGAGCGCGTCAAAGCCGTCATTCTGCAGTATCCGCTTTGCTGCCTGACGAATCAGTATTTCGGTCATGCGGATCATCAGGAACCGATCCGTACGGCATACGGAATCACCGATACGGCGCTTACGGAGGAGGAATTCCTCGCAAAGATCGGTGCGGAGTTTGATCCGCTGTACGCGAACGTCGAGGACGGTGTAAAGCAGGGCTATTTCCCGGCGGTGAAGATCTATTTCTCCACGACTGATGTCACGACAAAAGCAACGCTCAACGCGATGCCGCTTTGTAAGCTTCTCCAAAACAGCGGAAAAGCAGTCGAGCTTGTCCGTGTGGATCAGGGTGGCCAGACCCGCCATCACGGAGATTACGCGCATTTTGATCCGGCAGGATATCTCAAGTTTTTTGAGATGCATAAATAAGTCACACGGCAAAAGGGACGGGCAGCGGCTCGTCCCTTTTTAGAATAATTTTAAATTTGCTATTGACAAACGCGTTTTGGGGGAATATAATGATATGATAAAGATTTTCTTTATCGCAATACCACATTTTTGGAGGAAACTATGCTTGAATTGCAGCACGTCGGCTTTGACGTCGGCGGAGGGCGCGAGATTCTGCATGATATAAATCTGACGATCGACGATCGCTTCGTCGCGATCACCGGTCCGAACGGAGGCGGAAAATCTACCCTTGCCAAGATCATCGCCGGTATTTACCAGCCGACTTCCGGCAAAATTTTATTCGACGGTGTCGATATCACCAACAAAACGATCACCGAGCGTGCCAAGCTCGGGATCAGTTACGCATTCCAGCAGCCGGTCCGCTTCAAAGGACTGCGCGTCAAGGATCTTCTGAGCCTTGCGGCAGGTAAGAAAACGGACGTGGACGCTGCCTGCGCACTGCTTTCTGAGGTAGGACTGTGCGCGCGTGACTACATCGACCGCGAGCTGAATGCCAGCCTCTCGGGCGGTGAGCTGAAGAGAATCGAGATCGCCATGGTGCTCGCGAGAGGGACGAAGCTGTCCATTTTCGACGAGCCCGAGGCAGGTATCGACCTTTGGAGCTTCAATAACCTCATCCGCGTGTTTGAAAAGATGCACGCGGAGACACAGGGAAATATCCTTATCATCAGCCACCAGGAGCGCATACTCAATATTGCCGATACGATTGTGGTCGTCAAGGCAGGCGAGCTTGCCGCGGTCGGACCGCGTGCCGAGCTTCTGCCCGATCTTCTCTCCGGCGTTGACAGCGGCACGTGCAGCGTGCTTGCCGATAAAGTAGAGGGGGTACGCGCATAATGGATGCAATCAAACTGAGACTGCTCAAAGAGGTCGCCGAGCTGGATTCTCTTCCCGTCGGCGCGTACAACATCCGCGATAACGGACAGGCGGGCGGCAGAAATACGACTGCGAACATCGATATTCATACGAAAACGGACAAGCCCGGCATCGATATCATCATCAAACCCGGTACGAAGAACGAGAGCGTCCATATTCCCGTCGTCATCAGCGAATCGGGACTGAAGGATATGGTCTACAACGATTTCTTCATCGGGGAGGATGCCGACGTTGTTATCATCGCAGGATGCGGTATCCATAACGCAGGATGCGGGGATTCCGCGCATGACGGTATCCATACGTTTCATCTTGGAAAGAACGCGCGCGTTCGCTATGTTGAGAAGCACTACGGCGAGGGCGAGGGAAGCGGCAAGCGTTTCATGAACCCGACCACGGTTGTGCATCTGGATGAGGGTGCGCATCTCGAAATGGAGACAACACAGATCGGCGGTATCGACGACACGACGCGCAAAACGACCGGTGACGTTGCCGCCGGTGCGAGCCTTGTCGTCCGCGAGAAGATCATGACGGTCGGCGAGCAGACTGCCATCACCGATTTCGCTGTCGATATGAACGGCGCGGGATCCTCCGTGAACGTGATTTCCCGCAGTGTCGCGAAAGAGAAGAGCAAGCAGGAGTTCATCAGCCGTATTATCGGCTCGGCTCCCTGCGCAGGACATACGGAGTGCGACGCAATTATCATGGACGATGCCGTCGTTTTGGCAAGCCCGCAGATCGAGGCACGCCACGTCGATGCATCGCTCATTCACGAAGCCGCGATCGGCAAGATTGCAGGCGAACAGCTCACGAAGCTTATGACACTCGGACTCACCGAACAGGAAGCCGAGGAGCAGATCATCAACGGATTTTTAGCATAAAAGAATCGCCGGACAGTGGATACCATTGTCCGGCACATTCGTAAAGGAGGGGGAATATGGTCGTCATCATCGCGGAAAAGCCGTCGCTCGGGCGGAATATCGCAGACGCGGTCAGCATGCATTTGAATACGCGTGCCAGCCGCAGCGACGGTTATATCGAGTGCGGTGAATATCTCATCACATGGGCGTTCGGGCATCTGTTCTCCCTTGCCGATATCGAGACGTATAATCCGAATCCGGACGGAACCCGGTGGTCGATGAAGAATCTTCCATGCTTCCCGACGGAGTTCAAATTTGATATCCGAAAGAACGCCGACGGCTCGCGCGACGCGGGCGTTGTCAAGCAGTTTGAGACGATCAAAGCGCTCGTCAACCGACCTGATGTCACGCGCGTTGTCAATGCAGGAGACGCCGATCGCGAGGGCGAGATCATCGTGCGCCTGTGCGTGCGCCATGCACTCAGTGGAGAAAAAGAGCAGTACCGCCTGTGGCTTCCCGATCAGACACCCGAAACGGTCGTACAGGCGCTCTCCGAGATGAAAACGGAGACGGAATACGACAATCTTGCCAATGAGGGTTATGCACGGACGTACATCGACTGGCTGTACGGCGTCAATCTCACGCGGTACGCGACCTTGAAAACGGGAACGCTTTTGCGCGTCGGGCGCGTCATTGTGCCGATCGTCCGCGCAATTTACGAGCGCGATATGGCGATCCGCAATTTCAAGCCGGAGATCTACTATGCCGTCGTCAGCCGCGCAGAGACGGACGGCGAGGTCGTGGAGCTGACAAGCAAGCAGAAGTTCGATAAGAACCGCCTTGCGGACGCACAAAGGCTGTGTGATACATATAACGCCGCCGGTGCAACGGTCACGTCCGTCAAGCATAAAAAGGATAAACTCGCGCCCGGCAAGCTGTTCTCGCTCACAAAACTGCAGAACGTGCTCAGTAAAAAATATAAGATGTCCATGACGGAGAGTCTGGAGATCGTGCAGGGGCTGTATGAGAAGGGATACCTTACCTACCCGCGCACGAACTCCGAGTACCTCGCCACAGCAGAGAAGGACAAGATCCGAAAGATCATCGAGGGTGCGAAAAAACTCGGCTATCCGCTTGTGTTCAAGGATGGAAAGAACATCTTTGACGACTCAAAAATCGAGTCGCACTCCACACTTACGCCGACGTACAAAATCCCAAACAAAAACCAGCTCACTGAGCGCGAGATGCAGGTGTACTCGACGGTGTTCCGCCGTTTTGCCGCCGTATTCTGCGCGGAGGACTGTATCGTCGACCGCACGGAGATCAAGATTGCCGTGGGTGATTCCACACAGCCACTGGAGGAGTTTACGCTCAAAGGCACCGTCATCCTCGAGCGCGGCTGGATGAAGTACGACGACAGCACGCAAAAGGACAAGATTCTGCCGCCTTTGAAGAAGGGCGATGCGGTCAACATCGATTTCAAGCCGACGGAGAAGGAGACGAGTCCGCCGAAGCACTACACGATCGAAACGCTGAACAATTACCTCAAGAATCCGTTCCGTGAGGAGAAAGCCGCCGCCGCTGAACGTGCGGAGGAGGACGGAGATGATATTGAAGAATACCGCGCGATGTTTGAAGGACTCGAACTCGGCACGGAAGCGACGCGCACGGGCATCATCGACAACGCGCGCAAATCGGGATACATCGATCTGAAAAAGGATGTGTACACGATCCTGCCGGATGGGGAATTTCTCATCGAATCCCTCTCGCAGATGGGAATCGGTATGGACAAATATAAGACTGCCGAGGTTGGACGTGCGCTGAAGCGGGTCTTCCACGGAGAGGCGAGCGTGCGCGACAGCGTAGCGATCGCCGAAGGCGAGATTGCCGCCGTGTTTGAGAAAAGGGAAGTACCGCCCGAGGCGGATACGGATACCGGATTCTTCGGCGACATCGTCGGCAAATGCCCCCTCTGCGGCATGGACGTGCGCCGCACGCGCCGCGGATACGGATGCAGCGGATATAAAGAAAACGGCTGTAAATTCAGCATTTTCTCACCGATCTGCGGCAGAGTGATCCCGAAAGCAAGTGTGGAGCAGCTACTCACCGTCGGACGGACGGAGAAGCTCAGCGGATTCGTATCCAAACGGACGGGAAACAAATTCGACGCCAGACTGAAGCTGGAAAACGGCAAAGCCGTGTTCGATTTTGAAGCGTGAAGCCTGTTCTCAACTACCGGTTGTCAACAAACACAACCAATGTTTGAGCAAACTCAACGGCTACTCTCTTCTGTCAATGCGTGTTTCATGGTAAAATAATACCATCAAAGAAAGGATGGTACACAAGAATGACTCTTGGCGAAAAATTATCGGAGAAGCGGCGTGCGCGAGGTATGACGCAGGAAGAAGTGGCGGAGAAGTTGGGGGTTACCCCGCAGGCAGTATCCAAATGGGAAAATGACGGTTCCTGCCCGGATATATTTTTATTGCCTGCTATCGCTTCTCTCTATGAGACCACGGTTGACGATCTTCTGTCGCGGGAGAAGACGCCTGTTGCGACCTATGTTCCTCCGGAACAGAGAAAAAGATTTGATGACATGGTGCTTCGTATTCTTGCAGAGGATAACGGTGACCGTGCCAAGGTGAATCTTCCTATGCCGCTTGTGAAACTTGCGCTTGAAATGGGTGTGATTTCCCAAATGAATGTCGGCAACATGGATCTGTCGAAGATTGATTTCGCATCTGTAATCAAAATGGTCGAAAGCGGCATGATCGGACGACTGGTTGAGTTTGAAGGCAAGAAAGGCGAAACAGTCGTAGTGGAAGTCGTATAAATGAAAATACAAATTTACGAGAGAGGAAAGCGGCGATTACGCCTTTGCATTCCGAGTTGGCTTATTTTCAATCGGGTTATAGCGAAATATGCTGTAAAGCAACTGAATAAAACAGTAACTCGCGAGCTTCCGTCCTCAATGACGCTTGAAGTTCCGCCGAATACGGCAGAGCAAAGTTTCACCGAACAGAACGCTTTGAGCGATGCCTCCATGAGGAGATTGTTTGCCGAACTGCGAAAAATCGCAAAAAAGCATTCGGGAACGCCTTTTATAGAGCTCACAGACAAAAACGGCGATCATGTTGCGGTGGAATGGTGATCGCAGACGGCATACCGTGCAGAATCAAAACATCCCCTGTTGAAATCAACAGGGGATGCGCTTTTTCTATTTACTTCGTCGGGATCAGTTTTTCCTTGCCGCCCATGTACGGACGGAGTGCAACGGGGATATTTACCGATCCGTCGGCATTCAGGTTGTTCTCGAGGAACGCGATCAGCATACGCGGCGGCGCCACGACTGTGTTGTTCAGCGTGTGCGCGAGATACTTGCCGCTCTCACCGTTTACACGGATGCGGAGACGGCGTGCCTGCGCCTCGCCGAGGTTGGAGCAGCTGCCCACCTCAAAATACTTCTTCTGACGCGGGGACCATGCCTCCACGTCGCAGGATTTCACCTTCAGATCCGCAAGGTCACCGGAGCAGCACTCCAGCGTG
>JAFTUH010000005.1 GCA_017466375.1 Clostridia bacterium | reverse complement strand
GTTATCTCCATCACGGACGGACAGATTTATCTCGAAACCGAGCTGTTCCACGCGGGCGTAATCCCGGCGGTCAATCCCGGTGTGTCCGTCTCCCGTGTCGGCGGATCGGCACAGATCAAGGCGATGAAGAAGGTCGCCGGTAGGCTGAAACTGATCTACTCGCAGTACCGTGAGCTGCAGGCGTTCTCGCAGTTCGGCTCCGATCTGGATGCCGATACGAAGGCGCGTCTGGCGCAGGGCGAGCGAATCGTGGAGATTCTGAAGCAGGACAAGAGCGCCCCTGTGCCGGTTGAGTATCAGGTGGCGATCATCTACGCCGCCATCGAGGGCTATCTCGATCGGGTGCCCGTATCCGACGTGCGTGCTTACGAGGCGGGACTGCGTGAGCATTTCCGTGTGCAGGAGAGTGAGCTGATGCGCCGCATCCGTGAGACGGGTGTCCTCACCGATGAGGATAACGAGGCACTCGCAAAGGCGCTTTCCGCCTATACGGATACGTTCCTCAAAGGGGAATAACGTATGGGAGCGAATACGAAAGCGCTGAAAGCACGCATACGCAGTGTCGATTCCACCATGCATATCACGAAAGCGATGGAGCTGGTCGCATCCTCCAAAATGAAGCGCGCCCGTGCCCGTATGGACGGGGCGAGCTTCTACCGCGAGATCCTTGCCGAGGCATTTGCCGATCTGGCGACGCCCGAGAGCGCGTATGCCAAGGTGCGTGAGGATCTGCCGGCTTTGTGGATCGTCATCGCAGGCGATCGCGGGCTGGCAGGCGGGTATAATTCGAATATCTTCAAAGCGGTTGTGCAAAATCTGCGCGAGGGCGATTTCGTCCTGCCGATCGGACGGCGCGCGGCGGATTATTACGCACGGCGCGGATATGCGTCCTTCGGCATCGGTGAGATTTCCGCCGAAACGGTTACCTCCGCCGAATGTGCAAAGATCGCGCAGGCGGTCAAGGATCGGTTTGATAGGGGCGAGATCGGCGCGGTGCATATCGCGTCCACGAAATTTGTGTCCATGCTGTCGCAGGAGGCAGGTGTTCAGCAGCTTCTGCCGCTTGAGATGCAGGAGAGAACGGAGACGGTCGCTGTGCGTCCCGTGTACGAGCCGGATGCCGAAACGGTGCTCTCCGCGATCATTCCCGAATACATCGCGGGAACGGTGTATGCGGCGGCGGTCGAATCCTTTGCCGCGGAGCTGGCGGCACGCCGTTTTGCCATGGATACCGCGACGAAAAATGCCGTCGGCATGATCGATTCGCTGACGCTGCAGTACAACCGTGCCCGTCAGAGCGCGATCACGCAGGAGATCACGGAGATCGTCGCAGGCGCACAGGCATAATGAGTCCCTTTAGAAAAAGGAGATAAAACTATGAGTAAAGAACTTCATACCGGCGCCGTTGTGCAGGTCATGGGACCGGTCATCGACGTGCGGTTTCCCGAGGAGCATCTCCCCGAGCTTCTCAGCGCGCTCGTGATCGAGAACGGCGAGAAGAAGCTGACGGCGGAGGTTTCTCAGCATATCGGTGACGGCGTTGTCCGCTGTGTCGCCATGAGCTCTACGGACGGACTTGTCCGCGGCGCGAAGGTGACGGATACGGGCAGCTGTATCACGGTGCCTGTCGGCAAAGAGACGCTCGGACGTATCTTCAACGTCCTCGGCGAGCCTGTGGACGAAAAGCCCGCGCCCGAAACGGAGGAGAAGTGGGAGATCCACCGTCCCGCTCCGGCATATGACGAGCAGAGCACGTCTACAGAGATTCTGGAGACGGGTATCAAGGTCATCGACCTCATCTGCCCGTATGCAAAGGGCGGTAAGGTCGGTCTGTTCGGCGGCGCAGGTGTCGGCAAGACGGTCGTCATCATGGAGCTGATCCACAACATAGCATCCCACCACGGCGGTCTGTCCGTGTTCACAGGCGTCGGCGAGCGTACCCGTGAGGGCAACGATCTGTATAACGAAATGGCGGAATCGGGCGTCCTCGGCAAGACGGCGCTCGTCTACGGTCAGATGAACGAGCCGCCGGGAGCGCGTATGCGCGTCGGACTTACCGGTCTTACGATGGCGGAGTATTTCCGCGACCGCGAGAATCAGGACGTGCTGTTGTTTATCGATAACATTTTCCGTTTTACGCAGGCAGGAAGCGAGGTATCCGCACTTCTCGGACGTATGCCGTCCGCGGTCGGTTATCAGCCGACGCTGGCAACGGAGATGGGTGCATTGCAGGAGCGAATCACCTCTACCAAACGCGGATCGATCACGTCCGTGCAGGCGGTATACGTCCCTGCGGATGACCTGACTGACCCCGCACCGGCAACGACGTTTGCGCATCTCGACGCAACAACGGTGCTTTCCCGTGCGATCTCGTCGATGGGTATCTATCCCGCCGTCGATCCGCTCGAATCGACGAGCCGTATCCTCTCTCCCGATATCGTGGGCGAGGAGCATTACGAGGTTGCCCGCCGCGTCAAGCAGATTCTGCAGAGATACAACGAGTTGCAGGACATCATCGCGATCCTGGGTATGGACGAGCTTTCCGAGGAGGATAAGAACACCGTATACCGTGCGCGTAAGATTCAGCGGTTCCTCTCGCAGGCGTTCCACGTAGCGGAGCAGTACAACGGTGTTCCCGGTCAGTACGTGCCGCTGAAAGAAACGATCCGCGGATTCAAGGAAATCCTCGACGGCAAGCACGACGATCTGCCCGAGTCGGCGTTCCTCTTTGTCGGTACGATCGATGAGGCTGTCGAGAAGGCGAAAGGCGCGAAAGCATGAAGACGTTTCATTTGCAGATCGCCGCACCGGACGGTATGCGATACGACGGCGACGCCGTGCAACTTTCCGTTCGCGGCATCGAGGGAGATCTCGCAATTTTAACGGGGCATATCCCGTTTGTGACCGCGCTCAAGGCAGGCGAGTGCCGCGTATACATTGGTGAGGAGATCCGCCGCGCGACGTATTCGGGCGGTATGCTCACCGTGACTAAAGATGACGTACGGATGCTCAGCGCGGATTTTCAGTGGGAGTGAGGGGAAAGGGAATATGGGGCGCCGCCCCATACCCCGCGAGCTTTTGAAAAAGCTCGACCAATACTTTTGTGGAAAAAGCCGTCGGCGTAAGTCGGCGGCTTTTTGTGTGAAAATCTTTTCCCCTCTTCCATTTTGCTTCAAAATATGATACAATAAGAAAAATGCTCTGCGGAGGTGGACCATGCGTACTTTGCGGAAATATTCGATTGAGATTTTGTATATCTTACTCGCCGTCGCTTTCGTGTATGCGATACCGCTGGCACTGCGATTGACGGGCGCCAGTGATTTTCTCGGCGCGTCACCTGTTGGGTATTATACGCTTTTCGTGCCTGCTTTCGCACTTATAAGCGTGCTTTGGTATACTCTCGCGCGGCGCGGACGGTATATTTTTGCGGTTGCTTCAATGACGGTGATCCTGCTCGGGCAGGGACTTCTGCTCTATCGTGAGCCTCAGTACAGTTATGATACGGATCTTTACTTCTGCCTTTTGGTCGGTGTGATCGTCACACTGATGGAGGGCGGTATGTGCGTGATTGCCGTGTGTGTTACCGCATTTATCAACGCCTGCCGCAGATGGAGCGCGGACAGAAAAAAGAGACTTGAAAAGGAGTCAACCATGGATACAATTCAGCGCATCACCAGCTTTACGGTCGATCACGATAAGCTCACGCCGGGCATCTACATCTCCCGCGTGGACGGCGACGTGACGACGTACGATCTCCGCACACGAAAGCCGAACGGCGGTGAGTTTATGGATACGCGCACGGCACATTCCGTTGAGCATATGTTTGCCACCTACGTCCGCAACAGCGCGATCGCGGATAGCGTCCTCTACTTCGGTCCGATGGGCTGCCGTACGGGATTTTATCTCCTCGTCCGCGATGCATCCCATGAAACGGTGCTCGCCGTTGTCAAGGATACGCTTGCGAAAATTCTCGCCCACGAGGGCGAAGTTTTCGGTGCATCCCGCATCGAGTGCGGCAATTATCTCGATCTTGATCTTGCGGATGCCAAGCGCGAGTGCGCGGCGTATCTGGACGTACTGAATCAAAAAGAAGAATGGAGTTTTTGCTATGAGTAAACAGCCGATCGGCATTATCGGCGCGATGCAGGTGGAGATCGATACCCTCGCCGCCGCTTTGGAAAACAGGGAGGTCGAGATTGCAGGCGGTCTCACGTTCATCAAAGGAATTTTGGACGGGGTGCCCGTCGTGCTGTCCGTCTGCGGCGTGGGCAAGGTGTTTGCTGCAATGGCGGCACAGGCAATGATCCTCAAATACGACGTGCGTGCCATCATCAATACGGGCGTGGCGGGCACGCTCACGGATAAGCTCTCGATCGGCGATCTCGCGATCGCGGAGAACGTCGTCCAGCACGATATGGATACCTCCCCGATCGGGGATCCGGTCGGACTCATCTCGGGGCTGAATCTCGTCCGTATGCCCGCCGACGGTGATCTGCGCGCGCGTATCACCGCTGTCCTTGCCGAGAGGGAGATCCGCTACGTTGTCGGTACGATCGCTTCGGGGGATCAGTTCGTGGCGGATACTGAAAAGAAAACGTACATCCGCGACACGTTTGGTGCGATCGCCTGCGAGATGGAGGGTGCCGCGATCGGACAGGTCTGCACGGTCAATCAGATCCCGTTTGCCGTCATCCGTGCCATCTCCGACGGCGGAAACGAGGAGGCAACGATGGATTATCCCACGTTTGTGAAGATTGCCGCGGCGAAAAGTGCGGAGGTTGTCCGTGCGTTTCTGAAGGCGGAA
This sequence comes from Clostridia bacterium, assembly GCA_017466375.1. Taxonomy (GTDB): domain Bacteria; phylum Bacillota; class Clostridia; order Oscillospirales; family CAG-272; genus SIG701. The sequence continues at coordinate 33,962 of JAFTUH010000005.1, read as the reverse complement.
AGATAATATGAAAAAGCCACCCTTGAGGTGGCTTTTTATTTGATTTCCTGTTCAAGATCGTCAAACAGATCGCTGTCAAAAAATTCCCGGATGCTGATTTCCAGCCCGTCACACAGCTTTTTCAAAGAGACAATGCCGGGATTCCGGCTTTTTTCGTTCAGCATGCTGTAAACGGTGGACGGTGAAACACCGGACAGATTGGCGAGGGTATTCACGGCGATGCCGCGTTCGTCGCACAACTGGAGAATACGTTTCTCAACTGCTTGTTTGATTGTCATCGTGCACCGCCCTTTCGATATATCTGTGATTTGATTTTACCCAAATCTACGATAAATCGTGTGGGATATATCGCAATTTTGAGGAAAATGTGCTATAATTACGATATATCCCACAAAAAGGAGCGAAAAATATGATTTGCACGTTTTTTGGTCACAGAGACACGCCCGACGGTGTGCGGGATTTGCTTCGTGACATCCTTGTAAATCTGATTGAGGAAGGCGCGGAGACATTTTATTTGGGAAATCAAGGCCGGTTTGATGATATGGCTTTGGGTATACTCAAAAAATTGAAGGTGGTGTATCCGCATATCCGTTATGCTGTTGTGCTTGCGTACATGCCGGAAAGCACACGGGGATTCAGTGCCGCGAATACAGAAACCGTGTATCCGGACGGATTGGAAAATACGCCGCCGAGATATGCGATTGACAAACGGAACAGATGGATGCTTGCGCAGGCGGATACAGTGGTGACGTATGTGACCCATGATATCGGCGGTGCGGCGAAATATAAAAGAATCGCAGAACGAAAGAGGAAGCGGGTAATCAATCTCGCAGATTAACGGAGGGCTTCCCTGCAAACCGATAAAAAATTCCCGCAAATCTCTTGCGGAGACGGATTTTCTGTGGTATACTACTGTATATGTATAATTTTTCAGAAATCTGACTTTCGGAAAGGTTGTTTAGTATGAAGAAAATTGCTGTAATCGGATTCGGCGTTGTCGGCGGCGGTGTCGTTTCCCTCACTGACGAAAATGCTGCTATGATCCGTGAAGCTTCCGGAGATGACGTTTACGTCAAATATATCCTTGATCTCAGAGATTTCCCCGACTCACCGTATGCGGATCGCGTCATCCACGACGTGAATATCATCATAAACGATCCCGAGATCGATCTCGTTGTCGAGACGATGGGCGGCGTCAATCCTGCGCTGGCATTTTCCTCTGCCGCTTTGAAGGCGGGCAAGCACGTCGTCACCTCCAATAAGGAGCTCGTTGCCAAGCACGGTGAGGAGCTGATGCGCCTTGCCGATGAAAACGGCGTTGCATACCTGTATGAGGCAAGCGTCGGCGGCGGTATTCCGCTGATCCGATCCATCCGTACAAGCCTTGCTTCCGATACCGTGACCGCTGTCCGCGGCATTCTGAACGGTACGACGAACTACATCCTCACACGCATGCGTGACGGCGGCATCTCCTTTGAGGAGGCACTCGCCGAAGCACAGCAGCTCGGTTATGCCGAGAAGGACCCGTCTGCCGATATCCACGGCTTTGATGCGCAGAGAAAGATCATGATCCTCACCGCTGTGGCGACGGGCGTGATCGTAAACGAGGCGGATGTATATACCGAAACGATGTCCAAGCTTACGACGGCGGATATCGATGCTGCCAAGCGTCTCGGCGGTGCCGTCCGGCTGATCGGCTCCTTCGTCCGCGAGGGTGATGGCGTGTCCGTGTCCGTTTGCCCGCGCATCGTGGACGGAAAGAATCCGCTCGCGCATGTCGATGACGTGTACAACGCCGTATCCGCAGTCACTTCGCTGACCGGCGACGTCATGTATTACGGACGCGGTGCCGGACGCTATCCTACTGCAGGCGCTGTGATCTCCGACGTGACCGCGGCACTCAGCGGTGCGTACAAAACGGAATCCAACCGCACGTGGAAGAAGGCACCGGCTGGATTCGTCCGTCCGTTTGCCGAGAGCAAAAACCGCATGTACATCCGCGTTTCGGATGCATCGGTGCAGGAGGTTATGGATGCCGCACGTCTTCTGTTCGGCGATGTGACGGAGGTTCCGGGAACGCCAGCAGGCGTGGCGGAATTCGTAACACCGATTCTCGCCGAGGAGGCGGCTGCGAAAGCGATCGCGGCTTTGCCGGGTACGGTCGAGTCTGTGCTCCGTCTGCTCTGATTGATGCAAAACAAAAAACGGTGGGAATTTCCACCGTTTTTGTATGTCTTTTGTTACTTTGCCGAGCATCCCGACAGCGCGGCACCGATCACGGGACCGAACTGCGAACGCTCCGGAATCATGAAGTTCATGTCGAACATCTTGTTCAGTGTGCCGAATACCTCAGGCGCACGCTCTACGCTCGTCAGATTGCCCGTCAGGACGATATCCTTGACGTGATGATTGCGTGCGGCGAAGATTGCCACCATGCCGATCGTCTCGAAGACAAGATTGATAATGCCGAGGGCAATATCGGATTTCGTCGTGATGTCGCTCACGTTTGCGAAGTTGGACGCCGTCATCTGATCCGAAAAACCGGGCACGATGTCCTGCTTCGTCAGATCGCTGATCTTCAGATCCACCCGGGAGAGGTCCCCCTCACGGGCAAGCTCTTCGATGTGGTCGAGATTCTCCATGCCGAGCATTTTTTTGGCAAGGCCCATCAGCGTACCGCCGCCGACACCCGTGCCTCCCAGATACTGCGGAGCGCATCCGCGTTCCGCGTGGACGAGTGCGGTCCCCGTGCCGAGACTTGCAACGATGGCACGGTCCAGTCCGGAAAGATACAGTCCGCCCAGACCGATACAGCGGAATTCGGGCGTGACCTCGCACGGCAGGGAATAGATCGGGCGCTGGACGTAGGACGAGCCGACGCCGGTGATCATCACTTTTTCAATATCGGTAAGGGCAAGTCCGTTCAGATCGGTGAACTTGCCGAACGCGCCGTAGATGGACGTGATCGGATCGGTCGCGCGCACGAAAAGCGGTTCGATCAGACGGCGCTTGCCGCCCGTCAGGTCAAATCCGCCGATTTTTGTCGTGCTTCCGCCGACGTCGATGCCGATAATCACATGGGAACTCATGGTAAACCTCCTTGATGGGGGATCGGATTATACAACAGTATACCATATTTTTTATATAAAAGCAATCATTTTTACAGAATTACCGTAGGAGGCAACTATGAATCCGAAAGAAATCCTTGCCGCAAAACAGCTGTTCATCTTCGATATGGACGGAACGATCTATCTCGGCGGCGTGCCGTTTCCGTTTGCCGTCAGCTTTATAGGCAAACTCAGAGAAAACGGGAAGCGTGTCCTGTTTTTCACGAACAACGCCTCCCATTCAAAAACGTATTATTACGCAAAACTTGCCCGTCTCGGGTTTGATCCGCGCGAGGGCGAGATCATGACGTCGGGCGACGTGACGGCCGCATTCCTCACGAGAAACCGTCAGGGCAAGAAGGTCTATCTGCTCGGTACGCCCGAGCTGTGGGATGAGTTTTCCCGTGCGGGCGTTCCGATGATCTGTGACCGCAAGGGCGAGCTCACCGATCCCGATGCACGGGCGGACGTTGTCGTCACGAGCTTTGATACGACGCTTACTTACGAGAAGCTGAGCATCGCGTGTGAGAATATCCGTGCCGGTGCGGAGTATCTGTGTACGCATCCCGATTTCAACTGCCCGACCGAGACGGGATTCATCCCCGACAGCGGTGCGATCGCCGCGGCGGTCACGGCTTCTACGGGCGTAACGCCTACGTATTTCGGCAAGCCGTATCCCGAAACGGCAGAGATGATCTGCGAGATCACGGGCGTGGACCGTGCGGATATGTGCATTTTCGGCGACCGTATCTATACGGATATCGCCACGGGTAAACGGCACGGAATCACCGCCGCGCTCGTTCTTACGGGGGAGAGCACGATGGCAGATGTCGAGGCAACGGAGGAATCCATGCGCCCCGATATGGTGCTTGAAAGCCTCGCGGAGGCAGATGCGCTCCTGTTCGGTTAATCCGCGCGCGGTGCAAACGATGCCGTGAGTGTGATCGGGCGTTTCGTCTGTCCCGATTCCTTCAAAACCGTCGCGATCGCCTGTGCTGCCAGCTTCCCCGCGCGCTTTGCTTCCTCAAGTGTGTTGCCGCACGAGCCGATCTCCAGAAGAAGCGATCCCTTCGTGTACTGCTGATTGAAGGCGGCACCGCGCAGATTGATCGCACGTGCAAAATGCGGAGCACTTTCGATCAGATTTTCCTGAATCTTCAGGGCGAAGGAAAGATTTTCCCGCCAGTACGGGTGATTTGCCCCTTTGTAATCCGTTCCCGCAACGATCATGAACTGCGCGACGTCCTCGCCGCCGATCGTTGTCACGGGACGGATTTTTGTATTGTCCGTACGGATGATCGAGTCGCGGTGCACGTCCAGCACGATCTGTATGGACGGATATTTTGCGAGATACGCGCGGATCGCTTCGGCGGCAAGGGCGTATGAATCCGTGTAGGAGACCGCGTCGAACATCTCCGTCACATGGACGGTCGGGATGCCTGCGGATTCAAAATATTCCGCCATGACCGCACCGACGGCGACGACGTTCTCTGCCATATCCGTCGAGCGGAACGTGTCCTCGGCTGTGTATGTATCCGTACCTGCGGCGGTGTATGCCTCCGTGCCGTGCGTGTGGATAATCAGAATGTACGGGGCGTCTGCTGTTTGCGGGGACAGCGTCAGCGGCGCTTTGAGCAGTGCCGCAAGATCCGGCTCGTAGGCGGTTTCGTTGTAGAGCGCGTACACATCACCGCCGCAGCTGACGTCCGCTGCCTCGATCGGGTATGTCGGCTCGTTTTGTACGGGCGGATTGTCCGTATCCGTGTCGGATGAGGTGTCAGGCGGTACGGCAGGCGAAAGCGCGCTGTCCGTTTCCGCGCTCTCCGACGGATCGGTGACGGGGAAGGATGGCACGTCTGCCTGCTGTACGGGGGTGATCTCTGCCATGCCGAGAAAAGCGCTCTCCGCGAGGCGCAAGAAGACGTCCGCGGGGGTTACGTTGTCCGTCGTCAGCATCACATTTACGAATACGAGCATCAGTGAGAACAGGCAGCAGATCGCGCAGACGAACGTGAGAAGACGTGTGCCGGGCGATCTTTTGCCCACATCGTTCGGCGGTACGTACGGAACGAGCGCGCGGCACTCCGTATTGGGCGGGATGCCCGCGTATTTCTGAGCGGTTTTATCGGTCATGGCGATCTCCTTTGCCTGTCCTTTTTGTCTTATATATATGCGTCTGCCGGCATCCGTATGCTCACAGAAGCGCGGGGGTGAAGAGCCGGTTCAGCGCGCAGGCGAGCAGGGCGGATACCGTATCCGCGATCCGATCGCTCTCCTTCGGGGAGACGATGTAGCTGCGCCCTTCCTCCAGTACGCGGATCAGCTCCTCGCAGGGGGAGTCGATGCCCGCCTTCTCCAAAGCGTCCCAGACGAGTGTGGAGGAATCCACCACCGTCGGTACGCCGAGTGCAATCACGGGCACACCGCACGTTTCTTTTGTGATCGCGGCGCGGTGATTGCCGATACCCGAGCCCGGCTGGATGCCTGTGTCCGCTATCTGAATCGTGGCGGCGAGCCGCTTCGTCGAGCGTGCGGCAAGCGCATCCACGGCGATGACAGCCTTGGCTCCCGCAGCACGTGCCGCATCCGCAACAAGCTCGGCGGCTTCAATTCCCGTCTGTCCGAGCACGCCCGGCGAGATGGCGGAAACGCTTGCACAGCCGAGGATGGCGGGGAGATATTCTTCTCCGGCAGCGTGCCGCGTCACCGTTACGAGATCCGCCGTGCGCGGACCGATCGAATCGGGGGTGATGAATCGGTTGCCCAGCCCCGCGATCAGAACGGAGCATCCGTGCCCGGGCACCTCGCCCGTTGCTTCCTTCAGGAAAGAGGAGAGAACTGCCGCAGTCGCTTTTGCCGCCCGTGCGCTTTCCTCCTTGTCGAGCAGCCAGATCTTTCCGCAGTGCAGGGTGGCGTACCGTCCGGCGCGTCTGCCTGTTTCCTCCTCGCCGACACCGGGCGTGATCACGGTGATCTCCGTGTCGATCCCGTAGCGCGTGTCCCAACGGGCGTGAACACCCCGTCCGTCTGCTCCTTTCGGCATCTCGCACGCAAGATCTGTTCTTCCGTAATTTTCCATATTGTGCTCCTTTTTACGTCGGATTCTTGATTTCAGTATGCCCCTGCCGCGCGGTGGTATGCATAAGACGCGTTTGAAAGGCAAAAACCTGTTAAAATCGCCAAATTTTCAATAAAAATATTGTGCATCTGTCCGAAACTTTCGCTTTTTCGAAAATACGCTGTTGATTCTGCGCGCTAAAGATGATATAATATAACGAAGTATTGTGCACGAGTGTCTCTGTCAGCGTGCCGCTACCGCTTTTTACCACGAGGAGGATGATTCCATACCATGAAACGAGTTCTGTCCCTGCTGCTTTGCGCTGTAATGCTTTTGACGGCTTTGGTCAGCTGTACCACGATCGAAGGCGACAACAAAGGCATGATTATTGATGTCTATCTGGCAACGGAGCTGACGGATCTGGATCCGGCGCTTCACTATAACGATAACGCAATGGTCAAGATCTACGATCTGATCTACGAAGGTCTCACGAACCTGAATGCAAAGGGTAAGTGGGAAAAGGCCCTGATGAAGAAGTACGAGCTCCGCGGCAACGACGAGGACGGCTGGTATCTGCTCATTACGCTGGAGTCCACCAAGTGGTCTGACGGCCGTACCGTACAGGCACAGGACTTCGTGTACGCGTGGAAGCGCATCCTCGACCCCGATTTCAAGAGCGAGGCTGCAGCCCTGCTGTACGACATCACCAACGCACGCGATATCAAGCTCGGCGATATGTCCGTCGATGACCTCGGCGTTTCCGCAGTCGACGTTTACGTCCTGCAGGTAAACTTTGATGAGAAGCCGGATATCGATGCATTCTTTACGGCCACCGCTTCTGCGGCACTTGTTCCGCTGCGTGAGGATCTCGTGTCCCGTGAGGAGCATTTCGGTAAGGCGGCTGCCAACATCATCACGAATGGTCCGTTCGCTATCAAGGTAATGGGCAAGGGCGAGAGTCTCCGCCTGGACCGCAACAACTACTACTTCACCGATTCCGAGAAGAAAGAGGCTGTCGATAAGTACGTAATTCCGTACCGTCTGGTAACGAACTATTCCTACGGTGATGCGGAGGCACAGCTTGCCAAGTTTGAGGCAGGCGAGCTCTTCTATCTGGACGAGATCCCGCTGGCAAAGCGCGCCGCATACAAGAAGCAGGCAACGATCACCGACGAGATGGCTACGCACACGTACTATTTCAATACGAACAACAAGCTCTTCTCCGATGCCCGTGTCCGCAAGGCACTTTCCATGGCAATCGATAGAAATGAGATTGTCAATATCGTTACATACGCAAAGGCGGCTACCGGTCTGATCCCGTACGGCGTCTTTGAGACGAAGAGAGGCACCTCCTTCCGCGAGGCAGGCGGCTCGATTCTGAATACCTCCGCGGACGTCGCAGGCGCACAGGCTCTCCTGAAAGAGGCAGGCGTCACGAGCGGCTCCTTCACCATCTCCATCCGCCCGAACGAGGTTGACCGTGCGATCGCACAGTACGTCAAGGGCGTTTGGGAAAGCCTCGGCTTCACGGTGAAGATCAAAGAGGTACAGCCCGTACAGGTTGACGATGACGAGAAGGTTATGTACTACGATACGTTTACGGAGAAGTATACCTCCGGTGACTTCGATGTAATCGGTATCGATATGCAGATGCTCACGCCCGACGCATTCTCCGCACTCGCTCCGTTTGCACTGGAGTTCTCCGGCAACGGTGTGGATATGAATTCCGAGACGTATGACCTGTTCGGTCACGTTACCGGCTATGCAAACGAGGCGTACGACGCACTGATCGAGCAGGCGCAGGCTGAGGATAATGCTGCTGCCCGTGCTGCGATTCTGCACAACGCCGAGAAGATGCTGCTTGAAGATATGCCGATCGTTCCGCTCGTCTTTTTGCAGGATGCATACCTCATTCACGACGATCTCTCCGGCTACAAATCTTCCTACTACGCAACGAGAGTGTTCACGAGAATGAAGCTCAAGAACTACACCGCATATCTTCCCGTTGAGGCGACTCCCGCCGGCGGTGAGGAAGAGGAATAATACCCGAAATCTGACGTACAGGAGATGTCGCATTTCACCATGCGGCATCTCTTTTTCTCCCGTAAATACAAATCAGATCGCGAAAGGAGACCGCATATGCCTACCCCGCTTCGGGATAAAAACGAGATAAAAATCTTTATTCTGTTCCTGCTCGATAAGATCGGGTATCCGCTCGATTACAACACGCTCGGCTCGATTGTTGTGCAGGACGGCATCGTGCGTTTTTTCGACTTTGCGGATTGCTTTTTCCAGCTTCTCGATGCCGGTCATATCGCCCGCGCCGAGGAGGATGCGGCACAGCTCCACCTCGCTGAGGAGGACAAGGACGAGGAGATGTTTGAGATCACTGCGACCGGTCGTGAGATCGCACACGTGCTTGGCGAGAGCCTCATGATTACCGTGCGCGAACAGGGCGAACGAAGCGCGCTGCGCCATCTCTCGCTGAAACGGCTTGGCGCTACGGTCGATCAGAGCTATGAGCCGCAGGGTGACGGGTTCATGTATCACTGCTCCATCAAGGACAAAAACGGGAAGGTCTTCAGTGTCGATCTGCGCCTCGACGACCGCCGTAAGCTCGACCGCGTGACCCGCAATTTTGCCGATAAGCCGGAGATCATTTACCGCGGAATCCTCGCGCTGCTCAGCGGAGATGTGAACTATATTTTCGAATAATGATGAATATTTCACATCGAAAATGTACGAATCATGACGGATGCGCACACATTTTCACGTATGTTAGGTGATGTGACGCACAAAATATCACAAAAATAAAAAAATTTTTCGTTAAGTATTGACAAATCTGTATTATATGATATAATGTATTCATAAATCTGTAAAGATTTAAGGTGGAAAAGTTGACGGATGCAGCAGATATCCTCCTCAGGCGAGTCGCCGACGGAGACCAGAGTGCGTTTGAGGAGCTTGCCTTGCAGTACGCCCCGCTGATCGAATCCATGAGTGCACAGTTCGCACCTTCCTTCGCTGCCATGGCGGAGGGCGCCGCGATCGGTGAGCAGGATCTGCAGCAGGAGGCCCGGCTTGCGCTTTACCGCGCGGCGAATACGTTCGATCCCGAAAAGAAGGGCATCACGTTCGGTCTGTATGCAAAAATCTGTATCCGCAATTCTCTCGTCTCCCTCTGGCGGAAGTCGTCCGCAGGAGCGCGTGTGTCGCGCCGCGGATCCAAAGAGGTGGTGGAGACGGGTGGCCGGGATGCGCTTTCGGAGCTGTTGTCTGCCTCCGAAACGGGAGCTTTGCGCGAAAAGATCCGCGCGGCACTCTCTCCCTATGAAAACCGCATATTTGAGCAGTATATCAGTGGTATGTCCGTGAAGCAGATCGCGCTGCACGTCGACAAGACGGAAAAATCCGTAAGCAACGCTTTGTACCGAATCCGCGTTAAGATCAAAGGCTTGCTTTCTTCTGACTGACTCCGATATTCATGCGCGCGCAAGCCGCATTTATATATGTAAGCCCGAATAGCTTAATGCAAGAGCGTTGTAATTTCAAAGGTGACGGTTGAACTCCGTCGAGGGCAAAATTTTATCCTATTTTATTAGCGAGGTTTGAAACATGTACCAGGACAAGACTCTGACGTGCAAAGAGTGCGGCAACGAATTCGTATTCACCGCAGGCGAGCAGGAATTCTACGCAGAGAAGGGCTTCCAGAACGAGCCCCAGCGCTGCAAGAACTGCCGCGATGCACGCAAGAACGCAAGCAAGGCGCAGAGAGAGATGTTTACCACTGTTTGCGCAAGATGCGGTAAGGAAGCAAAGGTTCCTTTCCAGCCCAGCAACGACAGACCGGTATACTGCAGCGAGTGCTTTGCAGCAATCAAGGAGCAGCAGTAATCCGCTGACCTTGGACAGGAATTGTCAGGTTCAAAAGGAGATACGGGGTTTTCCGTGTCTCCTTTTTCCTGTTTTTGGGGGATTTTTTGCTTCCGGTTTGCCAATAAATTCCCCTCTTGGCGACGATTTTCAACGAAAAAACAAAAAATAGTATATACAAAGCGCGAATTGTATGTTATAATATATATGTATATGTATGCCCAAAACGGAAAGGATCGGCTCGGCCGGATTAGTATATGCCTGAATTTACGCAGAAGCGCCGCTATGGCGCAAACGGAAAAAAATCGTATGACAACCGTCCCCGTAAGGGTGATCGCGGCGATCGGTCCGAGCACCGTCCGCCAAGAGAGCCGCGGCAGGAAGCGACTGCCCCCGAGAATATCGTCTGCGGACGGAATTCTGTGCGGGAGCTTCTCAAATCCGGCAGATCGGTCGATAAAATCTTCGTCCGCGCCGGCGACCGAGAGGGATCGATTACCGTCATTGTGGCGGAGGCGATCCGCCTCGGTATCCCCGTGATCGAAACGGACGGTCAGAAGCTGGATAATATGACCTGCGGTGCCCATCATCAGGGCGTCGCGGCAATGGCGGCGGAAAAGCAGTACGTTACCGTTGAGGAGATCGTGCAGATCGCGCGTGATCGCGGTGAGAAGCCGCTGATCGTCATCGCGGACGGCATTGAGGATCCGCATAATCTCGGTGCGGTTATCCGCTGTGCCGAATGCGCCGGTGCACACGGACTTATCCTGCCGAAGCGGCGTGCGGTCGGACTTACCCCCGTCGTCACGAACGCGTCTGCCGGTGCACTTGAACATATGGCGATTGCCAAGGTGCAGAATATCGCCGCGACGATCGAGCAGCTCAAGGAAATGGGACTGTGGATCTTCACCGCGGAGGCGGGAGGCACTCCGTATTACGAAACGGATTTCAATACGCCGGCCGCGATCGTGCTCGGAAGCGAAGGGGAGGGCGTCAGCCGCCTCGTCCGCGAGAAAAGTGATTTCATCGTCTCGATTCCGATGTACGGCAAGGTCAACTCTTTGAACGTATCGACCGCGGCATCTGTGATTCTGTGTCATGCGGCACGGATGCAGCGCACGTGATTCCCTTTCAGAAAGACATACAAAATTTTTGAGGATTGGATGGTTTGTGTGTATGAGTACAAAATTCAATTCCGCACAGAACGATGAGCGCGATGTGAGAGATGCTGTGACGGCAGATCCCGCGGCGCCTGCTGATGCCGGAGGAGACAGCGAACTCAATATTCAGGACCTCTTGAAAAAATATCTCCCCAATTATTCGGAGGAGAAATCTGATAAGCCGGCTGCGGAGGCGTCTGCTCCCGTGGTAACGGAGGAAGTGGACGAGCTCCCGTCTCTTGCCGTAGAGGAGGAGACCGAGGAAGAAAACGGTGAGGAGCCGTTTGTGTGGTTCGGTGAGGACAGCGCGGAGGAGGCAACTCCCGAGGAGTCTGAAGAGACGGCTGATCTGCCCGAAGAACAGCCTGCGGAAGAGCCGGCGGATGCGCCTGCGGAGGAAGAGTCCGTGCCGCGCAAGAAGCTGGGCGGTTTGTTTGCCCGTCTCTTGCACCACGAGGAGCCGGAGGAGGAATCCGCCGCTCCCGACAGCGAGATTTTCTCCGAGCTGGTTGAGGAGAGCGAGAGCGCTCCCGCTGAGGACAGAGAGGGGATTTTTGCCCCCGCAGCGGAGTCTGCTTCCGCGCAGGACGAGGACGCCGACGCGGAGTCCGCTTCCGAAGACGCGGAGGTAGAAACAGACGGCGGATTCGTGGCAATCGACGGGGAGGAGACTCCCGGTGAGGACGTCATCGATACGTCCGGTATGGATGAAAAGGATATCAGCCTGTGGGTTGCCCTCGGTATGGAGGATCAGCTCGATAAAAAGATGGGTAAAGGCTCGGCGGATAAGGCCGCTGACCGTTTGAAGGATGAGCAGAAGGAGTACAGCCGTCAGCAGAAGCAGGCGCTCGAATACGAGTACACGGACCGTTCGCAGATCCCGCAGATTGCCGATGCGTATAAGTTTGCGCTGAAATCCCTGAAGATCAAAATGATCGCGGCTGCAGTTCTTACGGTGCTTCTGTTCTTCTTTGAGAATATTACCCTGTTCGGCGTGCAGTTCAGCGGCGCACTGGATCCTGCGGTGTATCCCGTGGTGAATATCATGATGAGCCTGCAGCTGCTGCTTCTCGTGTGCGCACTTGCGTATGAGCAGATTTTCGCCGGCTTCACCAATCTGGTCACGATGCGTCCGACGCCGGAGAGCGTATTGTCCGTTCTGAGCGTGTTCGCTGTCGTGTATTCCGTGATCCTTGCCGTGATTGCGAATCCGTCTGCGGGCGGCGAGCCGGTGCTCTACAATTTCCCCGTTGCCGTTGTCGCGCTTTTGTCACTCATCTTCACCTACTTCAATACGAAGCGGGAGGCGTTCAGCTTCAATATCGTTTCTTCCAAACGGCAGAAGTACGTGTTTAACCGGATCGAGGCTACGGAGAATTCCGAGGAAAGCCGTGTCTTCGGTGCAACGGAGGAGGGCAGTCCCGACGTGCTCCGCATCACCCGCGCGGATTTCGTGGACGGATACTTTGCCCGTACCGGGGCGATTCTGAACAGTACCCGCATCTATGTAGGCGCTATGCTTTCGTGCATCGTTGCCGCCGCTGTGCTGATGGCGGTCTTTGCGATGATCGGCGGCTCTACCTCCCGTGATGCGATCACCATCGCGTATCTGACGCTGATCGGTGTCGTGCCCGCTTCCATGTTCTTTACATACAGCTATCCCTTCTATAAGGCGAACCGTGAGGCGTATGAGTACGACAGTACCATCGTCGGTGAGCCGTCGCTTGAGGAGTACGCAGGCGCGTCGATCGTCTCCTTCGACGATAAGAACGTCTTCCCCTCCGTCAGCGTGAAGGTGCAGAACATCAAGATTTACAACAACAACCGCATTGACCGCGTGCTGTATTACGCGGCAAGTGCATTCTGTGCAGCCGGCGGACCGCTTTCTGACGTGTTCTCCCTCGCTACGATGGAGATGGAGCGCTCTGCTGACGTGAATATCCTCTCGGCAGGTGTTGGCTATCTCGAAACAAGCGTGGACGGCAGACAGATCCTGTTCGGACGTTCGGCGGTACTTACGGAACTCGGATTTGAGGTGCCCGTCGAGGTCGTCGAGGAGGATTCGTACGTACAGGGAGATCTCAGCATCCTGTATATGCTGCGCGACGGTGCGCTGATCGCGAAGATGTACATCCGCTACGGTATGGATGCCGATTTCGAGTTCATCCTCCGTCAGTTTACGAAGGGCGGTACGTGCGTCTGCGTGAAGACGCTGGATCCCAATATTGACGAGGAGATGATCTTCTCCAAGGTGCGCGGCAAGCAGTATCCTTTGAAGATCGTGCGCAATACGGAGGGGACCGAGGCGGTTGAGCGTGCCGATTCCGGTATCGTCACGAGAGGCACGACGAAGTCGCTTCTGCAGGTGCTTTCCTACTGCGATATGGTGCTCAGCGTCAAGGGCACGAATACGGTCATCAGCATTGTATCTGCGATCGTATCGCTTCTGGTGCTCGTCATCGTAATGATGTCGCAGAACGTCGGCGCGCTGAAATCTTGGATGGTCGCCGCCAATCAGCTGTTCTGGCTGATTCCCGCGATGCTCACGACGAAGCTGTTCATCAAATAAAAGTAAATCGGAGAGGGAGGAGTGCGCTCCTCCCTCTTTTTTGACAAGCGAAAGGAATTCCTATGAGAGAAGATATTCGCCCGTTTCTTTCAAAGATCACGAAGCCTGGGCGCTATACGGGCGGCGAGCAGGGCTCTGTTTTCAAGGATCTCGCGGATGTAAAGATGCGCGTCGCGTTCTGCTTCCCCGATACGTACGAGATCGGTATGTCCAATCTCGGTATGCGGATTTTAACGGAGGCGCTCAACGCGGTTGACGGCGTGTGGTGCGAGCGCGTATACGCCCCGTGGACGGATATGCAGGCGGAGATGCGCGCGCGTGGGATCCCACTGTTCACGCACGAAAGCGGGGACGCAGTCGGTGATTTTGACGTCGTCGCGTTCACGCTGCAGTACGAGATGTGCTATACGACCGTGCTCAATATGATGGATCTCGCCGGGATTCCCCTGCGTGCCGAGTCGCGCGGTGCGGATGCGCCGATCATCTTAGCGGGCGGTCCGTGTGCGTACAATCCCGAGCCGATGGCGCCGTTTGTTGATATTTTTTCGATCGGCGAGGGCGAGGAGGCACTGCCCGAGCTTGCCCGGCTGTATCTTTCTATGAAGGAGAACGGCACGTTCACGAAGGAGGCGTTCCTCCGTGCGGCGTCTCATCTTGACGGATTCTACGTTCCGTCGCTGTACGATATCGCCTACCATGCGGACGGCACGATCGCCTCGATTACGCCGAAATACGAGGACGTTCCCGCGAAAATCGTCAAGCGGATCGTCGCCGATGTCGATCATACCGTCGTGCCGACCGCACCCGTCATGCCGCTGATCGAAACGGTGCAGGATCGCGTCACGCTTGAGGTCTACCGCGGCTGTGTCCGTGGATGCCGATTCTGCCAGGCGGGCTTCATCTCCCGTCCTGTCCGTGAAAAATCTGTGCCCGTCCTGTGCGATTTTGCCAAGGCTACGGTGGAGAATACGGGATATGAGGAAATCTCCCTCATGTCGCTGTCCATCAGCGATTATACCGATATCACTGCGCTGACCGATGCGCTCCTCCGCTGGACGAATGACAGACAAATCAATCTCTCCCTGCCGTCTTTGCGCGCGGACAGCTTTACCAAGGAGCTGATGGAGAAAATCTCCTCCGTCCGCACCTCTACGCTCACGTTTGCGCCCGAGGCGGGTACGCAGAGACTCAGGGACGTCATCAACAAAAACGTCTCCGAGGAGGAGATTCTGAACGCCTGCCGCATCGCGTTTGCCGCCGGAAAGAATCAGGTCAAGCTGTATTTCATGATCGGTCTGCCCGGGGAGACGGACGAGGACCTCGCCGGGATCGCACAGATCGCCAAGCACGTCATCGACGCGTTTTACGAGACGCCCGAGAGAAACCGCGCCCGTCCGCCGCAGGTCACGATCAGCGCGGCGTGCTTCATTCCGAAGCCGATGACGCCGTTCCAGTGGGAAGGGCAGGATACGATGGAGTCGCTTGAGAGAAAGCAGAAATTCGTCCTGTCGCAGATCCGCGACCGCAAGATCCGCTTCAATTATCACGACGCTTCCACCTCGCACGTCGAGGCAGTCCTTGCGCGAGGTGACCGCCGTGTGGCAGATGCCCTTGAGCTTGCGCATAAGGAGGGCATGTGCTTTGACGCGTGGGAGGAGTTCTTCAATTACGAAAAATGGATGGACGTGTTTGCGCGCGCCGGTGTTGATCCCGCGTTTTATGCGAACCGGTCGATCCCCGACGGCGAGATTCTGCCGTGGGATATGATCGACTGCGGCGTGTCGAGAGAGTTCCTTTTGCGTGAGCGTCATAAATCGCAAGTCGGTACGCCTACGCCCGGCTGTCACGATGCATGCTCTGCGTGCGGCGTGAATTCGCTTGTTGACGCGGAGAAGTGCACGTGGTGCCCCGGCGGCAAGATGCGTCCGAAATCGGGTGAGGGAAAAGCCCCCGCGGTCGTATCCGCGCCCACAGAGACCGTGGAGAAGCCGGCGGCAGAGATGCCTGTGAAGGTGGAGTACCGCCCGATCCGTGTCCGTTTTGCGAAGGAGGAGCCGGCGCTCTACATCGGCCACCTCGATCTCGCGCGGATCATGGCGCACATCATCACGCGCTCGGCACTGCCCGTGTACTATTCGGAGGGCTTCAATCCGCGTCCGAAGATCGTCTTTGCGTCCCCCCTGTCCGTCGGTACGGGCGGAAGCGGCGAGGTCATGGATCTGCGCATCCGTGCGGATCTGCCGAATGAGGAGGTGCTCGCCCGTCTTTCTGCCGCCGCGCCTGCCGGTGTGCGGATCATTGACGTGTACGATCGCGTGACGAAGCTTACGGATATCGAGTGGGCGCGCTCGTCCGTGGTGATCCATTCGCCGAGGGCGGACGAGGCGCACGCCGCATGGATCACGGAGCGATTCAAATCCCCCGTGGTCATGCTGAAGAAGTCGAAAAGCGGCGAGAAAGAGGTCGATATCACAACGCTGATCCGCGATCTGCGTGCGCGGTATGATGCACAGACCGGCACGGTCGTGATCGAAGCGATTACGGCAAGCAGTGCGCAGAACTATCTGAATCCGTCCTACATCGTAGACGCGATCGCCAAAGAAAGCGATCTCATCACCGACGATACGTGGCATGAGATCACGAGAGAAGCGCTGCTCACGGAAAATTTCACCGAATTTGCATAAAGAAAAGCCGCAGGGGATTTCCTCTGCGGCTTCGGTTATTCTTTTGTAAGCTTCGGCAGGTTTTCCTTGATCGCGGCAAAGCTTTCGGGGGAGATGTCGTGCTCAATTTTGCACGCATCGTGGTACGCGATCTCCTCAGGGACACCGATGGCGATCAGAAACGACGCGATGACCTCGTGCCGCTCGTACATGCGCTGGGCAATCTCCAGTCCGAGCGGTGTCAGAGTCAAATCCCCCGCGTCATCCACCAGAACGTGCCCGGACGCACGCAGATTCCGCATCGCAATGCTGACAGTCGGTTTGGAGTAGCCGAGATCGGTTGCCACATCGATGGAACGGCAGTGACCGTTCTTCTTGCGCAGCATATAGATGGTTTCGAGATAATTCTCGGCAGCTTCGTGAATTGCCATGCCGTACCTCCTTTTGGAATATATAAATATGATACCATATCGGAGGAGAAATTGCAAGGGCAGATTTGTAAACATTACACCCGCGTGTGCCCGATCCACTTGTTCACCTCCGCGCCGGTGAGAAAGATAATCATGCAGAAATATAGCCACAGCATGAGTACAGTGAAGAGGGCAAGCGATCCGTAGAGATACGACGCGCGCGGAAAGATCTGCACATACAGGGAATAAAGATAGGAAAACAGCATCCATCCGGCGGCGGAAAGGGCGGCGCCCGGCAGAATCGGCGCATCCTTCACGATCACACGGTGAACGAGCGTGAAAAACGCCGTCAGCGTGAGAAAGACGAAGACGCCTCGCGCCTCCAGAACGGCGGTGATCGGCCCCTCAAGGGAGGGGAGGACGGACATGATCCCGTCTGCCAGCTGTGCACCGAACACGAGCAGGATCAGCGTTACGAATATAAGCAGAATCAGGGTAACGGTGTACGTCAGTGAGCGCAGGATATCGCGGAAAAGACCGCGGCTTACGTTCACGCCGTACACGCCGGCAAGACCGCGCTCCAGTGCCGCCATCCCGCGCGACGCACTCCAGAAGGCCGTCGCCGCCGAGACGGAGAGAAGCGGGATGCCGCCGCCTGCAGCGATTTGCTCGCCGAGTGCACCGACGGTGCCGTGGAGTGCGGCGGGCAGTATGTTTTCAAGCAGAGAGAGCACGTCGTCAGAGACCGATCGAAAGAAGATCTTGCCGATATTGAGCATCAGAACGAGGAAAGGTACCGAGGCAAGCAGGAGGAAAAAAGACGCCTGCGCCGCGTATACGGGAACCATGTCCCGGCGGAAGACGGCGGCAATTTCTTTCAGAACGCGAATGAGATGCCGCACGTCCCAGACGGATGTATGCTTTCCCTTGCGCACGGCGTCACCTCCCCGCTTATGATTCGGATAGTATTGTATGCGCCGGACGGCGAAATCATACCGCGCCCTTGACAAAACGGGCGGCGTGTGGTATACTTTTCAAAACTGAATCATCTGCCACCGGGTAGAGAATGCGGAGCATTCGTGTGCGTATCGTTAGGTCTTTGAAGATACGTGCGCGGATGCTTTTTTGGAGGAATTATGAAAAAACTGTATCGGTATTTCACAAAAGGGGAGCGCGTTTTGTGGGGCGTGTCCGTTCTTTGTATCCTTGCGTCCTTTCTGCTGTTTGATCGCGGGAGCTATCTGACGCTTGCGGCATCGCTGATCGGAGTGACGTCGCTGATCTTCTGCGCGAAGGGAAACCCGATCGGGCAGGTGCTGATGATCGTTTTCAGCATCCTGTACGGCGTGATCTCGTATTCCTTTTCGTATTACGGGGAGATGATCACCTACCTCGGTATGACTTTGCCGATGGCGGTCGTCGCACTCGTTTCGTGGCTGAAAAATCCGTACGAGGGAAGACGTGCCGAGGTGCGCGTCGGCCGTATCGGTGCACGGGAGTGGATTCTGCTCACGCTTTTGACTGCCGCTGTCACCGCCGGCTTTTATTTCATCCTTGCCGCATTCGGGACGGCGAATCTGCTTCCGAGTACGGTGTCCGTTACAACCAGCTTCGCCGCGGCATATCTCACCGCACGCCGCAGTCCGTATTATGCGCTGGCATATGCCGCGAACGACGTAGTGCTGATCGTGTTGTGGATATTGGCGGCACTTGCGGATATCACATATCTGTCCGTCATTGTTTGCTTTGCCGCGTTTCTGGTCAATGATATATACGGATTTGTCAGCTGGCGGCGGATGGAGCGGCGGCAGTCGGCTTGACAGAATCCGCGGGAATTGGTAAAATAATAGATAGAAATAATCAGGGAAAACTTTTTGAGAAAAGTTTTCCCCGAACCTCTTTCAAAAACTTTTATAAATAGGAAGCTGACGTCTGGTTTCTGCTTCCTTGTCAATTGCCATAAAGGTTTTTGCGGAGGGGTGCACATGATGCCAAAAGGCGGGCATCATGTGCGTCGAGCTTGCCTACGGCAATCTCGCGCGGGGAGGGACTTTTTTGCAAAAAGTCCCTCCCCATCAAAGGAGATTTACTATGTTCAAAATCGGATGTCACGTGTCCGTTGCCGGCGGATACGAAGCCATGGGCAAGGATGCCCTTTATGCAGGCGGCAACACCTTTCAGTATTTCACACGCAATCCGCGCGGGAGCAAATCGAAAACGCCCTCGCCGGAGGATGTAGCGGCGCTTCGCCGCCTTATGGAGGAGCACGGCTTTTCCGCACCTCTGGCGCATGCGCCGTATACGTACAATCCGTGCGCGAAGGACGAGCATATCCGCAAGTATACTGCCGATACGATGGCAGAGGAGCTTCGCTTCCTCGAGAATCTGCCCGGATCGCTGTACAATTTTCATCCCGGATGCCACGTTGGGCAGGGCACGGAGGCAGGCATCGTCATGATCGCCGATATGCTCAACGCGATCGTCACACCCGCGCAGTCCACCACGGTGCTGCTCGAAACGATGGCGGGCAAGGGTACGGAGATCGGCGGCAAATTTGAGGAGCTCCGCGCGATTCTTGATCTGCTTCGCCCCGAGATTGCGGACAAGGTCGGTGTGTGCCTCGATACGTGCCATATCCACGACGGCGGTTACGATATCGCCGGCGATACGGATGCGGTTGTTGCCGAATTCGACCGTGTGATCGGGCTTTCACGCCTGCACGCGATTCATTTGAACGACAGTAAAAATCCGCTCGGCGCACACAAGGACCGCCACGAGAAAATCGGGGATGGCAATCTCACCGCCGACGGAATTAAGCGGATCATCAACCATCCGCTCCTCAAGGAGAAGCCGTTTTATCTTGAGACGCCGTGCGATCTTGACGGATACGCGGCGGAGATCGCTCTGCTCAAATCGTGGCGGGAGGACGTGTGATGTCCGATATCCGAAACATCGCCGCGCTTGCGATGCTCACACCCGATGCGAAGGAGGCTGAGCGTCTGCAGGCGGATATGGAGAACATTCTCGCGATGGGGAAAACGATGCCGGCTCCGACGGGGGCGAATAGTGTATCTCATGCCGTGACGGCAGATGCACTTCGCGAGGATACGGCACGCCCGTATGAAGATTCCGCGGCGCTGACCGCGCTGTCAAAAAAGGAACGGGACGGCTGTATTGCCGTATCCCGTACGGTCGGAGGGGAATCATGATCGAATCACTTGCCGCGCGTCTGCGCGCCGGGGAGATTCGCGCACGGGATCTTGCGGAGCAGTCGCTTGCCCGGATCGCGGAGAGGGCAGAGACGAACGCGTTTCTCACCGTCACAGCTGATCTCGCTCTCGCCGCGGCGGAGGAGGCGGATCGCCGTCTTGCCGCCGGGGAGGGAAGCCTTCTTTGCGGCATTCCTGCCGCCATCAAGGATAGCTTTGTCATCCGGGGTGTGCGTACGACGGCCGCTTCCCGCATGCTTTCTGATTTTGTGCCGCCGTACTCCGCCGCCGTTTGGGAGAATCTTGCCGGGGCGGGGACGGTGCTTCTCGGAAAAACGAATATGGACGAATTTGCCATGGGCGCCGCCGGTGTGGACAGCGCGTTCGGCGCGGTCAGGCACCCGCTGTATCCCGATCGGATCGTCGGCGGAAGCTCGTCGGGCAGTGCCGCCGCCGTTGCTGACGGGCAGGCGGTCTTTGCCATTGGATCGGACACGGGCGGAAGCGTGCGCGTGCCCGCCTCTTTTTGCGGCGTGGTGGGACTGAAGCCGACGTTCGGCAGAATTTCCCGCCGCGGGCTGATCGCGTTTGCCTCCTCGCTCGATACGGTCGGGATCGTCACGAAAACGGTGCGCGACGCCGCGATCGTGCTTGATGCTTGTGCCGCACCCGATTCCGGCGATATGACGAGCCTTGCCCGTACAGATTCGCTTGAGGATTTTCTGCGCGCCATCGATGGCGGCGTGCGCGGGATGCGTGTTGGTGTGGTCAACAATCCGCCAAACCTGTCGCCTGATGTCCGTGCGGCGTATAGGCGGAGTGCCGATTCTCTTGCGGAGAAGGGCGCCCACCTTATCGATATTACGATTCCGTCCGCGGACGACTGCTACACGGCGTACTATCTGATCGCCGCGTCGGAGGCGTCGTCCAATCTCGCGCGCTATGACGGTATCCGATACGGGTATGCCGCAGATGGTGCCAGCTTCGCTGAGGAGATGAGCCGCGCACGCTCTGCGTTCGGGCATGAGGTGAAACGGCGGCTTTTGGCGGGCGCATACGCGCTGTCCGTGGACGGACGGGCGGAGTATTACGAACGCGCCTGCACCCTGCGCGCCGAGATCACGGAGCAGATGGCGGCGCAGTTTGCGCTTTGCGACGTGATTCTCATCCCCACCGTGTCGGATACGGCATGCCGCACCGACGAGATCGCGGCGGATGCTGTGCCGTACCGCGCGATCGATTCGCTTTGCACGGCGGCATCTCTGTCGGGAATGCCCGCGATCAGCGTTCCTGTCCCCACGGACGGTTTGCCGATCGGGATGCAGCTGATCGCGCCGCGCATGGGGGAGGCGATCCTGTTTGCCGCGGCGTCGGCACTGGAGGCGGAAAATGAATAAATCCTATCTGTTTGATAAATATGAAATGATCGTGGGGCTCGAGGTCCACGCGGAACTGCGGACGGAGAGCAAGATCTTCTGCGCATGCTCTGCGGCGTACGGCGGTGCGCCGAACACGCATGTTTGCCCGATTTGTCTCGGCATCCCCGGGACGATGCCTGTGCTCAACCGACGCGCGGTACGTTTTGCGATCGCGGCGGGACTGGTCACGGACTGCGAAATCGCCTTGCATACCCATTTTGATCGGAAGCATTATTTTTACCCCGATCTGCCGAAGGGGTACCAGATTACGCAGTATGATGAGCCGATCTGCCAAGGCGGCGCTATCACCGTGGAGACGGAGGGGGGCGCGCGAAAGATCGGGATCACGCGCATCCATCTCGAGGAGGATGCGGGGAAGCTGATGCATGACGGTGCTCTTACAAAGATCGACTACAACCGATGCGGCGTGCCGCTGATCGAGATCGTGTCCGAGCCGGATATCCGATCGGCAGAGGAGGCACGTGCGTATCTGCGTGCGCTCAGAGAACGGCTCGTGTTCGCGGGGATCTCTGACTGCCGCATGAACGAGGGCTCCATGCGGTGCGATGTGAATCTGTCCGTGCGTCTGCGCGGAGAAAGCACATTCGGTGTGCGCACAGAGATCAAGAACATCAACTCCATCGCGTTTGCCGGCAAGGCGATCGCGTACGAATTTCTGCGGCAGGCGGAGATTTTAGAGGCGGGCGGTGAAATTACGCCCGAGACGAGACGGTACGATGAGGCGACGGGCACGACGGTGCTCATGCGGAAAAAAGAGAGCGCCGCCGACTACCGCTATATGCGCGAGCCGGATCTGCCGGCGCTTATGATCTCCCCTGCTGAGGTGGAGGAGATCCGCGCGTCGCTCCCGCCGATGCCGGAGACGTACCGCCGTCGGTTTTCGGAAGCGGGCATCTCTGCTGCAAATACGGAGCGGCTGACGGAAACGCCTGCGGTCGCCGCGTATTTTGATGCCGTGATCGGGCGCACCGATGCCGCGGAGACAGCGGCGAATCTCTTGATCGGGGAGGCGTTTCCCGAGGGGGAGAGCGCACCCGAAATCGCACCTGACGCGCTTTCATGGATTGCGGAGAAGATGCACGGACGTGAAATCACCGCCGCATCTGCCCGTAAGCTCGTCTCCCTCTGCTGCGGCGGCGGGGATCCCGAAGCGATCGCCAAGCGGGAGCGGATGTTTGTCCTTTCGGACGAGGGCGAAATCGAAGCGCTTGTCCGTGCGGCAATGCAGGAGAATCCCGATGTTGTCCGACAGATCCGTGAGGGAAAAGAGAAAGCCAAGCAGGTGCTCGTCGGTGCCGTCATGAAGAAAAGCGCCGGACGGGCAGACGCGCAGATCACGCGCCGCTTGATCGATGCGCTGTGCCGCTGAACAGGAACAATTTACTAAAAGGAAAATCGGAACAATCTCTTTCCTTTTTCGTCGAATTATAGTATAATATAGAAAACAAAAGTGAGGTGACGGTATGGAAACGTGGGAATCGCTTGAGGAACAATGCCGTGCTTGTACGAAGTGTTCGCTGTCTCAATCCAGGACGAACTGCGTGTTCGGAACAGGATCGAAAACGGCGAAGCTCATGTTTGTCGGGGAGGCGCCCGGTCAAAAAGAGGATGAGCAGGGAATCCCCTTCGTCGGTGCGGCGGGAAAACTGCTCGACAAATATTTGGAAGCGGTCGGGATTGCGCGCGAGGAAGTCTATATCGCGAACATTCTCAAATGCCGTCCGCCCGAAAACCGCGATCCGCTGCCTGAAGAGCAGGACGCGTGCATTGATTATCTGCGCCGGCAGGTGCGGCTGATCTCGCCGAAGATCATCGTCTGCCTCGGACGGATTTCTGCCATGCGGCTCATTAAGCCGGACTACAAAATCACGAAGGAGCACGGTGTGTTCGTTACGAAAAACGGATTTACCATGACCGCAGTTTTCCATCCGGCGGCGCTTCTGCGCGATCCCGGAAAGAAAGAGGCCATGTATACCGATATGAAGGCAATTGCCGCGTTTCTGCGGGAGGATTCGCCTGAATAAGAGGAAAATCTGTTGTCAAAACGACGAATTTGCCGAAATTGACAAAAAAGTAACAAAAATCTTATGAAATTCCGTTGACATATTTCAAAGATGATGTATACTATAGAGTAGGTGTTTTTGCGCACAATCTGCATCTGTCTAATTTGGCGGACGCCGAAAATGCGTGATGGCAATAACAAGGATTATAAAGAAACGGAGAATACACACATGAAAAAGGTTTTATCCCTCTTCCTTGCTGTATGGATGCTGGTTTCGTCTGTGCCGGCAGTGTTCGCTGCGTTTGCCGATGAGGCAAAGTGGCCGAGCTCTGTCTCGTGGGCGAAGAGCCAGATCAACTACATGGTGGAGAAAGGCGTTCTGAACGGCTATGCGGAGGACAATACGTTCCGTCCCGCGGATCCCGTTACCCGCGTCCAGTTTATTAAGATGATCGTTGAGACGTTCGGTCTTACGAAGACGGCGACGGTCAACTATACCGACGTCAAATCGACGGACTGGTTCTATCCGTACGTGCAGAAGGCTGCCGCGCAGGGATTCCTTTTGAATTACGGCACGGAGCTGGATCCGAACGGTCAGCTGACGCGTGAGGAGGCAGCGGCACTGCTTGTCCGCTATCTCGCGCTGGATGAGAGCAAGAAATCTCCCTCGTCCACGTACAAGGATTACGGCACTATCAAGATCAAGTATCAGGACTACGTTCTGCAGGCTACATATGAAGGGCTCTTCAACGGCGACGAGACGGGCAATTTCAGTCCCACCCGTGTCCTCAGAAGATGCGAGGCGGCAGCGATCCTTTATCGCGCCGCAGGTACGATCTATAAAGCGTCCGCAACGGGCACCGATGCAGGCGCTGCGGCTGCCAATGCAGTCATCGCCAAGTCCGGCGTGATCGTCAACAACGCGGAGATCGCCGGTGAGCTGTATATCACCGAGGGTGCGTCCGGCGGCGTTGTCATGCTCAGCGGATGCGATCTGGAGACGGTAATCATCCGCGGCAGCTCGTCCGTGACCTTCACTGACTGCGACGTCAAGACGCTGATCGTTGACTGCACGGACAGTGCCTATACGGTGAACGTAACGCTGAACGAGGGCACGAAGGTTGCTGCTCTGAACGCGAAGACGCCCGTCAAGGCAAGTGCGGCTTCGGGTACTGAGGTAACCGCGATGACGGTTGCAAGCGGTGCGAAGAACTCTACGCTGACCGGTTCCGGTACGCTCAAGGGCGTGACTGTCAATGCATCCGGCTTCAAGGCAGAGATGATGCCCGGTAAGTACACGGTTGCCTCCGGTCTGAGCGCATCGTTTGCCGGCACCTCCTACACCGGCTCGGCAGATGCAAGTGCTTCCGGCTTTGCTGTTGCTCCTACGATGTATACCACCACTGCGAACGGATATTTGACCGGTAAGCCTTCGGTTGACGGTAAGGTCTACTACTATTATACGAATACTGCATCCGTTCCCACCGCGTCGAACTTTACGAGCCTGTACAATGCGGCTTCCGTTAAGGATAGCTTCCTTGCAACGGCAAACGTACCGTTTGATAAGGATGTCGGTACCGCCTCCGTTATTTCCGCATATTCCTACGTTGTTGTAATGCTCCAGAATTCGAGCGGAACGACGAAATATCAGCCGGTCGTTCTTCCGAACAGAGCATCCTCCGGCTTTACGGCTACGCCCACGCTCACCGTCAGCGGTACGTATGATAAGCTGACTGTGAAGCCTACCGTTAAGGGCTACGTCTACTACTACTACGCAAAGACGAATACCGCACCTACGGTGGATACGTTCTCCACGATGCACAACGCTGCTGTCTATAAGGGTGAGCTGTCCGTCAATGCAAATCAGCAGGCTTCTAAGAATACCGTGCTGACCAGCAACGTCGCAGGATATCCGTATCTCGTCGTAATCGTGATGGATGCAAGCGGAAACCGCTTCCAGCCCGTCGTGATCTCCAAGAGCGGCACGAACGTCGGTGCTACGGATAACGGCTTCGTCACCGCACCGTTCGTCCAGAAGAACGGTGAGGATCTCTTCCTCGGATTCGCCGCTTCAAAGGTCGGTACCGTTGAGTATTACTACACGACATCCTCTACGCTTCCGACTTCGGAACAGTTCACGACCTCGTATGCAGCTGTCGCGGCATCTGCCAAGGGCTCCATCAGCGTATCTCCGGATTCCTATTACAATGCTTTGTCCAATCAGCTGGTAGCGCAGGCGTATAAGTATATGGTGCTTCGTCTGACGGCGTCGGGCGTAACGTACCAGCCGGTACTTGTTGTGCTCCCCGTTGCAGGTACGGCAAATCTTGCAGGTACGGGCTTCTCGTCTACGCCCACGAGCTATATGACGAGCGGATATTTCTACCTCACTGTGCAGGCAACAAGCGCAGGTCAGCTCTTCTACTACATCACGAATAATGCATCTGCGCCGAGTGTTTCCGAGTTCGAAACGAACTGGGCAAACAAGACCGGTATGTATCTGGAGGATCCGTCCGGCGGCGCATGCACGCTTCGCTCCGGCTCCCAGAACATCAAGACCGCTATCAAGAACGAGATTGGTATCAACTCCAGTTATATCGTACTCATGGCTGTCATCGGTCAGACCAAAATGACGCCGGTGCTCATTCCGCTGGTTGGCGGCACGAACGATCCTGTACAGGCACAGCCCACGACGACCGGCTTCACCGGTACGCCGTACTGCTCCACGCCGTACAAGAGAGCACATCAGACGACGGTAACGCCGAGCGTCAGCAGCGGTAAGATCTACTACTACTACACCGACAGCAATACCGTTCCGCTGACGGATGACGTCAAGCGCATCGTTGAGGCGGAGATGAGTGCGGGCTCCGGTACCGGCTCCTACGCAGGTATCTTCTATATCAACGGTAAGAAGACGTACAACATCCAGATTACGATTGTCAATGAGATTCTGCCGAAATACGTCGTCCTTATGCTGGTTGACGGTTCCGGTACAGAGTATCTGCCCATCGTGGTATCCACCAGCGGCGGTACCAGCGGCGGCACGGTAACGGAGAATATGTCCGGCACGGGCTTCTCTGTCAGACCGACCTCGAAGCTGACCGGCTCGTCTCTGGCACTTACTTATAACATGACCTCCGCAGGTCAGCTCCTGTACTACTTCTCCACGTCTTCCGTGGCTCCTGTGGATTCTGCATCCTTCGTCAATACGTATTATAACTCCGGTCTTTCCGGCAGCATGCTCGGTACGTTCTCTGTAAACGCGGGCAGCGGAACGAAGACGATTACGGCGCCGATCGGCTACTCCTACCTCGTTCTGATGCTCCAGAAGTCGAACGTCGCTACGAATGAGACGCCGTTCTGCCAGCCGATCGTTATTCCCGTAAGCGGAACAACGTCCGGCACGACTACGATCGGCACAGGCTTCTACACCACGCCGTACGTCAGCGGTGATTACCTTAACTTCTATCCGAAGATGACAGGTCAGCTCCGCTACTACTTCACCAATACGGATTCGATCGGTGATTTCAGCCAGTCTCTCGAGGAGCTGGAGTACATAGCGATCACCTCGGGTACGCTGCAGGTTACCTCCCTTACCCCGCAGAAGCTGTATATCCCCACGGCAACGGCGGCAGGCGAGCACGTTAAGACCCTCAAGAATATCGTTGTCTGGATGGATAACGGCACCACGACGACGGAGCCGATCTTCGTTCCGCTCTCCGGCGGTACGGGGAATACAGGCACACAGCCGTCCTCTGCAACCGGATTTGCATCTGATCCTGATCTGGAGGGCGTTCTCATTTTCTTCACGCCGAATATTACCGGTACGCTGAAGTATTTCTACACGAACTCCAACACAACGTATACGAACGCAACCTTTACGGGAACGTATCCCTACCAGGTGCAGAACGGTATTGGCGATGCCCAGCCGGTTACCAAGGGTGCATCGAACTTCATCGACGTAACGGCAGGTGCCTCTTATAAGTACGTATGGCTCATGCTGGATACCGGATCGAGCTCGTACACCCCTGTGCGCATTCAGCTGCACTAAGTATCTGATACCGAAACGGCATGAGCGATCATGCCGTTTCTTTCTGTACGGAGGATTTATGCGAATTCTGAAAGAACACATCCGTCGGTATCCGCAGATGCGTCCGACGGATGTGATCAAGCTTCTCTATCAGCGTACGTTCGGCGGTGAGCATATTGCCCCGGATCTTGCACACGTGCGATCGTATCTCACGCGGGAATATGAAACTGTGCCGCAAACGGCAGAATGCCCGCGCATTGAGCCGATCGGCGGCGGGATTTCACGGGTGTATCTGAACGGGCTTCCGCGCGCGTCACTGGATACGTTCGCCCGCCTGTTTGTGCGCGGTGCGTCAATCCGCCGGGGTGACGCGGATAGGATGACGGCATCCTTGGCGGAGGTGAGCGAGGCGGCAAAGTGCGGTGAGACGCCGTTTTCCGCCGCGGAGTGGGAGTCGGCTGTTGCAGAATGGAGATCGGCAGGCTGTCCGTCCGTGCACCATTCGGCGGAATACCGCGCGGCGTACAAGCCTGCGTATCGCGTGATTCCTGCCGCATTCACGCCGTATCTGCCGCTTCTTTTCGCGATCGATACGCGCATGGCGGCAGGGAAGCGAACGGTGCTCGCCATCGACGGTATGTGCGGCAGCGGCAAATCCACGCTGGCAGATTTGCTGTCCGATCTGTACGGCGCGGCCGTTGTCCGTATGGACGATTTCTTCCTGCCGCCCGATCTGCGCACGCCCGAACGGCTTGCCGAGGCTGGCGGCAACATACATTACGAGCGCTTTTGTGAGGAGGTCTCGCCGTACCTCGGAACGGGTGCACCGTTTTCCTACCGCGCTTTTGACTGCTCCCGGATGGCGCTTGGCGAGACGGTCGCGGTGCCTGTCCGCGCGCTTACCGTGGTGGAGGGATCGTATGCGCTGCATCCTGCACTCCGCGCCCGGTATGATCTGACGGCGTACGTTGCCTGTACGGCAGAGGAGCAGGCGGCACGTTTGCAGAATCGGTGCGCAAACGAGGCGCTGTACGCGCGATTTGTCAACGAATGGATTCCGATGGAGACGGCGTATGCGCGCGCCTTCTCTGTCCGCGAGCGTGCGGATTTCGGGATCGACACAACCAATTCGGACTGAGAGGAGAACGGATATGAGCGAGAAAAAAAGGCTCCGCGCCGTCGTGATTGACGGACAGGGAGGCGGACTCGGCAGGCAGATCGTCACCGCCCTGCGCAAGGAGTGGGACGGGACGGTTTTGGAGATCACCGCCGTAGGCACGAACAGTGCCGCCACCGCCGCGATGCACAAAGCAGGGGCGGATCATGCCGCGACGGGGGAGAACGCCGTGATCGTCGCCGCCAGACGTGCGGACGTTATCATCGGTCCGATCGGTATCGTGATTGCGGATGCGCTTTGGGGAGAGATCTCTCCAGCGATGGCTGTCGCTGTCGGACAGAGCGCGGCGAAGCGGATTTTGATCCCCGTAAATCAGTGCGGGAATATTGTCGCAGGCGTGTCAGATCTGCGGATTTCTGCACTTTTGGATGCCGCATGTGACGAAATCCGCGCGCTTTTGTAAGAATCCTCTTGCAATCGGCGGCGAAAGCGTGTATAATAGGTACAGACTTCACGAAGAAGCCGCCGCTTTCCGAAGAAAGCATTGCAGTCACCCATTTTCCAATCGAAATGATCGCCGCGAAGGTGATTCGTCCCTGTTGAACGGAGGACGCCTTTTCGCGGCGTTTTTCTTTTGCGTCCGCAGTATTTTTTCGGAGGATTCACCATGAAAACAAAGCTCACATCCCGCCTGCGCGTGCGCAGTATCGTCATCGCAGCTCTGTGTACGGCGCTGTGCGTCGTTTTGCCGATTGCGTTCCATTCCATCCCCAATGCGGGGAGCGTCCTCTCGCCGATCCATATCCCCGTGCTGTTGTGCGGACTGATCTGCGGTCCCTTCTGGGGGCTCGCCTGCGGGATTGCGGGACCGCTTCTGTCATCCGTGATTACGTCCATGCCTGCTATGGCGTATCTGCCGCCGATGCTGGTCGAGTGCGCCGTGTACGGACTTGCCGCAGGCGCATTGATGCGCTTCGTCCGTACGGGATATCTGTATGCCGATCTGTACATAAGTCTCCTTACGTCGATGCTGTTCGGACGCGTTGTAGCCGGCGCGGCCAAGGCACTGATCTTCGCCGCAGGGGAGTATTCGTTTTCCGTATGGGCGACGGCGTATTTTGTCACGTCTCTGCCGGGGATCGTGATCCATCTCATTTTGATTCCGACGCTGGTTGCAGCACTGCAGGCGGCACGGCTGATCGAGAGACGGTATGAGAAATAAAGAAAAGCCTCACCGGTGAAGTGAGGCTTTATTTTATTCAATTCCGAAATAATGATCGAACACGTCGCGCACGGCATAACCGGCGTCGGTACCGTTGGCACCGTGCTCAATGATGCAGGATACAACGATCTGCGGATCGTTGAACGGCGCGAACGCCGTGAAGATCGCGTTGTTGCTCTCGTTTTCGTTGACCTGCGCGGTACCGGTCTTGCCGCCCACCTCGATCGGGTAGGAGCTGAAAACGCGCGCCGCGGATCCGTTCTCGGTAACGCGCCGCATCGCGTTCAGAAGCAGATCGTGTACCTCGCCCGAAAGCTGGATCGTGTTGTCCGCCACGGTAGGCTCGACCTGATACAGAACCTCGCCGGAGAACGATTCGACTTTATAAAGAATATGCGCCTGCATTCTCGTGCCGCTGTTGATGATCGCGGACATATACACGCTCAGCTGGAGGGGCGTGAACAGATTCTCTGCCTGTCCGATGGCGGCGGCGAGCGTGTCACCCGGATTCCATGCGCCGAGACCGTGCTCGTTTCTGTAATCGGGTCCGGCAAGAACGCCTGTCTTCTCCCCGAGCTCGATGCCGGTCGGAACACCCAGACCGAGCGCCTTGCTGTATTTGTTCATCGTTTCGATCGTCAGAAGGCGGCCGACCTCGTAGAAGAAGTAGTTACACGATTCCTGAATCGCGGTCGTTATGTTGATGGAGCCGTGCGAGCCGCCGTACATGTTGTAGATCCAGCAGGTCGGCGTGTAGGTGGAGTAATATTCGTACACACCTTTGGCGTGGATGTACGTTGTCGGCGTGATGATCCCCTCCGTCAAAGCCGCGGCGGCAACACCGATCTTGAATGTCGAGCCTGGCGGGTACGTGCCGCTGAGTGCGCGATTGAACAGCGGGGCGCGTGTGTCTTCATTGAGAGCGACGCGATCCTCGTTGTACGTGGCAAGATTGTATGTCGGTGCGGAGGCGAGCGCAAGAATTTCGCCCGTATCCACGTCAACGGCGGTCAGTGCGCCTGCGTCGGCATCCTCACCGGAGAGCTCCTTGCCGCTTGCGATTGCGTTATCCACGATGAGCTGGATGTTTGCGGCGAGTGCTTCCTCCGCCTTCATCTGCATGGCGATATCGATCGTTAGATACACGTCGGAACCGGCGCGCGGCTCACGGCTTACGTACTGATCGACGACATTGCCGTAGGCATCCTCCACGATCGTGAGCGTGCCGTCCTCTCCGCGCAGATACGTTTCAAACGCCTGCTCCGCGCCGGATATGCCGACTGTGGCATCCAGCGGATAGCCGAGGGCGAGGTAGTAATCCTTCGTGTCCTTGGTGATTTTTCCCATCCGTCCGAGGATGTGGGAGGCGTAACCGGGGTGGGTATATTCCCGCTCGGCGGTGGTGTGAGGGAGCACGCCGCGCAGTCCCGATTCCGCGATCCGTGAGAGAAACGGCAGGGAGACGTCGGAGAGAATCGTGTACGGCACTACCGTGGAAAAATCAGACAGCTCCATATGGAGACGGAGGGCGAGCAGCAGCTGTGCGTCCTCGGCGGAGTAGTGATACGTCCGCGTGCCGTCCTTGGCCGTATCCGCGATGCCGTACCGTTTCAGAAGTGCGGCGGCGGTATCCTCGGCGGGACTTTCCTCCGTACAGGAGAGCTGCGTGACGAGCTTATAGAATTTCGTGCCCATATTGGTTTCAAAATAGGCAGGATTGTATTCGTAGTGAACCGTGTCCCCGGATTCATTCGTGCGGACGGTGAACGGGGAGTCGGGCAGGGTGAACGAAGCATCCTCGCCTGCCGCTTTTGCTTCACGGAGGACGGTGAGGATCACGTCATTTTTATCCGCCTGTAGCTTTGGCATACTGCCGGCATCCAGCCTTAGGGAATAGGTGTATACGTTCACGACGAGCGGTACGCCGCCCCGGTCGAAGATCTCGCCTCTCTGGGCGTGGATGACTTCCGTGCGGTAGGAG
The DNA here is from genome assembly GCA_017466375.1 of Clostridia bacterium. Taxonomy (GTDB): domain Bacteria; phylum Bacillota; class Clostridia; order Oscillospirales; family CAG-272; genus SIG701. The sequence goes on along the minus strand of JAFTUH010000005.1, from coordinate 2,122 downwards.
TACGTGCTGCCGGTGATGGTGGTGTAGTAATCCTGCCCGGCGATCTGGATATTGATAAGCCGTGCGATATAAATCAGGCAGACAAGGATGAAAAACACGGCGAGAGAGACGTACCGTATCGTAAAAGCGCGTTTTTTGTTCATGGTGCGTTCCTTTCTCCGTTTGAATCGGGTGGTGCGTAATCAGAGCGTTTCCGTTCGCTCCGCGCGGGATTTGTGGAAGGGATGCAGGCAGAGATACACCGCGAGATGCGGCAGCAGTGCCAGAAAAAAGGTAGCGGCGTATTCCGGAAGCACGATCGATCCGCACAGAGGGAAGAAGCGGAACGGATCGGCGTGGATGCCGAGGTAGATCAGCGTAAAGACGGCGCGTGCGACACCTGTGACGGCGGTGAGCAGAACGCGCACGGGAACGGAGTCGGTCATGTGCTCCCTTGTGATGATGGGGCATAGATAGCCGACAGCAGCGTACAGAATCGGCAGCAGCGTGACGCCGGAGGACCCAACCGATTCAATGACGAAAGCAGCGGCGAGACCGCAGACAGCGCCCCATTTCTCGCCCTCCGTCAAGGAGAGTGCGACGATCAGCGGCAGGATCAGATCAGGGATTGCGCCGAACGGGCGGAATCGGGCAAACACCGTCGTCTGCAGAAGGACGAACAGGAGGATCAGCCCGGCGGAGATCAGTGCCTTGATCAGCGTTTCGCCCTCGGGAAGCAGGTACGGGATCGCGGCGAGCTTCTTTTTCAGATAGCGGATCGCGCGCTCCTTCGGTGTGAGCGGACGGCGGCGTGCGCGTCGTACAGGACGCGTCTGCGGCGTACTCGGCGCCTTCACGGCGCTTTGCACCTTCGCCTTCGGAGGCGTGCTCGGCGGCTGCCGTTTTTGAGGCGGTACCGACTTGGTCGAACCGCTTTTCGTGTAGCGCCGTGCGTCTTTTGCCGCCCTTGCCGCCGGATTCAGTCCGTGCAGTCCGGGAACGCTCCCGCCTTTTTTCGGCGGACGGTTATTCGGTAACGGTTTCATAATCGGTGATGATCATCACTTTCCTGAGATCTTCGAGGGTAGCGGCAGGGGCGATGCGTGCCGTCAGTGTGCGGCTGATGTCGTCGGGGATGATCTCCGTGACGGTGCCGATGACGAGATCGCGCGGATACACGCTTCCGTATCCGCTGGTGAGGATGCGGTCGCCGACGCGGATATCGGAATCGGCGGCAAGATACGTGATCTCACAAAGCCCCTCGGCAGACAGATCGAAATTCCCCTCAATCAGACCGAGCTCGCCGGTGCGTTCGATATACCCGCCGATAGAGGAGGACGATTCGATCAGCGTGCGGATTTTCGCCCACGTCAGACCGACTTCGTCCACGTATCCGATCACACCCGTGTCGCTGACGACAGGCATGCCTTGCTGTATCCCGTGTGCTGTGCCGCGGTCCACTGTAAATACGGTCATGTAATTCCCGCTGCCGCTGCCGATCACGTTTGCCTCGGCAAATGTGAAATCGGTGTGCGCACGTTTCATTTCAAGGAATCGGCTGAGATAGTCGTTTGTTTTTTCTATTTCTTCGGCGTTGTATAAACGGTCACGGAGCGCCGCGTTTTCTTTTTTGAGGGCGGCATTCTCCGAGACAAGATCGTCGAATTTCGTATAGTAGGAAACGAATCCGTCTACGGCATTGGTGATGTAGCCGAAGCATTTCTGCAGCGGTGTTGTAATGACATTTACGGCATTCCTCAAGGGGATGGCAGCCCCGGCGGCGGACAGAATGCTCGGCACCGCGACGAGAAGAACAGCGGCGACGGAGATCGCTATGAAAAATTTGTTTTTCAGAAAATCCCGCATAGAGGCTCCTTTCACTGTATTGTTTCTGTTATCTGCTGCGGAACGTCACGATGCCGGACAACTCGCTCACGCTTTCGATCACGTGTCCGATACCGACGGCAACGCAGTCTAGGGGAGATTTGGCAATCGTGGTGCGGATACCGGTCACGCGGCTGATGAGCATGTCAAGACCGGAGAGAAGCGCGCCGCCGCCTGCAAGCATGATGCCGTTGTCGTAAATGTCGGAGGCAAGCTCCGGCGGGGTAGCCTCCAGGGTGGTGCGGATGCAGTCAATGAT
>JAFTUH010000073.1 GCA_017466375.1 Clostridia bacterium | reverse complement strand
GCCCATGCGTAAGACGGCACAGCCGCGATCGTCCACTGATCCTTGTTTTCGAGCGCGTCGTTGTACTTCTTCATGATCGGATAGGTTGCCATACGGGACTTCTGCATCTTTTCCTGATTGATACCGCGCAGACCGTCGGGATCCGAGCTTTCGATGCGGATACGGCAGGGAACCTCCTCAACCATCGCCTGCATCTTTGACTCCTGCCAAGCCGGAACGGTGGACAGGGATTTCAGTGTGCGGTATTTGTACGTCATTTTCGTGATCGGCTGGTAGCTCCACTCGTGCGTGACGCGGGATGCACCTGCCTTGTAGCACTCCTCCGTTACATAGGAGACAAACTCGCCCTGATCGACATCGGCGTAGATTACGACGGGTTGTCCCTTTTTCACATTCGCGCCGACACGGGCGATCAGCGCAGCGTATTTTTTCATGATTGTCTTGTTCATAATATCCTCCGTGGTGGTTATAGTCTTTACAAATTATATCGTAAAATACGGATATTGTCAAGTAAGATTGCGTTTTCCGAAGAAAAAGCGGAGTGATAATCACCCCGCTTGCTATATTTTCTTTTGATTCTACTGCTTTGTGCGGCATTTATACTTGTGTGCGAATTTTTCATCGGTGGAGCACAGGATCATGATGCCTTCGATAAAGGAAAGGATAGCCGGAATATACGTACTGCAGAAAACGAGGTAAATAATTCCCCAGATCGGCTGTTTCAGATAAAATTTTTGAATGCCGATCCACCCGAGAAAGATGGCGAGCAAGCCTGCTGTAATTCGGTTTTTGACCGGCGGTACCTTAGTATTGGATTGCGCGGCGGCGGAGGGGCGGGTGTTTGACGTGGACGGGGCCGAATACGGCGTACCGCCTGTCGTGTGTGCAGAAGATGTTGTGCTGAAACCTGTACTGCCCGTATACGGATTGCTGTAGGAGGGCGCTGCCTTCTTCGGCGGTGTCTGCGTGCCTGCGATGCGGCAGGAATTGAAATACGCCTCGGTTGCAAGGGAGCTTCGGAACGCTGCATCACTGCTGAAACGGTTTCTGTAGATCGCCTGATAGGTGCCGAGCTGCATTTCCATGCCGGGGGAGAGGTTGACCTCTTCAATGAAAATGGATAGGATATCTTTTTTTCGGGAAATAGCGAAATTCAGCTCCCGTTTGCAGTTTTGTGACTCCAGATACGCGTTGCTGATGAACAGAACGAATTTGGAGCACTCGACGACCTTTTCAGCTATAAACTCAGGCCATTCGCTGCCCGCTTCGATTCCTTCGTCATACCAAAGGTTGACGCCGCTTTGCTTCATTGCGTCTATGCAGGGAAGAACGGTGGCGCCGTCCAGGTGTGCATAGCTGATGAATACATAAGGTTTACCGGTCATAAGAACACACTCCGCTTGTCAAAGTATTCGGATGGATACTGATACTCGAAAACTGTCATATTATAGATTATAGCATATTTTTTTGCAAATGTAAACTCTTACGGATCAATTTCTTTTTGATTGCGTACGCTTTTGTGTAATAGGCAGGTCTACGGAGGCAGAAAAAGGCAGATTGCCGCGAAACGGACAGAAACCAAGATTTTTGTCGGTGATTTTTTACAAAAATCATTGACAATTTGAGTTTTTGATTGTATAATAGAGCCGTACTATATCGGCGCACAGCCGAAGCAATTTCTACCTAAAAGGAGAAAAGAAAATGGGCAAGTTTATCGCAAAGAAAACGAACACCGGTTACAAGTTTGATCTCGTTGCAGGCAACGGCGAAGTTGTTGCTACGTCTGAGGTCTACGCATCCGAGGCTTCCTGCATGGGCGGCATCGCAAGCGTTATCAAGTGTGCTGCTGTCGCACAGATCGAGGATCAGACCGCTGAGCCCGTCGAAGCAAAGAAGCATCCGAAATTCGAGCTGTACGCTGACAAGGCAGGCGAGTTCCGCTTCCGCCTCAAGGCGCGCAACGGCGAAGTGATCGCAACCTCCGAAGGCTACAAGACGAAGGCAAGCTGCGAAAACGGTATTGCAAGCGTTGTAAAGAACGCGGCTGACGAGAAGATCGAAAAGGCATACTGATCGTAAAGAAAAGGCGGCAGGAGAAAATCCTGCCGCTTTTTTTGCTGTGCGCGGCTGTTTTTCGCCCGAATCTCTTGCAATAAAGGGAGAAATTGACTATAATATACTACATAAACCATTGCGAAAAAGAAAGTGACGGTAAACCCAAATCATGAAAGTGGTACTTGAACATCTGACGAAGAAATTCCCCTCGCGCAATAAGAAGGCAGGGAAGGACGTTATCGCGGTCAATGACTTCACGTTTGAGATTCCCGACGGCAAGCTGATCGGACTCCTCGGTCCGTCCGGGTGCGGTAAGAGCACGACGCTCCACCTGCTCAGCGGACTGCAGAAACCGACAGCGGGCAAAATCTATTTCGGCGAGGATGACGTCACGAATCTCCCGGCGGAGAATCGCGGAGTCGGTCTCGTTTTCCAGAATTATGCGCTCTATCCGCATCTGACCGTTCTGCAGAATATCATCTTCCCGCTGGAGAACCGCAAGGGTGCGGACAAGCTTTCCAAGGAAAAAATGCGCGAGATGGCGTACGAGACAGCAAAGCTCGTGCAGATCGAAACGCTGATGGATCGCAAGCCGAGCGAGCTTTCCGGCGGTCAGCAGCAGCGCGTGGCGATTGCGCGTGCGCTTGTCAAGATGCCGCGTATCCTTCTGCTCGATGAGCCGCTTTCCAACCTTGATGCGCGTCTCCGTTTGCAGACGCGTGAGGAGATCCGCCGTATCCAGTGCGAAACGGGGATCACTACCGTGTTCGTCACGCACGATCAGGAGGAGGCCATGAGCATCTCCGATCTTATCGTGGTGATGAAGGACGGCGTTGTTCAGCAGATCGGCGAGCCGCAACAGGTGTACGATGATCCCGTTAATCTGTTTGTAGCAAAGTTCCTCGGCACACCGCCTGTCAACGTGTTTGCCGCAGAGGTACGGGCAGGCGAGTTGTTCATCGGTTCGGAACCCGTGCTTGCTGTCAAGGGAGCTCCCGACGGTCCCGTCACCGCGGCAATCCGTCCCGAGGGCTTTTTGCCGTGCGAGGACGGTCGGCTGACGTGCGCGCTTTCCCGCATTGAGGTTATGGGACGTGATGTCAGCGTGATTTGCACGCATCCTGCTTGTGAAAACGAGGCGATCCGTGCGATTCTGCGCTCTGAGACAAAAATCGTGGCAGGCAGTGATTCCGTTCGGTTCTCGCTGCTTGCATCCAAGGTGTATATTTTCAATAGCGAAACGGGTGAGAGAATCCCGTTTGACGCGGAGTGAGGAAGGCAATGGGCGAAAAAAATCTGAAGGGCTGGCTGTATCTTCTGCCGGCGATCCTTTTCCTCGGTGCGTTCATGCTGTATCCACTCATCGACGTGCTGATCTATTCCTTTGAGGAAGGGTATAACTTCACGTCGCAGACGTTTCACGGCGTCGGTACGTATAATTATTCCTACGTCCTGCACGATCCGTTTTTCCTGCAGGCGCTGAAGAATACGTTTATCCTTGTTATCATTACAGTTCCGCTGTCCACGGGGATCGCGCTTCTGATCTCGGTCGGACTTTCTTCCATAAAAAAACTGCGCGAGCTGTTCCAGACGGTCTATTTCCTGCCGTATGTCACGAATACGCTTGCCGTCGGACTTGTTTTCATGATCCTGTTCCAGAAGACTCCGTATACGGACGGTTTTGCAAATCTGATCATACAGTTTTTCGGCGGACAGTCGGTCGATTTCATTGACGGACCGTATTGGGCAAAAATGTTCGTGCTCTGTTTCTATACGGTCTGGGTCGTCATGCCGTTCAAAATTCTGATTCTTACGAGCGCGCTTGCCTCCGTCAGACAGGATTATTACAACGCCGCGATGGTTGACGGTACGTCCCGTCTTCGTATGTTTACAAAAATCACGCTTCCGATGATCTCGCCGTCACTGTTCTATCTCGTGATTACCGGCTTTATCGGCGCATTCAAGGCGTACAGCGATGCGGTAGCTCTGTTCGGCACGGATCTGAACGCAGCCGGCATGAATACGATTGTCGGCTACGTCTACGATATGCTGTACAGCAGCGGCGGATATCCGTCCTACGCATCTGCAGCGGCGATCATCCTGTTTGTCATCGTTCTGACGATCACGGTGATCAATCTGCTCGTAAGCAAAAAGCACGTGCACTACTGAGAGGTGGCATTATGAATCATACAACTGATTTTGAAAAGATGGAGCGTGCCGCCGCAGTGCGCAAAAAAGCGGTTACAGTCATAACATATGTACTCCTCTCGCTGTGGGCGGTAATGGTCCTGTTCCCGTTTTACTGGATGATCCTTACCTCCGTCAAGGAGTACGGCGCGTACAACTCTGAGTATATTCCGAAGCTGTTCACCCTCTCTCCGACGTTTGAAAACTATATCTCTGCATTTACATCCGTGCCGCTGGCGGATTATTTCCTCAATACGCTGGTTTTCACCGTCGTAACAACGGCGATCATGCTGTTTGTCACTGTGTTTGCCGCGTTCGCATTCGCACGGCTCGATTTTCCCGGGAAGGATCTCACGTTTACGCTGTTCCTTGCCCTGATGATGATTCCGAATGAGCTGGTCGTCATCACGAATTACGTCACCGTCACCGATTTGGATCTGCGTAATACGTTTGCCGGACTGATTCTGCCGTCCGTTGCTTCGGTGTTCTATGTGTATCTTCTCAAAGAGAATTTCGCGCAGGTGCCGAACGAGCTGTATCTCGCGGCAAAGGTGGACGGCACATCTGATCTGAAATTCCTCTTCCGCGTGCTCATTCCCATCTGCCGCCCCACGATCGTCACAATCACGATTCTCAAGGTGATCGAGTGCTGGAACTCGTACGTGTGGCCGCGCCTTGCCGCTGATGAGGAATCGCATTTTCTTGTTTCTGTCGGTATTCAGAAGATTCGTGAAAGCGGATTCGGACGGGATAACATCCCTGCCATGATGGCTGCGGTCGTCGTTATCTCTGTACCGCTGATCGTTTTGTTCCTCCTCTTCCGCAAGAAGATTATGGAGGGCGTTTCGAGAGGAGGTACGAAGGGATGAAGCGAATTTTCTCGCTGTTTTTGATCGCATGTCTGCTTGTACCGGCGCTCAGTGGCTGTCACGGTGCACGCTCCCTGCCGGAATTCGTGATTCCGGAAGCGTTTGATACGTCAAGAACGTACGAAATTACGTTTTGGGCTAAAAACGATACGAACGTCGTCCAGACCGGAATTTACGAGCAGGCAATGGCAGATTTTATGGATCTGTACCCGAATATTAAGGTCACCATGAGACTGTATAACGACTACGGCAAGATTTACAACGACGTTATCACGAATATTTCCACGCAGACTACGCCGAATGTGTGTATAACGTATCCCGATCATATCGCAACGTATCTGACCGGCAATAAAACGGTCGTGCCGCTTGACGCGCTGTTTGTCGATGAACAATACGGTCTCGGCGGCAGTGAGCTTCTCTTTGACGGTCCGACTATGGAAGAGATCATCCCGCAGTTTCTCTCGGAATGTATTGTAAACGGTGCACACTACGCAATGCCGTATATGCGCTCAACCGAGGCGTGCTACGTCAATACGGATTTCGTTGAAGCGCTTGGATATACGCTGCCGGATGTCCTGACGTGGGATTTCGTCTGGGAGGTATCCGAGGCGGCAATGGAGAAGGACGCGGACGGCAATTTCAAACTGAACGGGCAGAAGACACTGATCCCTTTTATCTATAAATCCACGGATAACATGATGATCCAGATGCTTCGGCAGACCGGCGGCGGCTATTCCACGGCGGACGGCGAGGTGCAGATCTTCAACAATACGACGAAGGAACTTTTGTACAGGATCGCTTCTCATGCAAAAACGGGTGCGTTCTCCACGTTCAAAATCTCCAGCTATCCAGCCAACTTTCTGAATGCGGGACAGTGCATCTTCGCAGTCGATTCCACCGCAGGCGCGACGTGGATGGGCTGTGACGCCCCGCTGATTGATATTGATGAGGATAAGCTTGTCAAATTCGAGACGGCTGTGTATCCGATCCCCCAGTTTGATCCGCAGAATCCCACGATGATCTCACAGGGACCGTCCGTCTGCGTATTCAATAAAACGGACCCGCAGGAGGTGCTCGCCTCGTGGCTCTTTGCGCAGTACCTTTTGACGAACGATGTGCAGATCGCGTACTCGCAGACGGAGGGCTATGTCCCCGTGACGTCCAAGGCGCAGGGAAGTGCGGAGTATGCGGATTATCTTTCCCGAATGGGTGAGGATAACGAGCTTTACTACGACGTGAAAATCAAAGCGTCGCGTCTGCTTCTTGAAAACGTAGGAAATACGTTTGTTACGCCTGTATTTGACGGCTCCGTAAAGGTGCGCAACGCCGCCGGGCAGATGATTGAGAATGCGGCGAAAGCGGCCCGCCGTAAGCAGACGGTCGATGACGCCTATATGGAGAATCTGTTCAGCGAAGTAACCTCGCTGTACCGACTCGATCAGATTTCGCAGAGTGGCGGTACAAATGAAAAACAGGATCTCGGTTCTCTGCCGTCTGCTTCTGTATGGCTTTTGACCGTCCTCGCGGCAGTGTGGGTGCTGATCGGTGCATATTTATTGACGGAAATGCGCAAAAAAAGAAAGAAATTTCAAAAAAGCCATTGATTTATTTATCTGATTGTAGTATAATGAATCCGCACTAATTTTTACCTACTTTTGGGAGGAAAACAAAAATGAAGAAGATTCTTGCACTGGTATTCGCGTTTGTTCTCTGCGTTAGCCTCGTCGCTTGCGGCACCGCTAACGATCCGAACAAAAAGTCCGAGGGCGTTATGACCTGGGAAGAGTACAACGCAGCCGATCTTGAGGCAGCAGTTGTTATCGAGGCATACGTTCAGGGCAATCAGGCATGGTGGGACGATGATGACGACGGCAACGGCTTCATCACTCTCTACGCGCAGGATCCGACCGGCGGTTACTTCATCTATGAGCTCCCCTGCACGAAGGCAGACGCTGACAAGATGACCGCAGGTACCAAGATCAAGGTTTCCGGCTATAAAGCTGCATGGGCAGGCGAAGTTGAGATCATCGACGCTACGTTCGAGATTCTCGAAGGCACTTGGGTTGCAAGTGTTCTGGATGTAACCGATCTCCTCGGCAAGGACGAGCTGGTCAACCATCAGAACAAGAAGGTTGCGTTCAAGGGTATGACCGTTGAGTCTGTTGCATACAAGAACGATCAGCAGGGCAACGATATCTACGTTACCGTTTCCAAGGATGGCGCATCCTACAATTTCTGTGTTGAGTCCTATCTCACCGATGCGAATACCGACGTCTACAAGGCTGTTGAGGCTCTTGAGGCTGGTGACGTCATCGACGTTGAGGGCTTCCTCTACTGGTATGAGGGCGTAAACACCCACATCACCGCTGTTAAGGACGCACAGTAATCCGCAATTGCGAAAACACCGCTTCACATTTGTGAGGCGGTGTTTTTTTGTGTTTTCTGCCGCACCAACGGGCACGGAATCACATATGCTGTTAATGTCAGCGCGCTTATGACGCTTGACATGATTACAAACGAAAGGCATAAAACGAATGAAAATCTATGATGAAGGAATGACACCGCGCGTCCTTGGCGATTGCACGGACCGTATGATGCGTGCGCCTGTGTGTGCCCAGCGGCTGTGCAATCCTTTTGATGACGCTCCTGTCGGTAATGGCGGTACGCAGGATGACGTATGCGGCATCGCAAACGAGTGGTCAGATGCGCCGCTTGCAATTGTCTCCTCTCCCTATCAGGGCTTCAGTGATGTCTTTGAGTGTCCAAACGAGGCACTGCGGCACGGAACGCTGTTCAAACTTTTGTATCTGCCGATCACGGATGCACCCGGTCCGAGATGCAAAGGAGGGCTTAACGGATGAAAAATATTCGCTATAATAATCGCTGTGCCAACACATGGCAGAATGACAACGTCCGATCCCGCTGTCGTTGCGACTATGCAGATGCGGCAGAAGTCCGTATCGCCGGAACTAAAACGCGAACCGTCCCGCAGGGCAGAGACATGGCTGCATACTGCGAGATGAAGGAGAAACTGATGGCTCTCTATTTCGTGATGACGGAGCTTGAACTCTTTCTCGATGTGCATCCGGAAAACAGCGCGGCAATCGCCCGCTATAAATGCGCCGTGAAGGAATACGGGGAACTGGCATCGGTCTTTGAATCGAAGTACGGACCGATTCTCGCGCGCAATAGTGACTGTGCCGATGAATGGCTGTGGGTGCGCGAACCGTGGCCGTGGGAGGGTTAAGCTATGTGGGTATACAAGAAATCACTTCAGTATCCGGTTAAGATCAAAAATCCAAATCCGCTGTACGCACAGATCATCGTCAGTCAGTTGGGTGGTCCGGACGGCGAATTGGGAGCCTCTACGCGGTATCTTTCCCAGCGGTTCTCGATGCCTTACCGTGAGGTAGTCGGCGTTCTGACCGACGTTGGCACGGAAGAACTTGCTCACGTTGAAATGATCTCCACGATCCTGCATCAGCTGACGCGGGATCTTAAGCCTGAGGAGATTGCGGGCACACCGTTTGCGGCATATTTTGTTGATCACACGGTTGGTGTGTACCCGACGGCTGCGTCCGGATTCCCCTTCACGGCTGCTACCCTTCAGTCGAAGGGAGACGTACTCGCCGATCTCCACGAGGATCTCGCGGCGGAACAAAAGGCACGCGTGACGTATGACAATCTGCTCCGCCTGATCGATGATCCCGACGTACGCGATCCGCTGAAATACCTCCGCGAGCGCGAGATCGTGCACTATCAGCGCTTCGGTGACGCGCTGCAGATTGCGAAGGACAGCATGGACTCTAAGAACTTTTACGCAGTCAATCCCGCCTACCAGCCGAAGAGATAAGAGAAAGCATCGGGTACGGATGTATCCGATGCTTTTTGTCACATTTGTTTGCGGATTCGCTCCAGCGCGCCTTTTTCCAAACGTGATACCTGCGCTTGCGATATGCCGATCTCCTCTGCGATCTCCATCTGCGTTTTTCCCTTATAGAATCGCATCTGAATGATCTTCTTCTCCCGGTCGGACAGCTTTTTCATCGCTTCCTTCAAGGCGATGTTTTCAAGCCACAGCTCGTCTGATGTGCCGGAGTCACTCACTTGATCGATGACGTAAATTGAATCCCCTCCGTCGTTGTAAACCGGCTCATACAGCGATACGGGCTCTACGATTGCTTCAATCGCATTGTGGATGTTTTCTTCTTTCTCTCCCAGTTCCTTGGCGATCTGCGCGATTGTCGGCTCTGCTGCCATCGTTTTGGAGAGCTGTTCGCGCATCTGCAGGGCACGGTAGGCAAGATCCCGCACGGATCGGCTCACGCGGATCGTGTTGTTATCTCGGAGATACCGCCGCACCTCGCCGATGATCATAGGTACGGCGTATGTGGAGAATTTTACATCCAAATCCGTGTTGAAGTTATCAACCGCTTTAATCAGTCCGATGCATCCCACCTGAAACAGATCGTCCAGATTCTCTCTGCGATTGGTGAAGCGCTGTATGATGCTCAGTACCAATCTCAGATTACCGTCGATCAGCTTCTGCCGCGCCGCCTCGTCCCCCGCCTTACTTTTGAGGAGAAGCTCACGCTTTTCCTCGCTTGTTAATACTGCCAGCTTTGCCGTGTTTACACCGCATATTTCCACTTTATTGTAATACATGCCGCACTATCCGTTTCTGTGAAGGATGTTCATGAAAACAGTATTGCCTGCCGACAGTCACCGTTATGCAGACGAGCGGATGTATGTTGTTTCCATATTTGGGCAAGAGAAAAGCAGTACCGATTCGATACTGCTTTTGCTGGCGCTTTGATTTTCTATAATTTTATTACATCGGCCTATAGGCTCCGCAACTTCCGGAATTCTTTCTGGCATTTGGCGGACATTTAGAGAAGTTGGCACAGTTAGTACATCTGGCGCTTGCAGCTCTGCTTGCAGCACTCGATTGTTCTCTCGCCATTTCTGTCTGCTTTGCCGCTTCCCGTGCCTGTGCCTCTGCAGCGCGTGCCTGTGCCTTCGCCGCTCTTTCCATCTCACGGTCATGCGCACGTCTATCGGCGGCTTCTCGCTCAGCTGCACGCTGCATCGCCTCGTTATGTCTGCGGCTTTCTTCCGCCTGACGCTCAAGGATTTCTTCCTGCTGACGCGCTTCCTCGCGTCTTGCTTCTTCTTCCTCGTCTTTTCTTGCCTCGTCAAGCGCCAGATTGATTGCTTCCTTCAGTGTATCTGCACGGCCGGTTTCCAGGATGGCGGCGATTCTCCATGCGTTCTCGAACAAATTCTTGTGGATCAGTGTGACACTGTCGAGTTCGGCGCGCACCTCTGCCGCTTGACTGCGCAGTTCTTCTTCTTTCTTTTCATATTTATCGGCGATGCGCTGAAGTCCTGCGACGTGACGGGCAGTGTACTGATCGGCAAATTCCTTCGAGCAGATTTCAACGAATTTCAAAAAGGATGCGTCGTACGCTTGGAATTCACCGAGAAGACGTGCGTTGTCTGCGTCGGTTGCTTTTTTTGCGAATTCAGCTTTCCATACTTGTTGCTTCTTATCGTATTCTTTCTGTTCATTCCGCCATGCTAAGAACATATCAACTTTGTTGGAGTACTGATGCCAAATGAAACCCGCAATTGCAGCGGGAAAGACACAAACAAATTGGAGAATTTGTCCGTAAAAAGTACCGCCCATCGCCAGACCGAAAACGACCAGAGCGATGCAAGCCCAAAATGCGAGGCCGGCTATTACACTTTTCTTAATGTTTTTGTCAGGATCGGAGATTTCAGGCTTTTGCGGAGGAGTGGGCGGTGCCAGGCGGAGTGCGCGGGACGGGGCAGGCTTCTTTGCAATCGTTTTTTCACGCTGTTTGTTCTCGAATTCCATAAGAAGCTTTACGTGTTCATGCCTGACTTGATCGGTTTCTTCCTCCATTTTGTAAGACAGATCACTGAGCGAACTCTCAATCGACCGATACCGACTGAACAGTGTATCGATGTTATGAAGCTCGTCAATTATTTCACTCATACTCATTTTATCGTTACTCATGACCGCGTGCTCCTTTCTTATTCATCGTCGCTATAGTCTTCTTCATCGTCCGAATCGGGACCGATTTCGGAGTCGATAATATCATACATATAGGGAGGTACGTATTCTCCATCCTCTTCAAGACAGAATGCACCGATAATATCTCTCTCGATTTTATACAGATCGGACATACTGCCGTCATCGGCGGAGTATGTGAGAAATTTGTACGGGCAGGCTTTTGCCTCAAGATAGTCACTGGCATTATCACTGCCGTGAAGAATTGACAGACTCATGAGTCCGAAAACAGCTGGCTCACTGGGCTTTAGTGCAGCAGTGCGAACGAGCGGGTTCTTATCTGTCTTCAGAATGTTCGGATAGCCCGAAAAATCCAGCGATGAGCTGTCCATTGAGTTTGCCATGACGTACGCTGCACGGTAGAGAGTGTCTCTGTTTCCTCTTGAGCCTGCAACGGCGTTCAGATAGTCGAAAAAATACAATACCTTGTCTGCTTTTGTTTTTGCGTTGTTGTACGCTTGTTCTCCTTCTTGGGTAAAGTACCATTCAGGTTCGTGTCCTTCGAGTTCCGCAACGATTTTCTTTCGTTGCATCGAAAGTCCGATCAGCGTCATTGGTGAGCGAAAAAATCCCATTTTCTTTTCCTTTCTTTATTAAGATAATATTTAGAAGCGCAAAAGATCAGATAAATTCTGATCTTTAACACAATTATACGACAAAAATATGTTAAAGTCAAGATAAATTCCGAACTTTATCTAAATATTGGAGAGATTAATGAAAATTTACGATTACGAAGGCAAAAAGAACATCTGCGGCGATCGCGTACACGAGGCAAGGTGCCGTCACAGAATGACACAGAGCGATCTCGCGGCACAGATGCAGGTAGCGGGGATTATTCTTGAACGTGACAGCATATCAAGAATTGAAATCGGTACGAGATTTGTGGCGGATTACGAGCTGAGAGAGCTTGCGCGGATTCTGAAAGTGACGCCTGCTTGGCTTCTTGGACTGGAGTAATACCTGTAAACGGATTGTCAAAAATCCTGTTTTTCCGTACGTTATTCCTTGACACCGGTACGCGCCTGTGATATAATACTCCCGAACAATAGTGTCACTTGATTTTTCAAGCCGGCAGCGAGTCGCTGTCGGAGGCAGTAACCCTGCCGTATTCGCTGCGCTCAGATGAAAATGCTCGGAGTAAAAACCATTCCTGCGGAATGGTGACGTACGCCTTCGACGTACCTCATTACACCTGCGCTTTTCAGCATACAAATTTGTATTGTTCAGGGATGTTAAATGATCGTTTATAAAGAACTATCCTCTGTTGAGGCGGATCTCGGCTTTCCAGCGAAAACACTGTACGGTCTCAGCAACAATCTCTCCGCGCACTATCGCGAGGTTAAACTTCCGAAGCGTGACGGTTCCTTCCGAACGCTCAACGTGCCGGATGAGATTCTCTCGCGCGTCCAGCGCGCCATAGCGGATAAGCTGCTATCCTATGAGCCGATTTCGACCTACGCCACTGCGTATCGTATTGCCGGAAGTGTCTGTAAAAATGCCGTGCCGCACGTCGGTAAAGCAAAGCTTCTCAAGCTGGATATTGCTCATTTTTTTGACAGCGTGCTGTATTCCACCGTCAAAGAAAATGCGTTTCCAAAAGAAAAGTATGCAGAGAAAATCCGCGTACTTCTTGCTATGCTTTGCTACTGTGGAGAGGTGCTTCCGCAGGGGGCGCCGTCCTCGCCGATGATTACGAATATCATCATGCGCGATTTTGATGAAGCTGTCGGCAAACGGTGCCGCGCGCTTGGCGTCAGCTACACACGCTACTGCGACGATATGACGTTCTCGGGCGATTTTGATGAAGGGGAGATCGTTCCGTTCATTCGTGACGAGCTCAGAAAGCGCGGATTTTTCCTTAACGAAAAAAAGACCGCCGTCGTTCCGTTTTGCAGACGGCAGATTGTTACGGGTGTGGTCGTCAACGAGAAACTCAACATTTCCGCCGATTACAAGCGGAAGATACGGCAGGAAGTGTTTTTTCTCCGAAAATTCGGCGTGGCGGATCACCTTAGAAGAACCGCGTCCCCGTTTTCTGAAAAGCAGTATCTCATGAGATTGCTCGGACGAATCAACTACGTTCTCCAGATATCTCCCGATGATGCGAAATTTCTTGACTACAAAGAAGCAGTCATCCGTATTCTTAAAGAAGCGAAATAAGGCAGCCGGATTTCCGACTGCCTTTTCTGTTATTTGAATTTCCGATCGTAGAGAAGCGCCGCGAACAGCACCACAAAGCACGATCCGGCATTATGGACGAGTGCGCCTGTCGTCGGATTCAGAACGCCCATAACGGACAGAATCACGGCAAGAATATTGATAACCATCGACAGAGTGATGCTGATCTTGATCGTGCGGACGGTTGCGCGTGACAGCCGTTTCAGATACGGAATCCGTGAGAGATCGTCGCTCACAAGCGCAATATCTGCGGCTTCCACGGCGATGTCGCTGCCAATGTTCGCCATTGCGACACCGATATCGGCACTCTTGAGCGCAGGCGCGTCGTTTACACCGTCGCCGATCATGCAGATGCAGGCGTTCTTTTGCAGCTCAGCGACAGTCGAGAGCTTTTCCTCGGGAAGAAGCTCTGCCCGTACCTCACGGATGCCTGCCTGCTTTGCAAAATGTGCCGCCGCTTTGCGGTTATCGCCTGTCAGAAGCACGGTTTCAAGACCGAGGGCGTGGAGTTTTTTCACCATCTCCGGGGCATTCGGTCGAATTACATCAGACAGCGCAATGACGCCGAGATACCGCTCGTTGTCAGCCACCGCGATCAGGGCGTCGCCGCGTGCACGGATCTCTTCCATTGTGCGTACTGCCGCACCGTCCGCGGTGATTCCGTTTTCAAGAAGATATTTCTCACTGCCGCAAAGAACTGTGCGCCCCGATACGGTCGCCTTCACGCCTTTGCCTGCCTCCATCGTGAAATCTGATGTATCCGATATGACAAGTCCGCGCTTCTTCGCACACTCGACGATCGCTTTAGCAAGCGGATGCTCGCTTTTTGCCTTAGCGGATGCAGCAAGAGTGAGCAGGGAATTGCTGTCTGCAGCATCGGAAAGCGGGATCACCTCGGAAACAGCAAGACGCCCGTACGTCAGCGTGCCTGTTTTGTCAAACGCGACCGTTTTGACCTTGCCCATCTTCTCCAGCGCTTCACCGGATTTGATGATCACGCCGTGCTTCGTCGCCTGTCCGATTGCCGCCATGATCGCGGTCGGTGTCGCCAGAACGAGCGCGCACGGGCAGAAGACGACGAGCACCGTAACCGCGCGGACGATGTCTTTCGTTACAAATCCGGTAATAATTGCAATCAGAAGCGCCGCAGGGACAAGCCAGCTCGCCGCCCGGTCGGCAATACGTGCCATCGGTGCTTTTTGGTCCTCGGCTTCCTTTACCATGCGGATCAGCTTTTGGAGCGAACTGTCCTCGCCGACCTTGGTTGCCTCAATGTCAATCGCACCGAATCGGTTGATCGTGCCGCAGAACACCTCATCGCCTGCGCCTTTGTCAACGGGAAGTGACTCGCCTGTCAGAATCGACTGATCGACTGACGTGCTGCCGGAGACGATCCGTCCGTCCACGGGAATGCTCTCACCCGGGAGAATGCGGAGAATATCGCCCTTGCAGATCTCCTCAGCCGGGATCATTTCTTCCTTTCCGTTGATAAGCCGTCTGCCCTGCGTCGGCGTAAGAGAGATCAGCTTTTTCAGCCCCTTTTTGGCACGGTCGGTGGTCAGATCCTCTAAAATCTCACCGATCGCCATAATGAATGCGACCTCACCCGCCGCAAAGAGGTCCCCAATTGCAATTGCCGCAATCATCGCTGCTGTGATGAGCAGAGCGGAGGAGATTTTGCTGATTCCTTTGTTGAAGATCAGTTTTCTTACCGCATTCACCAAAAGCGGCAGTCCGCTGATCAGCACAGTTGCCCATGCCGGATCGAGGAGGAAAACAGTCTCTGTTTTGGAGAGAATAAAGCTAATGACGAGGCACACGCCTCCAATGACCGTCATGGGAACAGATGAGAGAAATCCAATGATTTTTTTCATGATTCAACCTCTTGACAAATAGTGAGTTTCGGTATACCATATATATTACCGAACAGATTGTACGATAACAGTATAAGGCTTTTATCGAAAGATTGCAATAAGCAAATTTTGCCCTTTGTAAGATACCGAACATTTTTGAGAATTTGTATGGAGAAAGTATGGACAGACGGCAGAGAAAAACGCGAGAAGCGATCTTCAGCGCATTCACGCGCCTGATTGAGAAAAGACCGTATCATCAGATCACGGTGCAGGATATTATCGATGAAGCGGATATCGGACGCGCCACGTTCTATGCGCATTTTGAGACGAAGGAGTATCTTCTGAAAGATTTGTGCGACGAGCTTTTCGGGCACATTGTCAATACGGCACTCGGGCTTCCGCACGGTCATGAGCATTACGCCGGCTGCCGCGCGGACGAGTCCGTCTTTCTGCATCTCCTCCGCCATCTGCAGGAGAACGACCGTAATATCCTTGCGCTCCTCTCCTCGCAGAATAACGAGATTTTTCTCGCATATTTCAAAACGGATCTGAAAAAACTCATTCGCACGCAGTTTGCGGATACAGGGGCACTGAAAAATTCCGATCTGCCGACGGATTATCTCGTCAATCACGTCTCCTCGTCTTTTGTTGAAACGGTTGTTTGGTGGCTCTCCCACGGGATGAAGGAGGAGCCCGCGGTGCTGGCAGGGTATTTTGAAACGGTCATGAAAACGGTCATATAAAAAACAGCCGCGAAATGCGGCTGTTTTTCAAATTAAAGCTCAATGCGAGTTGTAACCGTTCTGTACAGACCGTCCTGCGCATACCAGTGCGTCATCAGCAGACCGCCGTCCTGCAGCTTGATTGCGCTCGGCTGACCGAATTTGAGGAAAGCGAAAATCTCTGCCATTTTCGTGTCCTTGAGAACGGGGGTAGCCGGCTCCCAGACGACCATTTCGTCAACGATTTTCCACGTCTTCTCGGAGAAGTCGATCACGTATGCGTAGATACCGGGACGGTTCGTGTCGCGGCGGATGGCGTGCAGAGCGAGGAGCTTCTCGCCGCCGAGTGCGCATACGGAGGATGCCTGACCGCGGATACCCGTGCTGATCGGGGCGCTCCACGTTTTTCCGTTGTCTGTAGAATATGTGTAGGGGTTATCGTAACGCTCGCCTGTCACCGTGTTCTCATTCCAACCGATGTCGATGATCGTACCGGATTCAAGCTGACACATTCTCTGCTCGTAGCAGGTTGTGACACCGTTTTCAAACGCCATGCATACGGCACTGTCTTCCCACGTCTTTCCGTTATCTTCAGAACGAAGTGCCTTACCGCAATGAGGACCGGTCATCTTGCCATCCCAATTCGGGAATCCCGTGATCGGCGTAATCAGTGTGCCATCCTTCAATATAACGATCGGGCCGGATGCTTCTACGTGAGGACCCCAGGAGCACACGATCTCGCGCGGAGCACTCCACGTTTTTCCGCTGTCCTCGGAGAAGGAGCAGAATACCATATCGTCAAGCAGACCGCCGTTTTCCGGGTTGCCGACAGGGAGTTCAGGATCGAGACGATCGTGTCCGTAGCCGATCGCGATCAGGCGACCGTCGGGAAGCAGGGATATCTTGGCGCAGCCGGAGAACTTGCCCTGTTTTTCGCCAAAATCAAACATCATCTTCGGCTTCGTCCACGTTTTTCCGAGATCGCTGCTGAAGGAAATGTACGGAACCTGATCCGCACTTTCAAACGCCTGACCGATTACGTGCGATGCGGCAAGCGTGCCGTCGGGAAGCTGGCAGATCGAGGGAAAAATGCTCTGACGGCTTACGAGCTGCGGCAGTGGATTCTCAAAAATACTGTTGGTTTCAAAAACTTTCATTTTGACTCTCCTTAATATATTGGTTAAAAGCATTATAGCATAAATCGGGAGAGATTGATATGTTATCACACGCCGTTGTTTTTCGGATTATGTCCTGAACTATTAAATTTCGTCCTTCGTCAGCAAATTATATATCCCGTCTTCGGACAGTACGCCTCGTTTCAGATCGGCAGGGAATTCTCCCCGTTCGTCTCGCTCGAAGTCTTCAAGCCATGTGCCGCCTTCGTAATAGCGGGTGAGGGCGCGCAGCTTTCGTTTGAGGGTAACACTTTTTCGAATTTCGGCAGGCGCGGCAGCGGACAGCGTGTCAAAGAGTTTCTCCATGCGCCTGACACGGCGGATGGCAAGATATGTTCGGATTCTGTTCAGCACGGCAGTACCTCGACTTTATTGATGCCTTCATTATACCATACGGGAGACAGAATGTCCATGCCGTTTTTCTCAACCGCAGGTAGGAAAACATCAAAAACGGCGTTATTGTATCGCGCCGGAAAATATGCTATACTGTAACCGTAAGATCTTGCAGAATGAACCGAAAGGATACGATGGTATGGACATAAATCTCGGAGGAAAAATCCGTGAACTGAGAAAGAAAAAGGAACTGTCGCAGGAGGAGCTTGCAGAAAAACTCGGCGTTTCGGGACAGGCAGTTTCCAAATGGGAGAACGGCACGTGCTATCCCGATATGACGCAGATTCCCGTGCTTGCCAATTTCTTCGGCGTGAGCCTTGACGAGCTGTTCAATTATGACGTAACCCAGCTCAATGCAAAAATCGATGCAATCATTAAAGAAGCAGGTAAATACTTCTGGTCGAATCCCGATAAATGTAAGGAGATCTATCTGAACGCGCTGAACGAATACCCGTCCAATGAGCGACTTCTCACCGAGCTTCTTGACGCGTATATGACGCACGGAACGAACGAGGAGGCACTCCCGATTGCAGAACAGTTAGTGGAGGAAGCAACGGACGTTTTTGCCAAATGTCGTGCAAAATCGAGTCTTGCCGGGCTGTATCTCAGGCAGGATCGTTATGAGGATGCAAAAGCACTGATCGATACGCTTCCCGTGATGTATCCGTATATGCTTTGCGATCAGATGCGCCAGTCCTGCTATCAGCTGAAAGGTGAGGATCGGCTGAAATGGGCGAAGGAATGGCGAATTATCGAAATACAGGAGCTGTATCTGTCCTGTGCATTTGAGGGACAGGGATATTTTGAAACGGGACAGTACGATGCGGCGCTCCATTCGTTCGGAGAGTACCGCCGGCTGATCGAGATGTTTATGAAATCCGACGAGATCAGTATAGACAGCTATCTTTGGAGCGGAATGCAGACGCATCATTGGTACGCATATCTCTGGGAGGCGAGTTGTCTGCTCAAACTCGGACAGACGGATGCGGCAAAAGAAAAGCTGGCAAAGGCAGAGTATATCGTCCGCCGATGCTGGGATGATGCAACGTATGCCAAGGATCCGGAGTGGGTTTTCGCACCGTTCAGGGAGTACTATCACGAGTGCGAACTGGAGCTGCTCGGAGAATGCCCGGTGTGAATAAAAAAGAAAGCCAAGGTTTTTACCTTGGCTTTTTGCCGTTTTTCGCTTTTCGTCAGCAGGGAATTTCAAATAACTCACGCGGATAATTGGTCAGGTTTTCCGCGCCGTCTTTCTTCACGCAAACGACGTCTTCCATGCGGAGTCCTGTCTCTGTCTTGCCGGATCCGAGGAAAATGTCGACGCAGAAGGTCATGTTCTCTTCAAGGAGATAGTCCGAGGTTGTTTCAATCCAGGGAGCTTCGCCTTCCATGGTGCCGTTGCCGTGGCAGGGACCGTACAGAAGCCAGTCGCCATAGCCCATTTTTGTGACGTTTTCAATATGGAATTTCGCGACGTCGGCGGCAGGCACGCCGGCTTTCAGCATGCCGATTACATCTGCCTGTGCGCGGTATCCGGTTTCAATCAAAGCGCGCTGTTCCTCCGTCGCTTTTCCGAAAACAACTGCGCGACCGATGCTGGAAGCGTATCCGTCCACTCTCGCACCGATCTGGATGAAGGTCATGTCGCCTTTCTCGATTGCCTTATTGCGGGGGCGGCTGATTGCCTGATTCGAGCCTTTTCCGGTCAGTACCCACAGAGGATAGGACTCCCGTTCCGCGCCCAGCTCGTGCATTTTGCCCAGTGCCAGTCCGACGACTTGCTGCTCGGTCATGCCCACCTTAATGTTTTCGAGCACGTAGTCAAAGGTTTTACGCGTGATTTCCGCAGCGGCACGCATGCATGCCAGTTCGTTTTCGGTTTTGATCATACGTACCTTGTTTACGATCTCATCGGCTTTTTCAATTCGAATATTGCCGTAGTCTTGCAGGGCTTCCGCCAATGCTTCATATACGCCGATCGTCATCAGCGGCAGTCCTGCCACACCGAACCGCTGCACGGACTTGTCACCGAGCACTTCCTTGAAAACAGAGCGGAACGTATCCAGCTTTTTGCCCGGGTATTCAGGTTCAGACGATTCGCGGAAGGCTTTCAGAAGACGGATTTCGGGGATTTTCGTGCGATCGGCGGCGTACGTGTAGCTTTCCGGGCCGATCAGAAGCAGCGGCTCGCCGTCTGCCGGAATCAAAACGCCGGCAGTCTCAAAAGATGGCCAGTAGTTTGAAAAATAACGTACGTATTGAGGCTCGGCCTCGTTGCCGTATGCGAGAAGAAGGTCAAAACCTTCTTTTTTCATGTTTTCCTGAACTTTAACGATACGTTCCTTGAATTCGTAAAGCGGAATGGATGGTATATTCAACATTGGATGAATCTCCTTTTTGTAAAATATTATATTTCTTCACCGAACAGCCAGTCGGCAGGATTGGTCACGAGCAGAGTGTGGATTTCTTTGTTTGTAATGCCCTCGTCTTCCATCATGGGAACGATATTCGTCAGCACATGATCGTATCCCCAGCCGCCGTATTTGTGAAGAAGATTTTTCAGACAAAGGTCGCACGACAGCAGAATCTGTCTCAGATATCCGTCCGTAATCAGCTTTTTTACAAGTTTTACACGCTCGGTGTCATGCACGAAGAGTCCGTAGCCGGAATGACGCACCTCACGGCGGATGTAGTACTCTTTTCCGAAATTATCAAACTCAACGTAAACGCCTTTTTTGAGGAGTGCGTATATATAGTCTTCGCGGTTTTCGACGTCTACGTGACTGATGCAGATTCTTTGCGCTTCTACGCCGGCATCCAGCAGAATATTAGAAGCTTCCAGGCCGTTGGTTGTCCACGGATTGATATGCACATTGATGGCGGCACCCGTTGCTTTTTGCGCAATCGCAGCGGCACGGAGAGCCTTGCGTTCTTCGTCATCAAAGACTTCGCTGATACCGATTTCACCGATGTAACCTGCACAGATGTCGGTACCGTCTGCTCCCTCCGTCAGCTCACCTATCATAATGTCCGCAATCTCTTGTTCATTCATAAAACGAAGCTTTTCGGGGTGAGTAGCTCCTACGTAGAATCCGGTTCCCATAATGACGTTCAATCCGGTTTTCTCGGCAACGCGGCGCAGTACATGCGGATTTCTTCCGATGCCGGGTAGGGAAGCGTCTACGAGCGTGCCGCCGCCTGCTTTTTTGAAATAGGCAACTTCCTCTGTCTGTACCGCTTCGTCATCGAGGATTGTGTTGTCCTTCAGGGCGAAACAGTCGCGGCTCAGGATTCCCAGATTCCACATTTCCACCTTTTGGTTTTCAGGATCGGTGATACCCGGGGTGGGGACTGCCTTGTAATGATTGCTCTGATCCAAAAGCACGTGTTCGTGCGGGGCGACGATTCCAAGCTGTTCTCTGGTTATCGCACCGCATACGGTGTTTACTGTCATCTTGATTCCTCCCAGCATTGTTGTGTCTGTAAATAGTATACAGGAGAAACGGCGGGCTGTCATTGGCGGTTTACGGCATTTGATTGGTGAAGCTCGGCGTTTTTGTAAAAATGATTGCATTGTTCACAAATTTCGGATAAAATAATATTAAAAGCACGAAATAGGAGGGGTGAGAACATGAAAGCGCCGATATCCAGAAACGGGATCCCGGTTTTCACGGAAGAAAGCTTCCCGCGGCCGGAAGATAAGGTATATATCCATCTCTCATCGGAATACCCCGATTTCGTCGGTGTGACACATAGCCATAAGTATATTGAGATTGTTTACATCCTTTCCGGCAGTGCGGAGCACGAGACGGTCAACGGCCGCGTAACAGCGCAAAAAGGAGATCTGTTTATCATCAATCCTGACGTTCCGCATGCTTTTTACGGGAATAAAGACAGCCGTGAATCCTTTTGCGCATACGATCTGATGTTTGTGCCGGACTTTTTTGACGTGAATCTGATCAATAGCGGCGATTTTTCGTCACTGGGCTCATCCTTTTTATTTTATTCCATGTTTCCGCAGGAAAAGGCGGCAGGGGCTGATTTGCATTTCAGCAACAACAGCTATAACGATTTCGGCGAGCTGTTCAATAAAATCCATCTCGAATACAATCGGATGGAGCAGGGATACGTCAATATCATCCGTGCGTACGTAATAGAACTGATCGTCAAGATTTTTCGTCGTATGGATGCAAAAACGGAGGCGCAGCCGATTATGCGCAAATCGAAGATCATCGACGATGCTTTGGTATATCTGCGCGAGAATTACAGCATGCACATGTCCGTGTCGGATCTGGCATCACATATGTTTCTGAGTCGTGATTATTTCAGTAAGTTGTTCCGCAATACCACGGGTATGACAGTCACAGCATTTTTGAAACAATTGCGCATCAATGAGTCGTGCAGACTTCTCCTGGAGACGGATCAAAGCGTTCTGGAGATTGCGCAGTATTGCGGATTTCACGATATGAAGCATTTCTATACAGCGTTTCGGTCGCAGACGGGAAAAACGCCGGGCGAATACCGAAAAAGCATTAAAGGATGAAAACAGCCGAGGCTACCGCCCCGGCTTTTCTTTCACTCTGCCGCTGCCAGCATATTTTCGATAAAAATCCCGTATCCCTTCGTCGGGTCGGAAATAAGAACGTGCGTCACCGCACCGATCAGCTTGCCATCCTGTATGATCGGGCTGCCGCTCACCATTGATATTAATAAGTGACAACAAATTAAACCAACCGTTGCTTTTGTCAACTGATATCCAACAATGCGGTTATTGTTATGATTTTTCATGTATGCTATAATTATTTCACAAGGATCTTTGTAAATCATAATTAAGGGAGCAGAGCATGGAAATACAAATTTCAAAAACATTAAAGTGCCTACGTCAGAAGAATGAGAAGACACAGGACGAACTTGCTGAATTTCTCGGTATAACATCACAGGCAGTTTCAAAATGGGAACGATGTGAAGGATATCCTGATATAACACTTCTTCCACAAATCGCCGGTTTCTTTCATGTTTCTGTCGATACACTTCTCGGTGTTGACGAAATAGCCAGACAAAACAGAATTGACGAGATCACAGCAGAATACAACAAAATCAGGCGCCACATTCTACTTGATCCGAATTACGGACTGGATGAAGGTATAACACTCATCCGTAATGCACTAAAAGAAGTTCCGGGAGAATTTTTCTTCGAACAGCTTCTTGCGGCGGATTTATCATTGAAGGGCAAAATTCTCTCGGATCCCGCCGAAAAAAGGAAATTGTTTGAAGAAGCAATTACGCTATGCGAGGATATTCTTGCAAGGTCTGTCGAGGATCGGTGGCGCGATTCAGCAAAACAGATTTTGCTTGTAACGTACGCTGATCTTGGCATGACAGAAAAAGCATTTGACCTGGCATATCAGATGCCGGGGCCGCGATGCACCTGCGAATATATGTTAACTTATATACAGAACGGCGAGGAACTTAAAAATAGGCTGAAACTGAATGCTGTATTATACTATCAGATATTCAGAGAATCTGTTATGAAACTTTCTGATGACGGATGTGATGTTGACATGATGGTGCATAAAAAAGAACTCGCAATAGCCGGAATTTCAGAAAAAGAGTATATTGTAGCAATAAAAAAAGCACTTTCAATGAGTTAAATATATCATAAAAGCCAAGGTTTGTACCTTGGCTTTTTCGATGCGCTATTTTCGGCACACCACTCTTAAACTACAGCGGTGCTTCAGTTTATCTGTGCATCTTCTCCGTGGAATCTTAGTGAAAATATGGTATAATAGAATCACAAAAGCGCTTTTGAATCTTTTACGGAGGTAGATAGTATGTCTATCGGATCAACCATCAAAAAGCTCCGCCGTGATCGGGATATGACGCAGGAGCAACTGGCGGATTTTCTCGGCATTACCGCGAATGCAGTGTCGCAGTGGGAGTGTGACAGAACAGCGCCGGATATTTCGCAGCTGCCGCTTCTGGCGAATCTTTTTCGTGTCAGCGCCGATGTTTTGCTCGGGATCGATGTGGCGGCAAAGGATACGCGCATTGATGAGATATACAGTGCGGCACGAGAATTGTCCTGTACCGGGCATCGTACGGAGGCGATCGAACTGTACCGTGAGGGACTAAAGGAATTTCCCGATGCGTATAAACTCATGGAGGAGCTGGCATTTGAACTCCAATATTCGTCCGATCCCGCTGTGCTGGAGGAAAGCATCGCGTTGTTTGAGAAGGTCAGGGAGGGCGTGAACGATGCGGATACACAGAATTATGCAGTGGGAAATCTTTGTGATTTGTACATGCGAGTCGGAAGGCCTGAGATTGCAAAGAATCTTGCCGAAACCGTTCCGCAGCCGCTCTATACAAGAGAGCAGTGCAGGCGAATGACGCTTAGAGGTGCTGAATGGGCGGACGATCTGCGAAATCAAGTCGCAAATGACTTTGATGCTTTTATCTGGCGGCTCAGAAATTTGATTCAAGCCTTCAAAAATGAGCATCCGCTCTTTACAGACGAAGAACTGCTTGTGCTTTGGCAGAAAATTATCTCTTTTGTCGAACTGTTTTATGAAAACGGAGATTACGGATTCCAGGAACAGCTTTTGGTACAGGGATATTTCTGGCAAGCAAAGCTACATGTGAAACATGGCGAGGAGGAATCCGCTTTGGATGCGCTTGAGAAGATGCTCGTGCATATTGAGTCGTTTGACAGCTTTAGCGATGGTATATTAGGAAATCATGTGATTCTGCCGCGTGAAAAGTGGCCGACATCCATTCTTGTACGACCGAAGGATGAAAACGACGACAGAATCTCTATGTGCAACAGCTCGCTTTCGACGGAAAATACCGCCATGGAGTATTTGAAACTTCTATCCGATAGCCGATTTGATCCCGTACGGGAGCATGTGCGTTTTGTTAGAGTAGCAGAAGAACTGAAAAAGACTGCACGTGCGTGAAATGAATTATAGAAAGCCAAGGTTCATCACCTTGGCTTTTCTTTCACTCTGCCGCTGCCAGCATATTTTCGATAAAAATCCCGTATCCCTTCGTCGGATCGCTGATCAGAACGTGCGTCACCGCACCGATCAGCCTGCCATCCTGTATGATCGGACTGCCCGACATTCCCTGCACAATGCCGCCCGTGATTTCAATCAGTGCGGGATCCGTTACAGTCACTTCCATGCATTTGTTGTCTGTCGCGTTTTTGATCTTGCGGATCGTCACCTCATACGATTTGATCCCGTTTTCATCCAATGTGCAGTAGATCTGCGCTTTCCCGTCGTGAATCTCGTCCTTGAGCGCGATCGGCAGGGACGTGTCTTTCGACACTCCGACCGGGATATCCGACAGAATTCCGTATACGCCCGCCGAGGTGTTGCCGAGAAGCGCCCCGATCTTGCCGGAGGAGAAATATCCCTTCAACTCGCCCGGTGTGCCGCTTATGCCTCGTCTGACACCGCTGATCGATACATTCGCGATCATGCCGCGGGAGAGGGGGAGAAGTGCCCCCGTTTCACCGTCGCAGATTCCGTGCCCAAGTCCTGCAAATGCTCCCGTCGCGGGATCGATATACGTTACGGTACCGATTCCGGCCGTATTATCGCGCACCCACAGCCCGGTTTTGTACGTTTGCTCTCCCACGGAAAATGTCGGTGAGAGCGTGAATTCCAACTCCGTTTCGCCGCGGCGGACGGTAAATGTCATCGGCTTGCCATCTGATGCGCTTACGATCTCCGACATGTGTGCAGCGGAGGCTAACGGCTCACCGTTGATTTTGAGAATTACGTCGTGCATCCGGATACCGGCGTCGTAGGCAGGCTGCTTGCTGCCACTTTCGCAGTCTACTTCAGAGAAGCCGACGACAATCAGCCCGTCCGTGAACATCTTTGCACCGAACGGCATGCCGCCGGGGCAGAGACGGATATTGCCGAACCGGCTGACGCTGACAGTTTTCAAAGGTACGGTACCGAACAACTTGGCTACATATGTGCATTCCGTGCCGGTAGATGCCGCTAACGCATCGTTTGCAGCTTCCACGGAATAGAATGCATTGGAGGGAAGCGGTGCATCTGTGCGCAGAGAAATCGTGTCATCTATTCCGTAATCGGCGGCCCCGAGAAAGGCGACCGCCGCAATCAGAAGCGATAATGCCGCGCGAAGCGGCTGCTTTGTTTTTTGTTTCATAAAGTAGTACATCCTTCTCTTTGTCTTTTGCGTGGATTTGCTGCCTTTACTATGCGCCGATTCCGGTCGAATATGTCTAACAATATTGCTTGCCGTTGTCTATTCTTTCCGTAATCCGAGGCGCGAAGTCGGGAAAATGAAAGTTTTCTGTGAATTTTTATGAAAAACATGAAATAGGGTTTGAAATATCCACGCAAATGTGATACAATATATATTAATTATACTTATTTTGGGGGACGACTATGTTACCGGTTTGGCTGACAGACTTCTGGGAGAGTTTTGTGCGCAATATCAAGTCCGCATCCTTGCTGGATGTGATCGATATTGTATGCGTCGCATTCCTGCTTTATTACGGGTATAAATTCATTCGGGATCGCCGTGCTGGCAAGCTTGCACTCGGCGTTGCATTCATTATTCTGTTTTTGATTTTGAGTGATCTTCTCGAGATGAATGCACTCCAGTATATTCTGACGAACGTCTTCCAGGTCGGTCTGATTACGCTGGTCATTTTGTTTCAGCCGGAGCTCAGAAGTGCGCTTGAGAAGATGGGCAACGAGTCTCTGCGCGGCTTCCGCAGTATTTCCGAGCAGAAGAACGATGCCGCGGCGGATAAGCTCATCAGCTCCGTCTGCTCTGCGGTTTCCGATATGTCGGCAAGCCGTACGGGTGCGCTGATCGTTTTTGAAGGGACGACAAAGCTTGGGGATCTCATTCTGACCGGTACGGTAATCAACGCCGATGCATCCTCATTCCTCATCAAGAACATATTTTTCAATAAATCGCCGCTCCATGACGGCGCACTGATCGTCCGCGACGGGCGACTGCATGCTGCCGGATGCCTTCTGCCGCTGTCCGCCAAATCGGATATCATCCGCGATCTCGGTACGCGCCACCGCGCCGCAATCGGTATGAGTGAAAACAGCGACGCGCTTGTCGTGGTTGTTTCGGAGGAGACGGGTATCATCTCGGTTGCACATGACGGCGTGCTGAAGCGCCGCTTTACCGCCAAAACGCTTGAGACTGAATTGCGCGCGTTCCTCGTGCCGGATAACGATGCGGCTGGTGTGGGACGCCGGCTGATCCGTGTCAAAAACGGAAAGGGCGGAAAGAAGTCCAAGGGGGACAAAACCGACAGCGTTCCCGAAACGGTAAATGATAACGCAGATAACGGAGGTGACGGCAAGTGAAAACAAAACAGAACGCAACGGTTCTTGACGCGGATTCGCAGCCGACAGCTCGCTCCGGCGGAGATTGGATTGCCAAGATTCTCTGTCTGCTGATAGCATTTATCATTTGGTTCTATGTTATGCAGGTTGACAGCCCCGAACACCGTGAAACGTTTTACTCGGTAGACGTCACGCTGACGAATACCTCTGTGCTTGAGGGCGCGGGCGGACTGTCCGTGTACAGCGGTTACGGCGCAACGGTCGATGTTACCGTCATCGGAAAAAAGAGTACTATCAACAAAATGAAAGCGGATGATTTTTCCGTTGTCGCCGACGTGTCGAAGATTACCGAGGCAGGTATGCACTCCGTGCCGATTGATGTGATTCTGCCCTCCGGTTTGTCGCTTGACTCTACGTCACAAAACGCCATTCAGGTGTACGTTGACGAAAAATCCAGCGAGGTCGTTGAGATTCGCGCAAAGATCACATCTATCATGATCGGCAGTCAGCTTGAGGTCGGTGAGCCGAGACCGCGGCACGAAACCGTTGTCGTTACGGGACCGAAATCCGCCCTCGAGGAGATCGATTATGCGGTTATCAATCTTTCTCTCGGCAGCGTAAGCGCATCCATGACGGCGTCCGGTCAGCTTTCTCTGATCGGTAAAAACGGCGAACCGATTGATAATCCGTATCTTCGCCTTGCGCGTACCGATGTCACCGTGGATATCCCGGTGTATACGACGAAGACTTTGCCGGTTGTAGCGAAATACAAATACGGCTATTTCAACGATACGAACGTGCGTGTGACTACAGAGCCGTCTGAGATCACGCTGCGCGGAGATCCCGCGATCCTTGACGCAATGACGGAGCTTGTCATCACCACGCTTGACGAGAAGCGGATCACCGGCGACGTGACGCAGAAGATCCGTCTCTCTCTTGACGGCGGAGTCACAGCCGTCGACGGCGACGAATATGTGACGGTCAGCGTATCGCATATCGGAATCCATACGGCCACGTTTTATGTGACGGATATCGACGTTAAGGGGAATTCCGGCGCGGATTACGAAATCCTGAACGACGCTATTCGCGTGAACGTGCGCGGTACGCTTGCGGATCTTGCGCTTTTGAAGCCGACGGACTTCACCGCGATCGTTGATCTCAGCGGATATCCCGCGGAGTTTTCCGGTGTGGTGGAAAAAACGCCGACAATCGTCATTGATTCGGGCTACGACGTGAACGTATACGAGGTGGATGATCCGGATACGACCGAGGACGATTTCGTTGTGAAGGTGAGACTGAATTGAGCAGAGAAAACATGCAGCGGCTCCTGATAGAGAACATCCGTGTTCCTGCCTCCGCTCCGGACAGTGCTGTACTTGACGCAGCCTGCCGTATTCTGAGAAAATCCGGTGCATTTTCGGATCCGATTCGGTTAGAAATCCACCGTAAATCGATTGATGCGCGCCGAAAACCGAATATATCGTTCGTTTGTTCCGTATATGCGGAGGCAGAGAGCGTTGCCGATACGGATGATACAGCACTCCACGCTCTCGGTATTAAGCGGAGCGAGTATGAGCCGCTGGCTCTTCCGTGCGGCGAGACGCCCATGCAGGGACGACCGGTTATTATCGGTTTCGGTCCTGCCGGTATGTTTGCCGCGCTGGTGCTCGCTGTGTGCGGATTTGCCCCCCTTGTACTCGAACGTGGCGGATCAATTGACGAGCGTATTGCGGCGGTTGAAGCGTTTTCCCGCGGCGGCAGCTTTGATCCGCGTACGAATATCCAGTTTGGCGCAGGTGGTGCGGGGACGTTTTCCGACGGAAAGCTGACGACTCGCATCAGCGACAGCAGAATCACATATGTACTTGAGCAGCTCGTGCGTCTTGGCGCACCGGAGGATATCCTGTGGCGTGCGAAGCCGCATATCGGTACCGATATTCTGCGTGACGTTGTCCGCCGTACCGATGAGAGAATCCGTGCACTTGGCGGTGAGATCCGCTATCACGCGCTTGCGGAACGCATTACTGCCGATTCACTGTACGTCGGTCAGGAGAAGATCCCGTTTGGCGCACTGATCGTAGCGTGCGGTCACAGCGCAAGGGATCTGTATGCCGAGATGATTTCCGCGGGCTTTTCCATTGAGGCGAAGCCGTTTTCCGTCGGTGTGCGTGTCGAGCATCTGCAGAAGGATATCGATTTCGCCATGTACGGCGCGAGTGCCGCTAAATACGGATTGCCGCATGCCGAATATGCACTGTCTGCCCGCAGCGGCGACCGCGGTGTGTATTCGTTCTGTATGTGCCCGGGCGGGGAAGTCGTAGCCGCCGCGTCCGAAGAGGGCGGTGTCGTTACAAACGGTATGAGCTGCCGTGCACGGGATGGCAGAAACGCCAACGCGGCGATTGCTGTCTCGGTGCATCCGTCCGATTACGGTGCTTCACCGACGGAGGCGATTGCGTTTCAGCGGCATCTGGAACGGGCGGCATTTGAAGCCGGCGGCAGAACGTATGCCGCGCCGTGTCAGACGATTGGAGATTTTCTGACGGGTAAACGCGGCAGTGAGCCGAAAAGAATTCTTCCCACCTATCGCGGCGGAGACGTCGCGATGTGTGATTTTCATGACATTTTGCCGCCGTTTGTTACCTCCATGCTGGAGATGGGATTTGTCAATTTCGGACGTAAGATCCGCGGCTTTGATGCGGCGGACGTTCCCATGACGGGTATCGAAACGCGTACGTCGGCACCTGTGCGTGTTCTGCGCGGCGAGGAAACGTGCCTCGCTGTCGGCTATGACCGCATTTATCCGTGCGGTGAGGGCGCGGGATATGCCGGCGGTATCGTCAGTGCGGCGGTGGACGGAATCCGTGTCGCGCAGGCGATCTTGAAAAGATTCAAACGATCGAACAGGGAGGGCTGAGTATGCGCCAGAAGGCGACTGTCATAGAGCTGAAGGGCGAGGACGGGGAGCTTGCACGTGTCCGCGTGCTCCGTTCTGCGATGTGCGAGGGGTGTGAAAACCGCTCCGACGGAAAAACCTGTGCCTGCAGTGTCATGCTCGGCACGGCACGCGAGATGATCGTGGATGCGCAGAATCCGCTGTCTGCCACCGTCGGTGACAACGTGGAGATCGAAACGGAAACGGACGCAGTTCTTTCGTACGCCGCTCTCGTTTTCCTCTTGCCGATTGCCGGGGCTTTGCTTTTTTATCTGATTGCCTCGCGCCTGTTTTCGTCCGACGGTGCTGCATGGATCGCCGCTTTGATTGGTTTTGCCCTTTCTTTTCTGCCCGCTTTTTTCATAGATCGGGCTAAAAGAAAAAAACTGCCGGATATACGGATCGTCTCTGTTGTACGGCACGAACATGAAGAAACGGAATGAATATAAGTATGCAAAAAAAGGCAAAGAGACGTGCGGTGAAAGAATGGGTGTTGCAGGCGGATGCTGCCACGATCCGTGAGAGTGACGCTGTCGGTGAGATAGCGGATGCGCTGATGATCACGCGCCCGACTGCGCAGCTTCTTTTGAATCGCGGATGCACCACGCCCGAAGACGCGCGTATGTTCCTGGCCAAGGCGGAGGAGATGTTCCATGATCCGTTCGCGATGAAGGATATGCGTGAGGCGGCGGAGACGGTTCTCGCCGCTGTCGCGGAGGGTGAGAAAATCGCTGTATTCGGCGATTACGATGTGGACGGCGTAACCTCCGTCTGCTGTCTGCAGATCTACCTGCGTTCACTCGGTGCGAATGTCACCTATTACATACCGTCTCGTACCGGCGAGGGCTACGGCATGTCTGAAAATGCTGTCCGCAAACTTGCCGAGGACGGTGTCGGCCTGATTATTACAGTCGATACCGGTATTACTGCACAGACGGAAGCGCGTGTTGCCGCCGAGCTTGGGATTACGCTTGTCATCACCGATCACCATGAGTGCCACGGTGAGATCCCCGAAGCGGCCGCCGTTGTCAATCCGCACAGACCGGATGATACGTATCCTTTCAAGGAGCTCGCCGGTGTCGGCGTTGTGTTCAAGCTTCTGTGTGCGCTGGAATCGTGCCGCGATCCGGAAAAACCCATGGCATCGTGCGTCCGTGCGGTCGCTATGCAGTTTGCGGATCTTGTCGCAATCGGTACGGTTGCCGACGTGATGCCGATTAGGGATGAAAACCGACTGATCGTCGCGCTCGGTCTGCAGTTGATCGAACGTTCTCCCCGCGAAGGTGTGCGTGCCCTTTTGGATGCTACCGCCAATGAGAGCAAATCCAAACAGCCACGCCGTGTGTCCTCGTCGCTGATCGGATTTACCATCGCACCGCGCATCAATGCTGCAGGCAGACTTCGCGATGCATCAGCTGCCGTTGATCTCTTCATGGAGAGTGATCCGGAACAGGCGAACTATCTCGCACATAAGCTTTGCGATATCAACCGCGAACGGCAGAACGAGGAAAATAAAATCGTTGACGTTGCCTATGCCCGCATCGATGCGGAGCATGATTTTGAAAAAGATCCGGTGATTGTCGTAGCCGATGAGCATTGGCACCATGGCATTATCGGTATCGTTTCGTCCCGTATTACGGACAAATACGGTTGTCCTTCGATTCTGATCTCCTTTGATAAAGGGGAGGAGAGCGAACCCATGCCGGATGACGCCGGAAAGGGATCTGGGCGAAGCATCAAGGGGATGAACCTCGTCGACGCGCTTGCCGCCTGCTCTGATCTGCTCGTTAAATTCGGCGGGCATGAGCTTGCCGCAGGACTTACCGTCCGCCGTGAGGATCTTCCCGCGTTCAAAGAGCGCCTGAACGACTACGCACGTACCCATTTTACGGACGGCGTGCCCGTGCAGACGGTCGATATTGAGTGTGAGCTTACGGATGCCGACCTTACCATGCGGCAGGTCGAGGAGCTGTATGAGCTGGAGCCGTACGGCGTTTCCAATCCGGTGCCGGTGTTTGTCACGTTTGATATGACAGTCGCGGATGTTGCCGCAGTCGGTGCTGGAAAGCATCTGCGCATGAAACTCACGGCAGGGGATAAGGATTTCACCGCCATGTATTTCCGTCACGGTCTTGTCGATATCGATGTGTATCCCGGTGACCGTATCGATGTTCTTTATACCTTGGATATCAACGAATTTCAGGGAAGAAAGAGCCTCCAGATGATCGTGAAGGAGTTTCGCCTCAGCGAATCGATCGCACGGGAGGAGGACGCGGCGCACGAGGTGTACAACCGTGTCACCGATTCGCTTGCTGCCGGGAAAACGCCCGCACAGGCAGATGTCGCCGCCGTGACTCCCAACCGCAGTGAGTGCGGCATTGTGTACAATACGCTTAAGCATGAGCTTCATCTTGGTCATGAGGTGTTCAGCATCCGTGCGCTTTCGCATCTGCTTCGTACATCGGGGTATGATATCCCGTACGGTAAGCTGAAAATGATCCTGCGCGTCTTTTCCGAACTCAATTTGATTGAGGTTAAGGAAAACGATCCCGTGCGGGAGATCTACACGTTCCGATACGTGTATCTGCAAGGCAAAACAAGCCTTGATAAATCGGTCCTCCTGCAAACCCTGCAGGCGGCTGCAGGGGATCAGATGCCCCAATGATTTTCCATAAGGATGTGATGTTATGTCGGAGATGAGACCTGTCGCAGATAACTGCGCGGATGTATCGAGAATTGAATCCCTGCTTGAAACCTTGAAAAACAGCGGTAAGAATTACGATCTCGATAAGATCAAGCGTGCGTATCTGTATGCCGAAAAACTGCATGAGGGACAGTTCCGCAACAGCGGGGATCCGTATATTTGCCATCCGATCGCAGTTGCGGAGATCGTTGCGTCTCTCGGACTGGATACGGATTCTGTCTGTGCGGGCTTTTTGCACGATACGGTCGAGGACTGTCCCGACAAGACGAATCTCGGACTGATCCGATCCTATTTCGGTGACGATGTTGCCATGCTTGTTGACGGACTCACGAAGATGGAGAACATCAATATCGAGGATAAAGAAGAAGCGCACATGGAGAATATCCGCAAAATGCTTCTCGCCATGTCTAAGGATATTCGCGTTATCTTCATCAAACTCTGCGACCGTCTGCATAATATGCGAACGCTTTCTGCAAAGCGGGAGGCAAAACAGCGCACAACGGCTTTGGAGACGATGAACGTCTATGCGCCGCTTGCACATCGCCTCGGTATGCAGATGATGAAGCACGAACTCGAAAACCTCGCGCTTCAGTATCTTGACCCGATCGGATACGAGGAGGTCAATACGAATATTGCCGAGAAGTACGGACAGACACGCGATTTTTTGGAAAATGTCCGCGCCTACATCGGTGAAAAACTCGCGGAGTACAATATCCATTTTACTCTCGAGTACCGTGTCAAATCGGTATACAGTATATACCGCAAAATGTTCAACCATAATAAGACGTTCGATGAGATCTACGATTTCTACGCGCTCCGCATTATCGTCGATACGGAGCTGGAGTGCTACACCGCACTCGGCGTTATCCACGAGCTGTTCAAAAGCGTTCCCGGACGCTTCAAGGACTACATCTCCACGCCGAAGCCGAATATGTATCAGTCGCTCCATACGACGGTCATTGGTCGTGCAGGCGTACCGTTTGAAGTCCAGATCCGTACGTGGGATATGCACCATATCGCCGAGTACGGTATCGCTGCGCATTGGAAATACAAAACAGGTCAGCAGAGCAAAGCGGAGATCGACCAGAAGCTTTCCTGGATTTCGAAGCTGATCGATACAGAGAACAGCGCTGCCGATCCCGACGAATTTATGCACGCCCTCAAAATTGATCTTTTCCACGATGAGACTTTTGTCTTCACGCCGAAGGGGGACGTAATCTCCATGCCGCAGGGCTCGACGCTGATCGACTTTGCCTACGCGATCCACTCGGGCGTCGGTAATAAAATGGTCGGAGCCAAGGTCAACGGTATGATTACACCGATCGACCGCGTGCCGCAGACGGGCGATATTGTGGAGATTCTGACCTCTGCCTCCTCCAAGGGACCGAGCCGCGACTGGCTTGGCATTGTGCGGACGAGCGAGGCGCGCAGTAAGATCCGCCAGTGGTTCAAAAAAGAGAAGAGGGCGGAGAATATCGTTGTCGGTAAAGCGGACGTCATGCGTGAGATCACACGCTTCGGCAGACAGCTTACCGATTCGCAGAAGGCAGAGATTGCGCTTGCCGCATCAAAACGCGTCGGTATGCAGGATCTCGACGATCTGTATAACGCGATCGGTTACGGCGGGCTTTCCGTCAGTAAGATTCTGCCCAAGCTGCGCGATGAGTTTGATAAATACGTCAAGCAGATCGCAGAGACGGAGCCGCAGATCCCGACCGAAGCACAGCAGGTCAAGACCGCCACGCATAAGCGGACGCATACGGGCGGTATCATCATCGACGGTGAGGTTGGCTGCGCTGTCAAGTTTGCCAAATGCTGCAATCCTCTCCCCGGTGACAGCGTTGTCGGCTTTGTTACCAAGGGCTTCGGTGTGTCCGTTCACAAAAAAGACTGCCCGAACGTCATTGCCGGTATGCAGAACGAAGAAAACCGTGGACGCTGGAAGGAAGCTCGCTGGGATGATACCGCAGAGAATCAGGACAGCCGTGCCGTCTTTGAATCCGGTATCGTGATTGAAGCGGAGAATCATATCATGCTCCTTGCCGAGATTACGACAGCTCTTGCCGATATGAAAGTGTCTCTTCTTTCCATCAATACGCAGAAACGCTCCGCGACCGGTATGCTCATCCATCTGACGGTCGGATGCAAAAACACAGATCATTTCAATTCCATCCTTGCGCGCCTTCGCTCGATCAGCAACATTCATTCGGCCACGCGCGCAATCGGATAACGGAGGATGTATGATAGCCATTTTACAGCGCGTAACGAACGCATCCGTCACGATCGACGGAGAGATGACTGCGTCCATCGGACGTGGCTTTATGGTCCTGCTCGGCGTTGCCAAAGGAGATACGGAAACGGATGCCGAGCTGCTTGCGGATAAGGTTGCAAAAATGCGCGTATTTGAGGATGAAAACGGGAAGATGAATCTATCCGTTACCGACATCGGCGGGGAAGTGCTCGTTGTGCCGAATTTCACGCTTCTCGCGTCCTACCGCCGAGGAAACCGTCCTGATTTCATGAATTCCGAGCGTCCGGAGGAGGCTAAGCGCCTGTTCACGTATTTCTGCGATTATATCGGGAAAACAGTGCCCACGGCACGCGGTACGTTCGGTGCGGATATGAAGGTGTCGCTTCTGAATGACGGGCCGGTGACGATCCCGATGGATTCCGCCGTCTTGAAAGCACCGAAAAACGCATAAACCGAGGAAAAACAATGATTCTCAAAATTGACGGCAATTTGAAGCCGTACTATGCACAGACGCTTTGCATGATCTTTTTCCCGGGCGTGAAATTCCCCGAAGGAGAGATGCCCGGCGCAGGGGTGCCCGAGGCACGTTTCACCGTCCGAGAGGATGAAACGGGTGCGGATGCATCTGCCACACTGATCCTTGACGAAAAAAACGAAACAAGAGCAAGCCGATGCGATATCGGTGACGGAATTGACGCCGTCCGTGCACGGCAGATTGCCGCAGGATGCGCGTTTTATGAGGCCGCGTCTGCTCTGATCGGTATCCGTCCGCCGTGGGGCGTCCTTACCGGCGTGCGTCCTGCCAAGATTGCCTCGGAAATGTTCCGCTGCGGCTATTCGTCAGATGCGGCGGCGGCGTGGATCTCCGAGCACTATCTCACGGATCCCGTAAAGGCACACCTTGCCGCGTCCGTGGCTGAGGCGGAACACCGACTGATCACCCCCGATCTCGTGCGCAAGTGCAGTGTATATATCGCGATCCCGTTCTGCCCGACGCGGTGCGCTTACTGTTCGTTTGTTTCCTATACGTCAAAAAAACTTCTTTCTCTGATCCCCGATTACCTGATCGCGCTCAGAGAGAATATCCGTACCGTTTTTAATACGGTGCGCAGACGCGGTTTGACCGTATCTACGGTGTATATCGGCGGCGGTACTCCCACCGTTCTTACGGAAGATCAGCTTCGCTTCCTCCTTGAAACGGTCGCGGGGGAAACGGATGTATCCGCGCTTTCTGAGTTCACGCTGGAAGCAGGACGTCCCGATACGATTACGGAGGAGAAACTGCGGATTGCAAAAGAATTCGGCGTCACGCGCATCAGTGTGAATCCGCAGACATTGAACGACGCGATCCTTGCGTCCGTTGGCAGACAGCACACGGCGGCGCAGTTCTTCGCTGCGTACGATGCCGCCCGCGCAGTCGGAATTCGCCATATCAACGTCGATCTGATTGCAGGCTTGCCCGGTGAAAGCACGGAAAGCTTTGTCTCTACGGTGGATCGGATTACAGCGCTCCGCCCCGATAATATTACGGTGCATACGTTCACCGTCAAAAAATCCGCCGAGATACGGCAGGAAAACGAATCCGTCTACGACCGCGAGGGGCTTACCGCCGGTGCTTCCGTTGCGTATTCACAGAAGGCAGTTACCGAAGCCGGATATCTGCCGTACTATATGTACCGCCAGAAGAATACAGTCGGCAATCTGGAGAACGTCGGCTATGCGCTTCCGGGTGCTGAGGGACTCTACAATATTTATATGATGGAGGAGGTCCACAGCATTTTTGCCGCCGGAGCTTCCGCCGTTACCAAGTTTGTATCCCCGCCTTTCGAGGACGGCAGCTGCCGGATTGACCGCATATTTGAATCGAAATATCCATATGAATATCTAAAGGATTACGAAGGGGAG
Source organism: Clostridia bacterium (assembly GCA_017466375.1). GTDB lineage: Bacteria > Bacillota > Clostridia > Oscillospirales > CAG-272 > SIG701. The sequence goes on along the minus strand of JAFTUH010000073.1, from coordinate 2,518 downwards.
GCAGGAGCGACGCGTGCCGCGCGCTTTGATGCTGCCGCCGAGTCGTTCTATAAGACGTATTTCTGATTCGTTTTACAGTGAGGTATCTTATGATTACTGTCAATAAAACATCGTTCAGCCGTGAGGAGGCTGCCGCACTCGTCGCCCGGTCGGAGGCGCGCTTTGCTGATTCCATGGAGACGCTGATTTTCCATCTTCTTTCGCATACGGATACGGAGTGCGTCACGCTTTCCGGTCCAACCTGCTCCGGTAAAACGACGATGGCGAACAAGCTGACCGATTCGATTACGAAAGCGGGGAAGTGCGCGGTCGTCCTTTCCATTGACGATTTTTTCAAGAACCGCACCGTCCCGAAATCGACGGAGCATACGGTCGACTACGATTCCGTCAGCGCGATTGATCTCGATTACCTCGCGGAGTGCACCCGAAAAATGCTCCGTGCAGAGAGAACCCCTTTGCCGCGCTACGATTTTGTATCCGGCATCCGCACCGAGTGTGCCGAGTATGTGCCGCAACCGGATGATATCATCGTTTTCGAGGGGATTCAGGCGGTGTATCCCGAGGTGGTCGCACTCTTTCGTGCGTATCCGTACAAGAGTATCTACATCTCCGTCGCGGAGCCGATCTCCGTGAACGGGACGGTGTTTACTGCGGAGGAAATCCGTCTCTCGCGCCGTCTTGTGCGTGATTTCCATTTCCGCTCCGCTTCGCCCGATTTCACGCTTCATCTCTGGAAGGGCGTGCGCGAAAACGAGGAAAAGAACATCTATCCCTACATGGGCGGATGTGATTATCATATTAATTCTCTCATGGAGTACGAGCCGTTCATGATCGCGCCGTATCTGATTCCGCTTTTGGAAAGTGTGCCGATTGACAGCCCGTATTTCACCGAGGCTGTCCAGCTCAGAGAGAAGTACCGCTGTGTCGAAGGCGCGGAGATTCCTGCCGACCTTTTGCCGGAAAACTCCCTGTACCACGAATTCCTCGGCTGATTCTCTCAATCTATTTTGAAACTACGGAGGATTGCTCCTTGCTGAAGCGAAACGGTAACGGCTCTGCGCCGAAAGTTAAAAACTCAACGAACCTGTTCTTTTCGGGCGTGCTCGTTCTCACGATCTCGAATTTGATTATCAAGGTCATCGGTATGCTCTTCAAGATCCCGATGAACCGGTATGTCGGCGGCGAGGGAATGGGCTACTATTCTCAGGCGTATACGCTCTATACATTCTTTTTCATGATTGCCACAAACGGATTGCCTGTTGCACTCGCAAAAATGCTTTCCGACAGCCGATCCAGTGGACAGCTGAAGCAGGCAAAGCGGATCTTCCGTATCGCCATGACGATGTTCTTTATCGTCGGTTTTGTCTGCATGCTGATCATGCTGTTCGGTGCTGGCGCGTATTCATCGGGCGTTCTCAAGGTCGATCAGGCGTATTACTGCATCCTTGCCGTTGCTCCCACAATTTTCTTTATCAGTATTTCGAGCGCGTACCGTGGGTATTTCCAAAGCTATCAGCAGATGCTTCCCACCTCGATATCGCAGCTTACTGAGGCTCTTTCTAAACTGTTCCTCGGCGTGTTCCTTGCGCTGTACGCAAAACGGCAGGGATATGGCATACATATCGTTGCCGCATACGCCGCTGCAGGTCTGACGATCGGTGCGGCACTCGGTATGATCTTTCTGTTTTTTGCAAAGCTCTCCTTCCGCGCAAAGGAAGCGCAGTACAACGCGGAGTTTTTGCTGGAAAACGGAGCGTCCGAGACAGTCGAATCCACAAAAACGATTCTCAAGCGGATCGCGATCATCGCTATCCCAATCACGATCAGCTCGTCCGTCATGAGCATCACCAATTTGATCGATTCATGGATCATATCCAGGGGACTTCAGGATATCGGTATGCACCCCGAGGCGGCAACAGAGGTGTATGGCAACTATATGACACTCGCCGTTACGATGTTCAATCTTCCGCCGTATTTGGTCTATCCCATCTCCTATTCGATCATTCCGGTACTCACAATGGCACGCAGTACCGGCGACACGATCCGTGCCAACCGTATTATGGAATCTTCGCTCCGTGTTTCTGTTTTGATCGGATTGCCCTGTGCACTCGGTATGTCTGTGCTTTCCAAACCGATTCTTTCGCTTTTGTTCCCGGCTGAATCGGTGGAGATGGCATGGCCGCTTCTGTCGCTGCTCGCGCCTTCTTCGCTGTTTATCTGCGTGCTTTCCGTTACGAACGCGATTCTGCAGTCGTGCGGTTATGAGCGCAAGCCGCTGTATTCCATGCTGGCAGGCGCGGCGGTTAAGCTTGCCTCCAACTACGTACTCATCCGTGTGATCGGTATGTACGGAACGCCGATCAGCACCTTCCTGTGCTATCTGACCGCAACGGCTATGAATCTCTATTTCGTTGTGAAGAAAACCGGTGTTGTGCCTTCTGCCGGACGCGTGTTTATCCGTCCGCTTGCCGCCGCTGTCCTCTGTGCCGGATCTGCGATTGGTGCCTACGTTCTGCTT
>JAFTUH010000072.1 GCA_017466375.1 Clostridia bacterium | reverse complement strand
GAGAATTTCACCGACGCAGTCGGGATGCGCATCCAACTCGCTTTTCAGAAAAGCATCAGCGCGATCTCTCTCTCCCTCACCGAAGATGAACTTGTCCGGCACGCTGATCGCATTGGCGCGAAGCAGTCTGTTTCCGACAAGGGGAGCGAATGCTTTCTTAAATCCGTCAATTGTCGCCTGTCCGATTGCTCCGTAGGAGAAATGGCTGACGTGCGAATGTGCATCAAACATCTTCTCGGGCAGAAAATCGTCCAGGATTTTGGCGGCTTCGAGATCGTACTTCGAATATACGTTGTTTTTCATAGGATTCTTCCTCATTTCTTTTTTGCTTTTCTGTATGCGTGCGGCGTCATGCCGTAATTGCTCTTGAACGCCTTGAAAAAGGAGGTTTCGGAGTTGTAGCCGACCTGCTCGCTGATCTCCCTCACGGATAATTCCGTCGTGCGGAGCAGCCAACCGGCGCGGTCCATGCGCGTGCGGCGGAGTTTTTCGCGAAAGTTCACGCCGTAGGAGGTTTTCAGAATGCGCGAGATCTGTCTCGGTGAGAGGTGCAGTTCTTCCGCCATTTGCTCAATGGAGGATTCCGTTGTCAGGTGTTTTTCGAAATAGTTGTCGATCAGTACATACCGTGCGTCGATCGTTTTGGAGGCAGTGCGGATCTCGCTGTCCTTGGAGGAGAGAACGGCGCGGAACACTTCTGTGAGAAGCATTGCGTACTGCGCATGCAGAGCTTCCGTGCGGAACAGACGCTTTTCAAACATTTCCGTGTGCGTATATCTGCACAGGCTGAGTGTGTAATCCGGCATCCGCCCGAGGACGCACGGCTGTGTCCGTTCGGCAAAACTGCTTTGAGACGGGGTTTCCTTGAGAACAAAGGAGAGAACAAAATGGGAGAAATCCTCGCTTGCCACCGTTGTGCAGTGATACTGTCCGGGAGAGATGAGAAGGACATCCCCCTCTGTTAACCGGCAGGAGATTTCCTCGATATCCATCCGACATTCCCCGGAGAGGATGATATGTGCCTCGTACTTTGCATGACAGTGCCGTTTTATCCCCCACTGCTTCATGTGCTGTTTCAGCTCCGGATTGATTGTGAGATCAATGCGGTATCCGCCGAATGAAATTTTCAGCGACTCCATGACATCCTCCTTTGCATGGGACGATTTCCCTATAGGGGTGACCGCTCGGGATAGGTTTTTACAAAAAAATATCCGAACATGTCATCTAATAGTATTATATCGCGTTTATGGAGAGAAGTCAAGTGGGAAAGACCGCATTTGCTTTTTCGACACAGCCGGCTGGCGGCACGGGTGATAAGATCGCCTGCGGCGTGATCCGGGGATGAAACGCTAATTTGGCAAAGTGTTCCCACTGTAAATGTAAGGGAGAATTCGACGTAGGGCGGGGGCTTGTTCCCGCCGTTTCGTACGATTCGGGATGACTTTTGCGGCGGGCCCCAAGGCCCCGCCCGACAACAAGAGAAAAGAGCGGACGTGTGTCCGCTCTTTTGGGTATCAGAGCCCGAGAAGCTGCTTTTTCTTTGCGTCGAATTCTTCCTGAGAGATAACGCCTGCGTCGAGGAGGTCTTTGTATTTTTTGAGTTCGTCGGCGGAGCCAGCCGAGGGTGTGTTGTATGGTGTATATGCAGTTTCTACTTGCACTTTTCCTATGATGTCGTTCAGGGCAGTGTGCACTTCCTCTCTGTTTTTGATAAACCAAAAGTGGAGTTTTCCGGAAGAGGTGGCGACAGAAATGCTTTTGCAACCGCCCAAACTGACAGCAGATATTTGTTTCAAAGGAAGATCAACAGATTTGCCGAAACTTGCTTTTCCTGTTACTCGTCTGTTGGTGACGGTTAATGCGCATTTGCTCATTTGCCACGCAAAGAAAACGAAAGCGAGAAGAAGTACGATTCCGAGATCAATGATGATGAGAAACCACCAATCGGAATAATTGAAGGGAGTTAGCATAAAACCAACGAGAAAATCGAAGTAGGAATTAAAACTCTCTTTATAGGGAATCTCCACTGAATAATATGTTCCGTAAAAAGAGAGAATACGGAACTCCGTACCGGTTGAATAGATACTCCATGCTATAATAACACCTAAACTAATCAATCCGAGACTGATGGCTAAAAGAATGCGGGAAAGTTTGTTTTTTGTGAATTGGGCTTCGATAATTTTTTCTTCCATTGTGCTTATCCTCTTTCGACTATATTTTTGTAGTCATAACTATCATATATAATTATAATATATCAATCATACCTTTGTCAAGGTAAAATAATAATATAAATATAATTTGTGAGGAGAAAATGATGGCGGAGGAAATCAAGATCACAAAAAAATCCCCGCGGCGCGGAGATGACGGGTACAAAATCGTATCGGTGCGGATGAAGGACGAAATGATCGAGAAGCTGGATGACCTCTCCGTGCGGACGAATCGCTCGCGCAACGAGCTGATCAATATGCTTCTGGAAGCGGCGATCGACATTGTGAAGGTAGAAGAATAAAAGCAGGAACGAGCGGTTCCTGCTTTTTTGTATAGATGCATACGCTTACTGCGGGATCAGAACCGCGTTTGCGCCGTTTGTGAGACGAAGCCGTTTGTTGGCTGTGCGCAAAACATATGTCGCTTCGCGTCAGGAGACGGAGAATTTCGCCAAAACGCGTTTTGGCGCACACGCTCGTTTTTGCAGTCTGTATCCTGCGTGAAAGCAGCTCCACGCCCTAAAAACAGTCCGCCGGACTGTTTTTGCGCCCCTACGGGATGCGCACGGGCTTTCGATCCCGCGCTAGCGTATGTTCGCGGGATCAGAACCGCGTTTTGCGCCGTTTGTGAGACGAAGCCGTTTGTAGGCTGTGCGCAAAACATATGCCGCTTCGCGTCAGGCGGTTCAGATCGCCTTCGTATATCGCAAAAAGGAAGACCGATGCGCAGCATCGGTCTTCCTTTTTGGTGGAGATAAGCGGGATCGAACCGCTGACCTCTTGAATGCCATTCAAGCGCTCTCCCAGCTGAGCTATACCCCCATCGGTGAGAGTATTATACCACAGTTTTTTGTGAAATGCAATACCTTTTCACAAAAAACAGGGACGCCTGTGCGCCCCTGTTTGGTGATTCGGTGTAAATCGTTTTATGCCTGCCGTGCGATAAAGTTGCCGACATACTCGTTCAAAAAGTCCTCGGCGGATTTGAGCATCTGCACGTGGACCTCCTTACCCTTGAAGGTGAAGAAGAACATTGCAGTGCCGAAATAGCGGTCGATGACCTGTACACGGATTGCCAGACGTTGCCCGCACTGACGCCAGGCGGCGGAGAAGGCGGCATCGTACATAAACCCGTCGGTGGTGCGGAGACTGCCGAAATCGTTTGAGTAGCCGAGCTGCGGGAATTTCGCAAAGACGTTTTCGCCCATGCCGAACGGGATCTCTTTGTCTCCCTGTGCGTTGGTATAGCGGAATACGCCGCCGTTTTCGGTGAAGTCAAAGCGGAAGCGGGTGATACCGGTAGGATTCTCGTCGCAGACGTATTCTTTTCCGCTGATCTGTGCAGACAGCGGCGAGTTTTTCTCCCCGTAAGCCACGATCAGTCGGAGATCTGCCGTTCTCTCTGCGAGCAGTTTTTCTGCCGTTTTATCGGCGGCAAGCGGTTTGTCCGCAATCTTGCGCACAATTTTCTCAAAGAAGCCGTCGATGATGTAGTGTCTGGCTGCAGCGTATCCCTGATCGTCCGCCGTGCAGACGAAGATCAGATCCTGCTTGGGCAGCATGATGGTGTACTGATCGCCCATGCCGGAAAAGGCGAATCCGCCCTCCTCGGTGCACCAGATCTTGTAGCCGTAACCGTTGGAGAACGCTTCATCATACGCGAAATAGGAGTTATCTGCCAACGGAGAGGTCGCCTCACGCAGATACGATTCGCTGAGCAAACGCTCGCCGTTCCATGTGCCGTAGTTCATAACAAAGCGGGCGCAGGAGGCCATGTCGCGGGACGTGCAGAGCAGGGCGGAGTCGCCCCAGGAGTCGCCGTTTGCACACTGCAGGACTTCGGCATTGCGGAACGTGCCGATCTTATCAAAAATCTTCGTGCGGAGATAATCAAGCAGGCGCATGCCGGAGAGTTTCTCCACCAGTGAGCAGAGAACCTGCGAGCCGGTGCTGTCGTATTTCCAAGTCGTGCCGGAGGGATGGTCGGCGGAGATATTGTTCAGATACCAGTGTGTACGGTCCGGATCCCCGCTCGTAAACCAACTCGGATGGGTACCGCAGGTACACATCATCAGCATATCGCGGATCGTCTGCTTGGCGAGATACGGGGGAACCTCTCTTTCGATTTTCTCGGGAAAGTGGGAGACGATGGTGTCGTCCAGTGTCAGCTTGCCCTCATCCATAAGAAGTCCGATCGCCAGACCGACGTAGCTCTTTGTCTGCGAGTACATGCGGTGGGAGAAATCCCGATGGAAGGGTGCCCAGTAATACTCAGCGAACAGTTTGTCGCCTTTCATCATCAGAACACTGTGCATGTTGCATCTGTGCCGTTCCAGAAAATCAATATATTCCGCGACCTCGGCGGAAGAAATACCCGCCTCTTCGGGCGTGATTTTGTCAAAAAGCATGAGAATATCCTCCAAAATTTGCATACAACTGCATTATACCGCAAGCGTGTGCCGTTGTCAAGTCAAATCTTGAACAAAAAAGAGGCGCCCGAGCGCCTCCTTTTGTATTACAGACAGCCGATCTTCTCAATCAGATCGCCCACAGCTTTTGCCATCGAAGCAAAGCCGAGATCGGTCGGGTGGCAGTTGTCTACCGTGCCCTCATGACCGCAGAGCGCCATCAGTTCGGGACCGGAGAGGTAGTACACGTTCTTATCCCCGGCGGCGAGTGCGTTTTTGTATGTCGTTTCGATCACGGCGTGCCGCTTTACGTCATTCGGATCCAGGTAATAATGCGGACGCGCCATCATGATGATCGGCAGATCGGGATGTGCCGCACGGATGATTTTGAACATCGGCTCGTGCGTTTCTGCCAGAAATGCCGGCGTCGGCGAGTTGCAGTCGTAATCGTAGAGGAAGACGGACATGTCGAGCGACGCGATATACTCGGCGATCTCTTTTTCGGCTTTTGCGTTTCCGCAGAAACCGAGGTTTACGTAGTTGCAGTCGAAACGGCGCGAGAGGATTGCCTGATAGGAGCATCCCGGACGGGACGCGCAACCGCCCTGCGTGATCGAAGAGCCGTAGGAAACCATCGGAACCTCCGTTTTGTAAAGCGGGGAGGCGGTGAGCGTTGCGCCCTCATCAATACCGATGATGAGTTCGCTCACGCGGCTGTACAGCGGAAAGTTGATCGTGAAATCGCGCACCTTGTTCTCCGTCATAAAATCGGGGATCTCAACGGTGCTCTCGTATCCGTCCACGATGTCCTTCGGCGGCGCAAACACGCCTGCGAATACGTTATCCGCATACATATCAAATCCCGTAGAACCCGTTCTTGCAAAATGCGTCATGTTGCTTACATAGGGCATTTTCGCAATGATGGAGATGTGGCGGCTGTCTGTCATAAAGCGTACGTGACCGCCTGCTGTGTTCACACTCAAAGCGTGGATGCTGTCATTCACCCGTGCGGCATCCTCTTCGGGCATGCGGCGGTACAGTCCATCCTTATAGAAAACACCGCAGACGCGGAACGGCTCACTCAGCGCGTTGTAGAATACCTTGCCGTCGCGGACAATCGTTTCTTCTACCTTGAAATTTTTATCAAGTTCGGTTATATCTTTTACTTTTTCCACAATAATCACCTCGGGAAAAGTATAGCATACTCTGCTTCGTTTGGCAAGAGTTTACACAAAAAAAGGATGCCCTCGGGCATCCTTTTTTACGGATCATAGATTAGACCTTGAAGTTCACGGCTTCTTTGCCGGCGTCGTCCTCACCGAATTTGAAATCCTTTTCGGGGAAGATCGCGTTCAGCACGATACCTGCGATGGAGGCAACAGCCAGACCGGAGAGGGAGATCGTTACGGAACCGATAGCGAAGGAAACGCTGCCGAGACCGAGCGCACAGACGAGGATGATGGCTGCGACGATCAGGTTACGGCTCTTGGTGAAGTCAACCTTGTTCTCAACGACGTTGCGGACACCGATGGCGGAGATCATGCCGTACAGTACGAAGGAGATACCGCCGATGACAGCAGTCGGGATGAGGTTGACGAGAGCGGCGAATTTCGGGGAGAAGGAGAAGACCACTGCGATGACAGCCGCGATGCGGATGACGCGGGGATCGTAGACCTTCGAGAGCGCAAGCACGCCGGTGTTCTCACCGTAGGTGGTGTTTGCGGGCGCGCCGAAAAGGGATGCGATGGTGGTTGCAACACCGTCACCGGTCAGCGTTCTGTGGAGACCGGGATCGGAGATGTAGTTCTTGCCGACGGTGGAACTGATGGCGGAGATATCACCGATATGCTCCATCATGGTAGCGAGGGAGATCGGAACGATCGCAACGATCGCGCTGATAATGAGGGAAGTGTTCTTCCAGTCGATACCGCCGAATACGGTGTGATTCCACTGAACGGGAAGACCGATCCAGGCTGCGTTCTTAAGCTGATCGAGCGCGGCGACGGAGAAGAGTTTCATGTTTTCCTTGCCTGCGATAGCGATGTACTGCATACCGTCAGCGGCGGTGATCGTCTCACCCCAGATGAGGGCGAGGACAGCAGCGATGGCGCAGGAGCCGATAACACCGAGCAGGATCGGGACGATCTTTGCCATGCCCTTGCCCCAGATGTTGAAAACGATAACGATGGCAAGTGCGATCAGTGCGACGAGCCAGTTGTTCTGGCAGTTGCCGACGGCGCTGCCTGCGAGACCGAGACCGATAGCAACGATGATCGGACCGGTAACGACCGGCGGGAAGAAGCGCATAACGCGCTGTACGCCGACGAGTTTGATCAGCAGTGCCAGAACGAGATATACGAGACCTGCGCACGCGACGCCGAGGCACGCGTAGGGCAGGAGCTGTTCATTGGTCATGCCGTCCTTACCGGCCATCGGAGCGATTGCGCCGTAACCGCCAAGGAATGCGAACGAGGAGCCGAGAAATGCGGGAACCTTCATGCCGGTGATAATGTGGAAGAGAAGCGTGCCGAGACCTGCCATGAGAAGCGTGGTTGCTACGTCAAGACCGGTCAGAAGCGGGACGAGAACGGTTGCGCCGAACATGGCGAACATGTGCTGGAATCCTAAGATCAGCATCTTGGGGATACCGAGTGCACGGGCATCGTAAATGCCGCCCTCCGGTATCTGGGACTTGGTTTTTGCGTCTTTCATATTGTATCCTCCTGTACACCTTTCGGTGATGATGATCGTTCGTGAAGCTCCACACAGCAGTCGGCGTCAAAAGGGGGAATGCGCACGACGACAAGCTCCGATTTGGACGTGGGGAGATTTTTGCCGATATAATCGGCGCGGAAGGGCAGCTCTCTGTGTCCGCGGTCGCAGAGGATCGCCAGCTGTACGGATGCCGGCCGTCCGTGAGCGATCAGCGCTTCGATGGCGGCGCGTACGGTGCGTCCGGTAAAGAGCACGTCATCCACAAGCACGACGTCCCGTCCCGTGATGTCCGCAGGGATCTCCGTAGCGGAGACGATTGGATCGTCGCCTTTGTGGACGAGATCGTCCCGGTATAAGGTAATATCCAAAGCGCCGACGGGAACGTCGATTCCCTCCGTGCGTCGGATATTGTCAGCCAGAATTTCGGCAAGCGGTACGCCGCGCCGACGGATGCCGACGAGCACGATATTCGAAGCGCCGCGGTTGCGTTCGACGATTTCGTACGAGATGCGGCGGAGCGCACGCTGTACGGCGGGCTCATCCATGACCTGCGATTTGAAGTGAAACATCGTTACCTCACAAAAAAAGCCTGCTACCGACAGGCAGAGCAGGAAGACCCGCACGCGTCTTGTCGGTATCACGGTACCGCCTTAAAGACTGATATATATATTAACATAATGATACCATACAATGTCGGATTTGTAAAGAGGGAAAGCGAAAAAAGCAATATTTTTGTGGAAACTGTCGCGCGTGGAATAAAAACGGGGAGACACGCCTGTGCGCGTCCCCCGTAGACAGATCAGAACTGTGCGTCCACTTCCTTGAGTTTCGTCGGGATATCGATCTTCTGCGGACACTTCTCCAGACAAGCACTGCACTCGACGCAAGCCGTCACCGGTGCCCCCGCCTTCTCGTTTTCGATATCGCGGATGCGTGCGTACATTTTCTCCGCGTGCTCCGTCAGACCGTACACGTTTTTGTACGTGTGGCAATTGAATACCGCAGGGATATTGATTCCCATCGGGCAGGGCATGCAGTACGAACAGCCCGTGCAGTAGAGATCGGAGAATTTTTTGATCTCCTCCATCATCTCGCTCGCCTTTTTGTGATCCGCTGCGCTCATCGGCTCGTCCTCCGATGCGATCGCGGCGTTCTCCTCCACCATCTCAAGGGAGGACATACCGGAAAGGGCGCACGATACGTTTTTGTTGCCGAGCACAAAGCGGAGTGCCAGCTCAGGCGTCGATCGGCTTTCTTTGCCGAGAAGCTTTTGGTACAGATCACTCGGTGCTGCAAGACGTCCGCCCGCGACGGGTCCCATCACGACGACACCGAGACCGCGCTCTGCGAGCCACGCGATCATTTCCTCATTCGCGCGGTCGAGCAGGTTGTACTGGAGCAGCACGCTCTCGAAAAATTCACCTCTCTCCACGATGTGGCGGATCACCTCCGGCTTATCGTGGAAGGAGAAGGACATGTGTCGGACGAGTCCCTCATCCATGGCGCGCTGTGCTTCCTTCAGAAGACCGAGACCGACCGTCTTTTCGTCAAACGATTTCTGATTCAGCCCGTGGAAGTGGTAGAAATCGATGTAATCCGTGTCCAGCTTCGTCAGCGAATCCTCAAGAATACGGCGGAAATCTGCCGTTTCGTTCACTTCCCACATCGGGATTTTGGTCGAGAGATATATCTTTTCGCGGAACGGCTTGACAGCCTTGCCGAGTGTTTTTTGGTTGTTGCCGTGGCTGTACATGATCGCACTGTCAAAATAATTCACGCCAAGCTCGTACGCACGGCGGAGCATGGGGATCGCGCGATCCTCATCGATCGACCAGACGCCGTTCTCCTCAATTTCCGGCACGCGCATACAGCCGTAGCCGAGGCGGGAGATCTTCACGCCCGTTTTGCCGAAATCCACATATTTCATCTTTTGTACCTCACCGATGTTTTATACTATCATTGTAGCACAGCGCGCGGAAAATTACAATAGAATTTTCCGCCGCACGTTTGGATAAAGAAAAAGCAGGCGGATTCCGTCTGCTTTTCGGTTGGTTTATAAAATACTGTCGATCGTATCCGTGCCCTTGTACATCTCCCCAATGACGGCGATCATGACACCGAGCGCGCGCACAACCTCCGAAATCGGCATAGTCGGCGTGCCTGCCGGAAAATCCGCCGCCTGCGTGTCCGCGGCAGGGATGTGGATAAATCCGCCGAGCAGACGGGGGCGCTCCTTCCCGATATAGCGGAGCAGGGAATAAAACAGATCGTTGCAGACGTAGGTGCCTGCCGAGTACGAGATTTTTGCCGGGAGACCGATTTCCCTGAGCGCACCCAGCATCTCCTTCAGCGGCAAGTTCGGTGCGAGCGATTCCGGTGCACACTCTTCTATGATGCCGTTTTCAAAAATTACACCGGCATTATCCGGCATGGCAGAGGCACGCACGTTGACGGCGGTGTTCTCCAGAGAGATCATCTCCCGCCCGGCGGCCTGTCCGAGGCAGAGAACGCAGTCGGGGCGGTATTTCTCGATTGCATCGATCAGCACTTCGGTGCATCTGCCGTACTCGACGGGAATCTGTTGGCGGAAGATTTCGTGCCTGCCGAGAGTATCGGGCATGAGACGTGCCGCTTCGTAGGATGGATTCGTCTGACTGGCACCGAACGGTGCAAATCCCGTGATTAAAAACCGCATACTGCTCTCCTTTGTTTGAAGTTGGGTATTATTTTATCACACTTTTTCAGCTTTTTCAATGGCGAAGTGGTGAAAAAATACACAAATTTTCCGTATTTTGTCGGCTTTCGTGGGGCGAAATCGCAAAAAATATATCCCTGATGTACTTTTTCAGTCGGAGAGGGCAGATTACGCACAAAAAAATCGGAAAATCGGCCCCGCGCGATTGACACCGTGTGGTTTGAGTGATATAATATATTGATATATTATGCGACTGAAAAGGAGTTTTCCTATGAAGTGGACATCGCTTAACGATCTGAGAGAAAAATATCTCTCTTTCTTTGAATCCAAAGGGCATCTGCGCCTGCCCAGCTACCCGCTGATTCCGCAGGGGGACAAGTCTCTCCTGCTCATCAACTCCGGTATGGCACCGATGAAGAAATTCTTCACCGGCGAGGTCATTCCGCCGAGAAACCGCGTCACGACCTGCCAGAAGTGCATCCGTACGCCCGATCTTGAAAGAGTCGGTCATACCGCGCGTCACGGTACGTTCTTCGAGATGCTCGGCAACTTCTCCTTCGGCGATTATTTCAAGGAGCAGGCTCTTCTCTGGGCGTGGGAGTTTCTGACCTCCCCCGAATGGCTTGATATCCCCGGCGAGCTTCTTTGGCCGTCCATTTACGAGGAGGACGAGGAATCGTTTGAGATTTGGACGAAGAAGATCGGCATTCCCGAAAGACAGATCACGCGTCTCGGCAAGGCGGACAACTTCTGGGAGCATGGCACCGGTCCGTGCGGTCCCTGCTCGGAGATCTATTTCGACCGCGGCGAGAAGTACGGCTGCGGAAATCCGAATTGCCGTCCGGGATGCGACTGCGACCGCTTTATGGAGATCTGGAACAACGTGTTCTCCCAGTTTAATAACGACGGCGCCGGCAACTATACTGAGCTTGCCCAGAAGAATATCGATACGGGCATGGGACTGGAGCGTCTTGCGTGCGTCATGCAGGGCGTAGACAATATGTTCGAGGTCGATTCCATCCGCGCATTGCTCGATACGGTCTGCAAAATCGCAGACAAGACGTACGGTGCCGATAAGGAGAACGATATTTCCATCCGCGTGATTACCGACCACACCCGTTCCGCGATGTTCATGATCGCCGACGGTGTTATCCCGTCCAATGAGGGACGCGGATACGTCCTCCGCCGCATCATCCGCCGCGCATGCCGCCACGGTAAGCTGCTCGGTATCAATCACCCGTTCCTCATCGATACGGTCAATGTCGCCATCGAGGAGTGCCGCGACGGTTATCCGGAGCTTGAGGCGCGCGGCGATTATATCCGCAAGGTTCTCTCCATGGAGGAGGATCGCTTCAACGCTACGATCGACGCAGGTCTTTCGATTCTGTCCGATCTCATCCGCGGTGCCATTGCGAAGAACACCGACACCATCTCCGGTGAGGAAGTGTTCAAACTGTACGATACGTTCGGTTTCCCGATCGATCTGACGAGAGAGATCGCCGAGGAGAGCAATCTGAAGCTGGATGAGGCGACGTTCAACGCGCTGATGCAGGATCAGAAAAAGCGCGCCCGTGAGGCGAGAGCCAATATCAGCGGCTGGAGTGAAAATTCCAAGAGCCTGCTGGAGGATCTTAAGAAGACCGAGTTCACCGGCTATACCGAGATGCGCTCGACGGCACACGTTATCGCGATCCTTGTCGATGATGCCTCTGTGGAGAGTATCAGTGAGGGCGACTGCACCGTCGTTCTCGACCGTACCCCGTTCTACGGTGAAGGCGGCGGTCAAATCGGCGATACGGGTACCATCTACGCCGACGGCAAAATGCTGAACGTATACGATACGAAGAAATCCGACGGCGTGTACATCCACCTTTGTACGGTAGTAAACGGCACGATCAAGGTCGGTGATGAGGTCTGGGCGGACATCAATGATTCCCGCCGCCACGCCATCATGCGCAATCACTCCGCCGCACATCTTCTGCAGGCGGCACTGCGGTCCGTTCTCGGCGATCACGTCGAGCAGGCGGGATCGTACGTGAGCGAGGAGGTCTGCCGCTTTGACTTCACGCATTTCGCCGCGCTGACCGAGGAGGAAATCGCTTCTGTTGAGGCGACGGTCAATGCGCATATTCTCGCCGCCAATGAGATCGTCACGATGGAGACGGATATCGAGACGGCGAAGGCAAACGGCGCTATGGCATTGTTTGGCGAGAAGTACGGCAAGGTCGTCCGCATGGTCAAAATGGGCGATTTCTCCACGGAACTCTGCGGCGGTACCCACTGCAAGAGCACGGGCAATATCGGTCTTTTCAAGATCGTTTCCGAATCCTCCGTCGCTGCGGGTGTGCGCCGTATTGAAGCGGTCACGGGCGCGGGTGTGCTCGCACTGATCGCAGCAAAGGATGCCCTGATTGCCGAGACAGCGAAGGAGCTGAAGGCAAACAATGCCGCCGATCTTCCGAAGCGTGCGGCGCAGATCCAGAGCGAGCTGAAGGAAGAGAAGCGTACGGTCGAGTCGCTCAATGCGCGCCTTGCCGCTACAAAACTCGATGCACTCCGTGAGAGTGCAAAGACGGTCGGTTCCGTTTCGCTTATCACGGCGGATATGGGTGCTATGTCCATGGATGCGGCACGTTCTCTCTGCGATACGATCAAGAATGACGCAAATACCGTTGCCGTGATTGCGATCCATGACGGCGAGAAGCTGAACTTCATGGCGGTCTGCGGTGCGGATGCCGTGAAAGCGGGCGCACATGCAGGCAAGCTGGTCGGTGCGGTCTCTGCGATCACCGGCGGTAAGGGCGGCGGACGTCCCGACAGCGCAACGTCCGGCGGTAAGGATATCGCAAAGATCGGCGAAGCACTCGCCGCAGCGGAAGAGATCCTCTCCGGCATGCTGAAATAATTTTTCTGAAAAGACTGCTGCATGATTCGCGGCAGTCTTTTTGCATATTTTCGATTTGGTGTAACCGATGGCGGAATTTTTCCGTGTATAAGGGTGAAGGACCTTCAATTTGTTCGGAAAGGAGTCAGACGATGGATGACGGAAAAATTGTAGAGCTGTATCATGCCCGGGACGAATCCGCCATTTCAGCGAGCGCGGAAAAATACGGCCGCTACTGCCATTCGGTCGCGTACGGGATCCTCGGAAATCACGAGGACGCACAGGAGTGCGTGAGCGATACGTATCTGCGGGCGTGGAACGCCATGCCGCCTCACCGCCCCGGAAATCTCCGTACGTTTCTCGGGAAGATCACGCGCAATCTCTCGCTTGACAGGCTGGACCGCCTCAGCGCGGAAAAGCGCGGTGCGGGAGAGGGTACTGCCGTGCTCGAGGAGATCGCACAGTGCATTCCCGATACGTCTGCGGAGGAAACGGACGGCGCGATTCTGAAAGAGGCGATCGACCGTTTTCTCGCATCGCTCTCTGCCGAAACGCGGAAAATCTTTGTGCGGCGGTATTGGTACATGGATTCCGTGCATGAGATCGCCGTACGGTACGGTATGGGGGAGAGCAGAGTCAAAGTGATCCTTTTTCGGACAAGGAACAGACTGCGCAAACATCTTGAAAAGGAGGGAATCACTCTGTGAAAGACAAAAAACTGCTCCGTGCTATCGGAGACATAGACGATCGGTATATTGAGGAGGCGGATGCTGACGCAAAGCCGCGCCGCTTTCCGCTGTACAGGTTTGCGGCTTTAGCGGCGTCGGTGTGCGTGGTGATCGGGTGTGTGATCGCCCTGTTGTCCCGCCCGTCGACCGTTGTGCCGTCCGTATCGGGTACCGAGCCGATGGAAACCTCGCCCGATACGGCGCCCGAAACTTTCCCCGACATCATGGACGGCAGATATCCGCCGTATTTCTTCATTATAAATGGAGATGCGAGCGTTGAATATTACGCGCTGTCCATCTGGGAGGCTTTGCGGTATGAACTCTTAATCGAGGGCGCCACAACCGTGTCGGATGAGACGCTTCTCCCGATTACCGAAGCCGATCTCGGCGAGCGGATGGGGACGGTCACGGGCGGCTCTCTGCATGGCTGCACGGTGCATCATGCCGCACGGTATCCTTCGCTGGATTCGATCTGCATTGTCGATACGCCCGACGGGTATCTGTACTATACGGCAAGCTGGCTCACTCTGGAGGATGCGATCGGTCAGAATTCCGACGCGGTGCTTGCGGCGTACGGACTGCCGGATTTTGCAGCAGAGGCGGAGGTGCTGTCGGGGGAGGGCGAGGTGCTTCTCGCCTTGACGGAGGCGGAAACCCGCGAAATCCTCGCAATCCTTGCGGATAAAACGAACATCGGCATGGCGGAAAACAACCGCCTGTATGCGAATCTCTGGCAGGACACCTACGGAAATGACGATATATATTATGATGAAGAAAGCGGCACTGTGCGCGAAAAGAATATCCCCACGGAGAGAAAAACGTACACCTACACCACCGAGGACGGCGTTACCGTCGCGGTGGAGGTGAACGGGAATACGGATGTTTACGAGTTGAAAAGCGCCCTGTTTCATACGGGACAGCGGCAAATCCTTATCGCAACCGATCGCGGATTCTATTTTACCGTGACCTATACGCCGTCGATCCGTACGTGCAGTGTGGGAGACGGATACTATAGGCTCAGCGAAGCGGAGTCTGCAAGAATGAACACCCTTTTGAAAATCGAACAGTAAAAAACACCCCGCTGCGTGAAAACAGCGGGGATTTTTTATGTCGGCTTGTATCCGCTTGGCGGCACTCCGTAGGCGTCCTTGAATTTTTTGGAGAAATAGTACACGTTTTCAAATCCGCAGATGTTTGCGATCTCACTTACCGAATAATTGCCCGTGGAGAGCAGCTCGCGTCCGCGCTCCAGCCGAAGCTTTGTGACGTATTTGACCGGTACCGTTTCGTATTTTTCGCGAAACAGGCGTTTGAAATAGGAATAACTGATGCCGCACAGCACGGCAGGCGCGTAGTAATCGAGCTCTTTATCGAAGCAGTGCTCGTGCAGATAGCGGATGCCTGCTTCAATTTTTTCGTATTTGCTTTTGGGCAGATAGTTCCCCTGCGGCTTTGTCAGTTCGGAAAGGATTTCATAAAACACCGCCATACACTTCGGGTAGTATCCATCCTGTTTCTGTGACCACAGGCGATAAATCCTGTCAAACAGCCCTGCCAATCGTGCGTTTTTCGAGCAGTCGAGGCAAAACGCCTCCGTCGGCATGGCACAGTCTGTCTCAAAAAATATATCTATGCAGTCGCCGTCCTCATGGATATCGACGGTGTAATCAGCTTTTGGGCATTTTGGCAGGAATTCGATAAAGCCTGCCGTCTGATACATATGTGCGCCGTTATAGTGCGTCGTGTTCTCGCCCGAGATTTTGTAAACAAGCTCATACCAGCGTATGTTTGGCCCGTACCGCATCTTCTTTTTCGGCGTGTCGGACGGTGTCACATAAATGACGGAATGGATTTTCGTGATATACATGGTTCCCGTGTCAAACAAGGCGGATCACCCCCTGCTATTAGGATAGCAGAAACACGGTGCGTTGTCAAGAATTTGTGCCATAAAATATAAAAGTGTTATAAAATGAATTTACATCGTCTTTTTCGTTTCGTATAATAGAGACACAATCCGAAAGGAGACTGTTTGTATGAACGAAAGAATCAAAGCACTTGCCGATCTCACCATGCAGGGGGAGATGTTTGTAAATGATGTACAGATTGAATTTGACAGAATGGATCTGTTTCTCTCGAAAACGGAGAGGGAAGTAAAGCAGCTCTGCGAATATATTCTTGCGCAGGAACCGAAGATTACGCCGTATTCCGCGATGACGGGCTTTTTTCGGTTTTCGGGTGCTGACGTTGTCGGTGATGCGTTCGTCCGCTACGGACATAAGATCACGCAACAAACGATGCGCTCGTTTTATCTGAAGCCGATCGAAAATCTTTCCACGATGGAGTGGCAGCACGCCACGGCGGATTTCAAACGCGTCCTCACCCGCGGTATCAAGGGGATTATCGAAGATATTGATGCTTCGATGCAGGTAAACACCGCACCTGAGCAGATCGAATTTCTGCGGGGACTTCGCAAGGTCGCCGAGACGATGATCCTCTGGGCGCACAAGTGCTCCGACCGTGCACGCACCTTTGCGGAAACGGTGGAGGATGCGCAGTACAAAGCGAATCTCACACGGCTTGCCGATGCGCTCATGCGCGTCCCCGAGCATGCACCGTCGAATTTCTATGAGGCGGTGTTGACCGTGTACGTCTGTTACAGTGCCGATCCCGACAGCATCGGTGTGCCGGACAGATATTTTCTTGATCTGTATCGCAAGGATATCGCGGCAGGCACGCTGATGCGTGAGGAAGCGAAGTCGTATTTGCAGGAACTGTTTCTCATGCTGCAGGCGAAAACGAAGGTGACGAATCCCAACTTCACCAGGGGCGGTGAGTCGCATTTCTGCATCGGCGGCTATTTGCCAAGCGGTGAGGACGGATACAACGAGCTGTCCGAGCTGATTATTGAATCGCTCATCGAGCTGCCGACGTATGCACCGCAGGTCACGCTCCGCTGGACGAAAAAGATGCCTCGCGAGGCATTCCGCTATGCGATGGATGCAGAGCGGCACGATCCGAACAAGCGAATTGCGTTTACGAACGATGAGAAGCGCATCCAGACGTATACCGGGATTTGCGGCTTCCCGATGGAGAAAGCCGTCAACTATACGACGGTCGGATGCAACGAGCCGACCGGCCTCGGCTGTATCGCGGGATCGACCTCCTACATGAATATCACGCGTTGTCTGGACCGTTTGCTTCACGAGATGGGCGATACGGTGCGTAAAGCGGCAACGTGGGACGAATTCTACACGGTGTTCGAAAAAGAGATGTTTGCCGATATAGACGAGGCACTCCTCTGGGATGACAAGCTTATGCTCCAAAGAGCAAAGGATGTCAACTACATTACCAATCTGTTCTTCAACGACTGCATCGAGAACGCCACGAGCCTGACACAAGGCGGCTGTAAGTGGGCGATTGCCTCTCCGTCGCTGATCGGTATGACGAACGTGATCGATTCCCTGATCGTCATAAAGCAGTTCGTCTTTGAGGAAAAGCTGTTCACGATGGGTGAGCTTCTTGACGCACTGCGCGCGAATTGGGACGAATATGAGGACATGCGCACGCTGATCCACAAGCGCGGCAGCTTCTTCGGCAACGATGACGATCTGTCCAATTCCGTCGCGCGTCAACTGTACGAAAGCTTCTATCAGCTTCTGAAGGACAGAAAGAATGTGTTCGGCTAAGCTGCTCACTGTCAGCAGCGAAGCAGGACTGAACAAGCTCTTTAACCTCCTTCCCATCTCCCACCCTGCGAAGGCACCGTATAACATTTTCAAGCAGGCAGCCGAATCTGTACGCGGCGGTATTATCATTGGGCTTGG
>JAFTUH010000071.1 GCA_017466375.1 Clostridia bacterium | reverse complement strand
TTGTGGTTAAAATCGGTACCTCCACGCTTACATATCCGTCGGGAAAACTGAATATCCGCCGTATCGAAACGCTGGTGCGCGTCCTGTCCGATATGCGCAATGCGGGGCGGGAGGTCGTGCTTGTTTCCTCGGGCGCGGTCTCTGCGGGCACGAGCCGCCTCGGTCTTGAGATCGGCGAGCATACCACGGAGGAAAAGCAGGCGTTGGCCGCCGTCGGACAGTGCGAAATCATGCGTCTGTACGAGCGTCTTTTTGCCATCTACGGGCATCCCGTCGGGCAGATCCTCGTCACGAAGGATGTCGTGGATGACGAAAACCGTCTTGCGCTGGCGAAATCCACGTTCGGCAAGCTGATCGGCTTCGGCTGTATCCCGATCGTCAACGAGAACGACTCCGTCTCCTATGAGGGAATCAAGTTCGGCGGTAACGACACGCTCTCCGCGTACGTTGCCATGATCTGCGACGCGGATCTTCTTGTTAACCTAAGTGACATTGACGGTCTGTACGACAGCGATCCGCGAAAGAACAAGGACGCAAAGCTGATCGATACGGTCGAGGAGATCAATGACGAAATCCTTGCCTGTGCGGGCGGTGTCGGCACGAATCGCGGTACGGGAGGTATGATTACGAAGCTGAAAGCGGCGCAGATCTCGACCGCGGCAGGCATCCCCATGATGATTCTGAACGGACGCGATCCGCGCGTCCTGTATAATATTTTTGACGGCGGTCATACGGGTACGTATTTCACCGCCAAGGGAAAGGCGGAGATGTGATGGAAGATCGCGTATATGAAGAGGTCCGCGCGCTGTGTGAGAGAGCACGTGCCTGTGCTGCCGCGCTCGCATCCGCACGGGGGGAGACGAAAAACGAAGCACTCATGCGCTTTGCACGCCTGCTTCGCGAGAATACCGGCGCGATCCTTGCCGCGAATGAGAAGGATCTCGCAAACGCCAAAGAAAACGGCGTCCGAGATACGATGCTCGACCGCTTGCGCCTCACCGAGGCTCGCATCGACGGCATGGCAAAAGGGGCGGAGGATATCGCCCGCCTGGACGATCCGATCGGGAAGGGCGACTGCTGGACGCGTCCGAACGGGCTTACGATCCGCCGTGTCCGCGTTCCGATGGGTGTTGTCGGCGTGATTTTTGAGGCACGTCCGAATGTCGCCGCAGACGTCGCCGCGCTCTGCATCAAAAGC
This sequence comes from Clostridia bacterium, assembly GCA_017466375.1. Classification (GTDB taxonomy): domain Bacteria; phylum Bacillota; class Clostridia; order Oscillospirales; family CAG-272; genus SIG701. The sequence continues at coordinate 9,749 of JAFTUH010000071.1, read as the reverse complement.
GGCAACGCCGTTGTTCTGCGCGGCGGTAAGGAGGCAATCGAATCCAACCGTGCCGTTGTCGCACTTGCCAGACAGGCGATCACGGAGACGATTCATTCGCACGCCGCGGATGCTGTCTGCCTGATTGAAAATACGACGCGCGATTCTGCGTCTGCCCTCATGCAGATGCGCGGACTGATCGATGTGCTCGTGCCGCGCGGCGGTAAGGGACTGATCCGCTCCGTCGTGGAGAACGCGCGTGTGCCCGTCATCGAAACGGGTGCGGGCAACTGCCATCTGTACGTGCATTACGATGCGGATGTGGATATGGCAGTCAAGATCGCGTACAATGCGAAGGTTTCCCGCCCGTCCGTATGCAACGCCTGTGAAACGATTCTCGTAAATTCCGTGATTGCACCGACGTTTCTGCCGCGTTTGAAAGAAGCACTGGATGAAGCAAAGTGCGAAATCCGCGGATGCGACCGCACGCGGGAGATTTTGCCCGGCGTGGCGGCGGCGACCGAAGAGGACTTTGAGACGGAATACAACGATCTGATCGCGGCGGTGAAGGTGGTCGATACGCTCACCGAGGCGATCGCGCACATCAACCGATACGGCACCGGTCACAGCGAAGCGATCGTCACGAACGATCTTTCGGCTGCCGAGCATTTCCAGGCCTCAGTGGATGCGGCGGCGGTGTACGTCAACGCATCGACGAGATTCACCGACGGCGGCGAGTTCGGCTTCGGTGCGGAGCTCGGTATCTCCACGCAAAAGCTGCACGCGCGCGGTCCGATGGGGCTGACGGCGCTGACTACCGAAAAATATCTCATAAACGGCGGCGGTCAGATCCGCTGACGGTCGGGAGGAAGTATGAAACTGAATTACAAGCGCACGTTTCTTGTCGGTCTTGCGTTTATGTCGATCTGCGCATTCTGGCAGCTGTACGATTACGTCGTGCCGCTGATTCTGGAGTACACGTTTGATTTTTCCGAAACGGTCACGGGTATCGTCATGGCGGCGGATAACGTCCTCGCCGTGTTTCTTCTGCCGCTGTTTGGCTCGCTGTCCGATCGCGCAAGCACCCGCCTCGGTAAGCGCACGCCGTTTATTCTCGTCGGCACGTTTGCGGCGGCGGTTCTGATGTTCATCGTGCCGCGCGCGGATTGGGCGAAGAATCTGCCGCTGTTTATCGTGTCGCTGGCACTTCTGCTTTTGGCGATGGCAACGTACCGCTCGCCTGCCGTTGCGCTCATGCCCGACGTCACGCCGAAGCCGCTTCGCAGTGCGGGCAACGCCGTCATCAATCTGATGGGCGCGCTCGGCGGTATCTTTACATATCTGATTATCATGTTTCTGCTTCCCGAGATTGATAAAACGACAAGAACGAAGCCAGCCGGTTATCACACCGTGTTTGCTATCATCGGCGGATTCATGGTGCTGGCGGCGATCGTGCTCGTTCTGACGATCCGTGAAAACAAGCTCGCCGCGGAGGCGGCACGGTACGAGGGCGAGACGGAGGCTGCAACCAAAGGCGGCAGACTTGCGCCCGAAGTGCGCCGCAGTCTCGGATTTATCCTTGTATCCGTTGCGCTCTGGTATATTGCGTACAATGCGGTCTCGACGGTGTATTCCCGCTACGTTCTTGAGGTTTGGAATATTAACGAGAAAACGGGTTCATCGATGATGCTCGTAGCGACGATCGTTGCCACAATCAGCTATATCCCGATCGGTATTCTTTCCTCCCGCTTCGGACGGAAGAAGGTCATCCTGTTTGGTGTTGCGATCATGACGGCGGCGTATTTGTGCGGTTTCGTCCTCACTGAATACAGCCCGATTATCTATGCCGTGATGGGCGTGATCGGCATCGGCTGGGCTTCGATCAACGTCAACTCGTATCCGATGGTCGTCGAGATGAGCAGCGGTGCCGACGTCGGCAAATACACCGGCATTTACTATACGTTCTCCATGGCGGCACAGATCATCACGCCGATTCTGTCCGGCGCGATTATTCAGGCGGTCGGCTACCGTGCGCTGTTCCCGTATGCGGTCGTGTTCTCCGCCGCCGCGCTCTTTACGATGTGGCAGGTGCACCACGGCGACAGCAAGCCTGCGGCGAAGAAATCGGTGCTCGAAAATTTCGATACGGAAGACTGATATGCTGATTTTCATCCTTACAGCGGCGGCTCTTGTCGCCGCTTTCGCAATCTATCTGTTTCTCCTCGCGCCGAGAGGCGGTGCGAGGCGGAGATTCGCGCCGTTTCTCGCACAGGTGTACGCACACCGCGGGGAGTACGATAACGTGCGCATCCCCGAAAATTCGATGGCGGCCTTCCGCCGTGCCGTGAAGCGCGGTGTCGGGATCGAGCTCGACGTCCACCTCACCGCGGACGGCGAGGTGATCGTGTTCCACGACGGCACGCTTACGCGCATGTGCGGAGATGATCGCCGTGTGGAGGATATGCGTGCCTCCGAGATCACGGCGATGACGCTTCTCGGTACAGGGGAGCGGATCCCCACGCTGAAGGAGGTGCTTGCCCTCGTCGGCGGCAGAGTGCCGCTGATCGTGGAACTCAAGGGCGAAACGGGGAACACCGCACTCGCCGATGCCGCCATGCCGATTCTGGAGAATTACGGCGGTGCGTACTGTGTCGAGTCGTTCAATCCTCTGCTCGTCGCGCGGTACAGAAAGCTCGCGCCGCACGTCATGCGCGGTGTTTTGACGACGAAATTCCGCCGCGACGGGGAGAAACGGGGACTTCTCGGCTATGCTTTGCAGTTCATGCTGCTCAATTTTCTCGCCCGTCCCGATTTTGTGGCGGCGCGTCACGTCTATGGCGGATCGCTTCCCGTGCGTCTCTGCCGGAAACTCGGTGCCGCGACGTTTGCATGGACGGTGAAAACGAAGGAGGAGTACAGCGCTTGCAGGCGGTATTTTGATGCGTTCATCTGTGAGAATTTGGGGGATTTGCTGAAAAAATAAGAAAGCCGCTGACGCGGTCTCTGTTGTCCTTAATGGAGAAATTGAATGCACAAAGATTTCGGCAGAGGAATTGTTCCCTCTGCCGATTTGTGGTATAATGGAGATGGTGATGAATATGGAAAATGACAAGGTTCTGCCAAAAAGAAAGGATTTTCGATTAAAAGGCTATGATTACGGCAAAACAGGTGCATATTTTTTAACAATATGTACTCAAAACAGAAAAAACATTCTCTCAACAATTGTAGGGGAGGGGTCTCCCCTCCTGAGGTTGTCGCCATACGGAGAAATCGTAGACGAATGGATTCAAAAGATACCCGAAAAATATCCGCAAGCATCTGTGGATTGTTATGTCATTATGCCAAACCAGATTCACATACTGTTGTCTATTGTAAAGGATGACGGGAGGGGAGACCCCTCCCCTACAGCGGATACGATAATTGGTTGGCTGAAATACCAAGCCACAAAAAAGATCAATCAGTTACGAGGCTCGGTGGGTGATAAGCTTTTTCAGCGGTCATTTTTTGACCACATCGTTCGAAATCGTGATGACTACTACGAAATATGCAAATATATTTTCGATAACCCCCAACGCTGGTATTATGACAAATTATACTCGGAAGAATAGGGGTACGGGCTTTGCCTATGCCACTGTAATACAAAGGCGAAACTGGCGAAAAAACAGAACGATAAATAAGAATTTGTTGATATGTTTCTGCGACAGGAGGGAATTGTTATGATTAAACCGAGTATCGAAGATTATATTTGTAGGGAATTGCTTTTATATGAGCAAGAAGTCGCATTGGATTTCATCGGTTTTTTGAAAGACAATAACTTGATTTTCTATAAAGATAATTGTGATTGCTGGAAGAATAAAATATATTATTGGGTAAAATCAGGCGATGAATGTGTCTGCTTTATTGCAATAAAAGACCCTGACGAAAAAGATAACCATTGGACGGTATGGTCAGATGATATGGGGTCAGAGTGGCTTGAGCAATACCCCGTTGAGAATAAAGTAAAAGAAATTGCTTGGAAACATATCGACCATTGTGGTCAGTGCGGTTCTTGCGGCGGTGGGCGACACAAAGTTATATTTGGAAAAGAATTTGATGATGTTTGCGGATGTACCTTTAGAATTGACAATCCTACTTTGGACGATTTGTTTTTCCTTAAGAAAATGGTTGAAATAAGAATTAAAGAAATAAAAAGTCAACAGTAATGAGTACGCTATTCAGTTCCACCAATTCCAATTTATTGAACTCAATAAAACGAACCCCGACAGACCTTGAAAATCTGTCGGGGTTCTGTATGCGGCGGGAGCAAGCCCCCGCCCTACGAGCAAATCGAAGTATGATTTCTCCGCTGAGAACATCACGCATTGGCCTGCGGCTGTTTTCACCCATTCGAATTCGGCGACTTAAATCTCGCCGTTGTAATACTTGTTTATCAGTTCGGGGATATCTTCTGCCACCTTTTGATATTCAAAAAGCTCGTGTTCCCATATGTATATGGCGGTAGCGTCCGTTTCGCCATTCGGGAGGATGCGGTAGCCGTAATAATCGCCGCAGCCGTTTGTTGCAAAGGGAACGAAGCGGTTGATCTTCTCCTCGAATTCGTCTGCCTCCAGGTATTCGGGATATATTTCACGGTTGGTTTTTACGTGTTCCATGATGTCTTCCGCGGAGAGAAGGAACCAGTGATCGCCGTTCGTTTCCCGCAGCAATTCCTTCAGCGCGTCGGGAAATTTGAAGCCGACGTACTTTTCCGCATGGGAAATCATTTTCTCCGGGCAAGGATCCTGCAGTTTCGCCCAATTGTGTCCTTGAATATGGGATGCAATCAGTTCTCGATACATGATAGCTCCTTGTGTATTATGCTTTTTTGCCGTTGTGCGCGCAAATTTCCGCGAGGGGACATTTCTCTCCCTTTTCGCACACGGGGGAGCGTGCCGTGCAGTACTCGCGCCCGAAATGGACGAGGCGGTGGCAGAAATCCGACTGCGCCGCCGGCTCGATGATCGGCGTAAGGATACGCTCCGTCTTCACGGGATCGCGCAGATCCTCCGGATAAAAGCCGAGCCGTCCGCAGATGCGCATGCAGTGCGTGTCCGCGACGATGCCGCCCTTGCCGAAAATATCGCCGAGGAGAAGATTCGCAATCTTCCGCCCGACACCGGGAAGCGCGAGCAGCTCGTCCATCGTATCGGGAACGCGCCCGCCGTACTCGCGCACGAGGATTTCGCTCGCTTCTTTGATGCTCTTCGCCTTCATACGGTACAGCCCGCACGGCTTCACAAATTCCTCGATCACGGAAAGCTCCGTTTGTGCCATCGTCTCGGCATCCGGGATCGCTTCAAACATCGGTCCGCACACAATATTCACCCGCTCGTCCGTGCACTGTGCGGAGAGACGTGCCATCACGAGCAGTTTCCACGGATCGCCCGCATAATCCAGCGAGCAGACCGCGTCGGGATACAGCGCGGCAAGACGCGAAACCGCCTCTGCCCCTTTTTCGCGAAGGGCAAAGGCGGCGTTCTTTTTTGTTTTGATCTGTGCCATCATTCGCTCAGACCGCGGCGGCGGCGGTTGTAATCCGATTTCGGATTGACGATCTCGCGCCAGTCGAGGTCTCCGCGATCGACGGCGCACACGAGGATCTCCGCCATGGCGATGTTCGTGGCAACGGGGACGTTGTGGATATCGCACATACGGAGGAGATTGTATTCCTCTTCCTTATAGAACACGTCGGGCGCGGTGCTGCGGAAGTAGATCAGCGCATCGATCTCGTTGTAGGATACGCGCGACATGATCTGCTGCTCGCCGCCGTGTGTGCCGGAGAGCAGTTTCTCTACGTGCAGTCCCGTAGCTTCTTCGATATATTTACCCGTTGTGCTCGTGGCACAGAGGTTGTGCTTACTTAGAATGCCGCAGTAAGCGATGCAGAACTGCGTCATAAGTTCCTTTTTGGTGTCATCAGCGATCAAAGCAATTTCCATAGTCTCGGTGTCTCCTGTTTGTTCTCATTGGGCGGATATGCGGTGTATGACTGTGGATCACAGTACTTTTCCTGTTTTGATTCCCCGGATTCCGGTGAACAGAGGAACGTCGTCTCCCGTCAGACGGGCGGCGATGTTTTTCATGGCGCGTGCGGCGCGTCCTTTGGCGTCCGGCAGTCTGCCTGCTTCCTGTGCAAGAAGCAGTGCGCGGTCGCGCGGAATGACGCCCACGGTGCGGATGTGCGTCTTGTCGATGATCTCGAGAAGCCCTGCACGGATCCCGTCCGCGGCGGCGTATTCCTCGAACATCGAGATGACGAGCAGGCAAGGAAGCTCCCCCCACTCACGCATCAGGGTGGCGGTGTACTCCGCGGAACGGATGGATGCCGGCTGCTGCGTGGCGATCACCAGTGCGCCGTCGGCGAATCCTTTCGCGATTGCCTGCACGGTAGCGCCCGTTCCTGCCGTGTCGCAGAGGACGTACTCGGCATCGGCTGCTTGTGTAAGTCGGCACAGCGCGTCGGTGTATGCCTCCATTGGGGCATCTGCTCTGAGCGGCGCGGCACAGAAACGGAGATTCTCCATCCCCTCGGGGGAGAGGAGGGCTTGTTCTGCCGTGCACCGATTGCTTGCGACGTCGCCGAGGTCGTACAGAACGCGATCCTCCAACCCCGTCATCAGATCGAGACAGCGGTTGCCGATATCGCAGTCGACGAGCAGTGTGCGGTGTCCCGTCTCAGCCAGCGCTGCGGCGATTCCAAGAGCTGCCGTGGACTTGCCAATGCCGCCTTTGGCGGAGGTGACGATGATTTTTTTCATAATTTCAACAAAACGCCGCCTCTCCGCCGAAATTTGTGTGTAAATATGCACAAATGGATGTATTGTCCAAATGCTTGACACAATTATACCACATTTATGGGCATAATGTCAATGGCAAGCGGGCTTTTTTTCAAAAATGTTCTGCCGAAATCCGATTTTGCGAACAAAAATTCTGTCAGTTCGTCCGTTTCTATTGCATTTTGCAAAAAATACGGGTATAATATATTATGGGAATCCGTAATCGGATTCGAGTTGTAAGAGGAAAGGATACGAACATGCCGAATCTTGACAAAGACAAAACCATAACCTTTTCGATCCGCGACGAAAAAGACCGTGAGATCCAGGCGACGCTTACCGCCGTCTACGAAGCGCTGAACGAAAAAGGCTACAACCCCATCAACCAGATCGTGGGATACATACTTTCCGAGGATCCGACCTATATCACCAACTATAAAAACGCCCGCAGCCTCATCCGCCGCATTGACCGTGATGAGCTGATGAGCTCGCTGCTCCGCGTGTACCTGGGCATCTGATGCAGTACATAACGCTGGGGGGGACGGGTCTTACCGTTTCCCGCCTTTGCATCGGCTCGCTCACGGTCAGCCCCGTGCAGGCGAATCTGCCTCCCGAGAGGGCGGCGGAGGTCCTTGCCTACGCGTTCTCAAAGGGGATACGTTTCACCGATACCGCGCAGTATTACGAGAACTATCCGCTGATCCGCCGTGCGCTCGAGCTGTACGGGGGGGATGATGTCGTCATCTCGACGAAAACGTACGCGTATACGCGGGAGATGGCAATCGAGGCGGTCGAGCAGGCGCGGCGGGAGCTGAATCGGGACGTGATCGATATTTTCATGCTGCACGAGCAGGAGAGCTACGAGACCTTGCGCGGACATCGCGAGGCTTTGGAGTACCTGTTTGAATGCAAAGCGCGCGGGATCATCCGTGCGGTCGGTGCATCGATGCACCATATCGCCGCCGTGCGCGGGGTGATCGAGCTGCACCGGCGCGGCATTCCACTCGACGTGATTCATCCGATCTTCAACCGGAGCGGCTACGGCATTGCCGACGGCACGATCGCACAGATGCAGGCAGCAGTTGCCGACGCGTATGCGCTTGGGATCGGTACCTTTGCCATGAAGGTGCTCGGCGGCGGTCATCTGTTTCGTGATGCGGCGGCGGCGTTTGATTTTGCGCTCGATCAGCCGTATATCGACGCGGTCGCCGTCGGGATGCAGTCCGAGGAGGAGATCGACGCGAACATTGCGTATTTTGACAGCCGGTCGTTTCCCCTTGAGGCGGATGCCGTTTTGCGGAAAAAGACGCGGCATCTTCATATCGAGGATTACTGCGAGGGGTGCGGTGCGTGCGTTCGCCGCTGTGCGCAGGGAGCGCTTGCCGTTACGGACGGACATGCCGTCGTTTCGGCTGAGAAATGCGTGCTCTGCGGATACTGCTCGCGGGTGTGCCCGCTGTTTGCGATCAAGGTCCTGTAAAACGGGATTAACAGAAAATTGTATATAAGGAGATAAAACGATGGAAAACATCAATGAATTTGACGTAGAATTTGAGGACGATCTGGATAACAGAATCACGCTGAAGGACGAGGACGGAAACGACGTCGTTTTTGAGTTTCTTGATCTGATTGAATATGAAAAAGAGGAATACATCGTGCTTCTTCCCGAGGAGGGCAGCGAGGGGGACGATGAGGTTGTCATTCTGAAAGTGGAAGAGAGTGACGACGAGGATGAGGAATCTTATGTCGGCGTTGAGGACGAGGCTGCACTGAACGCCGTCTTTGCCATCTTCAAGGAGAAGTTCAAGGATGAGTTTAATTTTGTCGACTGAGACCGGCATTTGAGCGAATCGGTATCATGACGAATTATCTGCTGCCCGAGATGACGGTCGCCGCACTGCCCGACCGTCCGCTTGCCGTCGTGCTGGGCAATTTTGACGGCGTTCACCTCGGACACCGTCGGCTGCTTTTGGAGGCGTGTGCGCTTGCGGCGGGAATCCCGGACTGTATCCCGGCGGTGTGGACGTTTACCTCTCTGGCGAAAAACTCGGTGACGCCCGTGCTTACGGAGATACCGGAGAAGCTGCGTCTTATTGCCGAGGCGGGCATCCGTGCCGCTGTGCTCGAGGAATTCGACTGCGTGCGCGGTCTTTCTCCCGAGACGTTTGTGCGGGAGTATCTTGTGCACACACTCCGCTGTGCCGCCGTCGTGTGCGGAGAGGATTTCCGCTTCGGCAAAGGCAGGGCAGGGGACGTGTCACTGCTGGGCGATCTTCTCGCAAAAGAGGGAATTCTGCTTTCGGTCGTGCCGTCCGTGATGATGGGCGGTGAGCCGATCTCCTCGACGCGTATCCGTCTGGCGGTCAAGTCAGGGGATATGGAGGAGGCGTCCGCTTTGCTTGGACGCCCGTTTTCCGTGTGCCTGCCCGTTCTGCACGGCAACCGCATCGGCCATACGATCGGTCTGCCGACTGTGAATCAGACCTTTCCCGACGGGCATATCGTGCCCGCACGCGGCATCTATGCCTGTATCTGCACCGTGGACGGACAGCGGTACGAAGCCGCCGCCAATGTAGGCACGCGTCCGACTGTTTCCGATGGAGATGCCGTCAACTGTGAGACGCATATTCTTGATTTTGACGGCGATTTGTACGGGCAGACCGTCCGTGTCGATTTTTGTTTCCGATTGCGTGAGGAGCGGAAGTTTTCCTCTGTCGCGGCGCTCAAAGCCGCCATTGAGCAGGACGTCCGCGATACGCGCGCATATTTTGCGAAGCATCCCATCCCTGCGCGGAAGGAGGAGAAGCTGTGAGGAAAAAGACCGTGCGTGTGCTTGCCGTTTGTATGACGGCGATCACGCTTCTTTTGCCGTTTTTTGCGTTTGCGGCTCCCGTACATGCTGCTGAGCCGCCGGAGATTTCACACGCCGCCGCCGCGTATCTTTATAATTTCGAGAAC
>JAFTUH010000070.1 GCA_017466375.1 Clostridia bacterium | reverse complement strand
GGTTACGTCTGCTCTGCCGTCTGCGTATTCCTTCGTTACGACTACGTAGCATTCCTCGCCTGCCGGAATCTTAGCTACCGGGAAGAAGAAGCTGAGGGACAGCTCGTTACCGAGCGTCATCGATGCACCGCTCATTGCGAATTTCTCAATTTCCTCCTCAGCGGATTCACTGCTGAGCGCAAACGGAACCGCGACACCGTTGCCGTAGCCGAAATCCATTCCGTACATGTAGTAATCTGTCCACTGCACGGGATTTGCCGCGCCTGCCGCCGATGCCTGCAGATCGATCAGCCACATATTGAAGCCGAGCGCGCCGGCATCCAAAAGCTGATTGTTCTCATTCGTGCTGTGCGGTACAGCGATCTCAATGATATAACCGTCCGCCGTCAGCGTGGATTTGCAGATCACTTTGCTGATGTCGCAAAGATCCGGCTGGATCGTGAAGCATCCGTTGCCGGAGCCTGCGCCGTTGCTCTTCACGAGTCCGTGCGCGTCTGCCGTGATCTTGAACTGCTTGGACGAATCATTGCAGTCACCGAAGTTCAGGCGGAACTCCACACCGTCAATGCCGTTGGCGTTCCACTTGGTGTAGTGTGACTCCGCCGGCTTTACAACGTCATTATCCGTAACGACAGCACAGAGATACACGTACGCGTCGTCATACAGCGCGTATGTAGTAACCGTAGCATCATCCCACGCGCTCTGTGTGTTGAAAGCGTTATTTTCCTGCGTACCGTCAAACGTGACGGAAAGAGATTCACTGTACGCCGCATCAAGTACACCGTCGATTTCGGGCGTACCGATCAGCACACTTCCCTCCGGCAGTTCCGGGGCGGGCGGCTCGTCGGCTTCCTCCTCACTGAGTGCAAACGGAGCCGCGACGCCGTTGCCGTAGCCGAAATCCATACCGTACATATAGAAATCCGTCCACTGCACGGGACTTGCCGCGCCTGCCGCCGATGCCTGCAGATCGACCAGCCACATATTGAAGCCGAGCGCGCCGGCATCCAGAAGCTGATTGTTCTCATTCGTACTGTGCGGCACGGCGATCTCGATGATATATCCGTCGCTTGTAAGCGAGGTCTCATACAGCACGCCGGTGATATCGCAAATCGTCGGCTGGATAGTGAACGCATTCACGCCGTGCGCATCCACTGTAACCTTGAACTGCTTGGAGGTATCCGCGCAGTCCGCAAAATTAAGGCGGAATTCCACGCCGTCGATACCATAGGCATTCCACTTCTGATAATAGGACGCGTCCGGCTGTACGACATCGTTATCCGTAACGACGGCGCAGAGATACACGTACGTATCGTCATACAGCGCGTATGTAGTAACCGCGGCATCATCCCACGCGCTCTCCTCTCTGAATGCGTTTTTGGACGGCGTGCCGTCAAACGTAACGCGCACAGAGGAGGAATACAAGGCATCCGCCCGACCGTCAATGACCGGCGTTCCGAAGAGTACGCTCTCCGGCAGTGCCTGCGCACCAATATACATATAAGTATACAGGTGGTCCTCCGCATACGTCTCCGCCGTGGTACCGGCATAGCCGTACATCACGAACAGTCCGGAGGCGAAGAGGAAGACATCCTCCCCAAACTCTGCCATTCTCGTTTCGAGAACTGCCTTTCTCAGTTTGGTGCACGCACCGAAGGCGTAATCGCCAAACAAGGTCACGGAGGCAGGAACCGTGACGGAAAGCAGATTGTCGCAGTATGCGAACGCATAGCTTTCAAGCGTCTCAACAGCCGCCGGAATCTCAACGGAGGTCAGACCGTCACAGTCGGCAAACGCGCCCTCACCGATCGTTCTGAGAGCGCTCGGAAGCACGATTTCCGTCAGTACTTTGCAATCCTTGAAAGCGCCCGCACCGATCTCCGTCACAGTAGCGGGGATCGTGTAAGCCGCAGCAGTCTTTCCGAGAGGATACAGATACAGCACCGTTTGTGCCTTGTTGAACAGGATGCCGTCCACGCTCGAAAAGCTCGTACTTCCGACGTCAACCGAAATATTCGCAAGCGACGGGCACTTATCCAGCGCACTCACGCCGATTTCCGTCACAGCGGCGGGAAGGTACAGACCCGTCAAGGCACTTGCGCCGTAAAACGCGTACGCGCCGACGGACGATACGTTCTCGGAAAGCGTCACCGAGGCAAGAGATGTACATCTGTAGAACAGATGGTCGGCGATCTCCGTCACGCCGTCAGGAATCTTGACAGAGGGGAGCGACGCACAGTTTGCAAACGCATATGCGCCGAGAGACGTGATCGCAGAGGAAAGATTGATCGAGGAAAGCTTTGTGCAGTTATAGAACGCATAGTCCCCGATACTTGTCACATGGCCGCCCATGCTGCATGCGTGCATATTCGTACAGCCGGAAAAGGCATACGTGCCGATATCCGTTACAGTGACAGGCAGCGAGACGGCAGCGAGATGAATCGCGTGCGCAAAGGCGTAATCGCCGATCATTTTTACGCCATCCGGAACGTTGTATCCCAGCGTTGTTTTGCCGCTTGGATAGAGATACAGTACAGTGCCGTCTTTGCTGAACAAAACACCATCCGCACTCGCATAGGCAGTATTATCGGCAGAGACAAGGATGTTTTCCAGGGAGGTGCATCCGACAAAAGCGTTATAGCTGACCGTATCGGCAGCAGCAGGCAGGGTAATCTCGGGCAGAGCCGTGCAGTTGGCAAACGTCTGATAGCCGATGCGCTTCACGCTCTTGCCAAGGGTGATCTCGGAGAGTGCATCGTGCCCGTAAAAGACATAGGAACCAATGCCTGTCACCTCGTCTCCGATGACAGCTTTTTTCACGTACGCGCGGTAACCGTTCCACGGAGACGAATACATGGAAGCAAGATCCGGCATGGCTCCGTCTCCCAAAACGGTCAGAAGACCATCGTTATCCAGCGTCCATGTGAGAGTACCGAACGTGCCGGAGGCAACGGTCACCGGAACCGTCAGAACACGGAACGGGTATCCGTGCTGCTCGGCATACGTCTCGGCAGTGGAGCCGGCATATCCGCTGATCGTCAGAAGATTCGTAGACGCCGAGAAAATATACGTTCCCAGAAAAGCCGATTTGTTGTAAATTTTTACGTCCTCAAGCGCCGTGCATCCGTAAAAGGCGTTACCGCCGATGCTTGTCACGCTTGCCGGAATGTCTATGCCTGTCAAAGAAGTACAGTTCAAGAACGCGAACGGCTCAATCGTCATAAGTTTCTGCGGCAGCACCACGCCGTTCAGGGCTTTGCATCCGTTGAACGCCCAGTCCCCGATACTCGTAAGACCGCCGGGAAGCTGTACGCTCTCCAGGGCAATACAGTGCTGGAACGCCGCATCGTCAATGGTAAGTGTCTGTGCGCCGTCAGCAAACGTGACAGTTTTCAGAGACGTACAGGGAGCAAACGCGCCGAAATAGATATGCGTCACACTGGACGGAATCTCGATCTTAAGAAGAGACGGGCACGTGCCAAACGCATACGTACCGATTGTGGTAACGCCCTCCGGTATCGAAGCGGTAGTCATCGCACTGAACTGATAGAATGCATGATCGCCGATGCTTGCAGCACCCTCCTCTATCACGACCGCTTTTATCTGATCCTTGTAAGCAAACCACGGCGCACCTGTCGGGTCCCAGTTATCCATCGCACCCGTGCCGGTAATCGTAAGCGTATCCTCGCTGTCAAGCACCCACCAAAGATCCTCACCGCACGTACCTGTGGCAACCGTTTCCGGCGGATTATCGTCCGAATCCATGGCGAAGAACGTATGGCCGTTCGCCTTAGCGTATGCCTCAGCGGTGGAGCCGGTATATCCGTAGATCATAAATCCGGGCGTCGTTCCCTCAAATGTGCTCTCAAGAATCTCGGTCGTTTTGCTGTAAAACGTCACCTTAACCAAAGAGGTACAGTGAGCGAACACAGCATATCCCATCGTTTCTACACTTGCGGGAATATCCATGCTTACAAGAGCGTCACAGTGAGAAAACGCACCGGCACCGAGATCTATCACAGTATTCGGAATCGTGATGTCCGAAAGGTCGGAACATGACGCAAACGCATCTTCGCCGATGTACACCAGACCGTCGTTCAAAACCACTTTTGTTAGGTTTGTAGCCCACTCGAATGCGAAATTCTCCAGTGTCCTGACCGTAGACGGAACCGTGTACGACGTATCCGCTTTGGCGGAAGGATAGCGGTACAGTACTCTCTGATATTTATCGAAAAGCACGCCGTCCACACTCAAAAAGTGCGCGCTGCCGGCGGCAACGTTCACACTCTCAAGAGCAAGACAAAAACGGAACGCCTCCCGTCCGATCAGAGCAACAGTGGACGGAATATCGACCTGCTTCAAAGATATATGATTCGCAAACGCACGTGAGCTGATCGTCGTAACGCCCTCTTTAATCACGATCCTCGTAACGGAAGCATGATACGCTTCCCACGGTCTGTTAGTCGTCCAATAATCGTCCATCGCGCCCGTGCCGGAGATTGTCAGCGTACCGTTTTCGAGCGTCCACGTGAGATTTTCTCCGCACGTACCGGAGGCAGCAGCGGCTATCGGAGCTGCTGTATCGGGAAGGTCTGCTGTATCGGACAGATCCGTCGTGCCGACCATATCGAGCGCCGAGATCTCCGGAGCCAGATCATCCGCAAAAGCCGGAACAACCGCGCCCACAGAGAGCAGAATGGCCATACCGAAGGAAAGAATTCGTTTTTTCATTGTTTTCTCCTCAAATAGAATGATTCGTGTTGATGTGCGTACAGGTGTTTGTTCAGCGAGTACCCTCTTCCTTATAAAATAAAAAGCGCGCCCCAAACGGGACGCACTGCAAAGGTGTCATCCCTCATTGTTGCGACACAAGCTCTTTCCGAATTTTGGGATGAGCAAAGAGAGAAAACACTTTTTGCCAAAGTATTTTCCCAAAAATACGGAAAAAATATTCACTTGTGCCGCAGATTCATTATAGCATACAGCGAAAAACTTTGCAAGAGATTTTACATATTTTCCCGCCAATCGCTTTGTTTTTTTGTAAGTATTACTGTATTCCGCACGGTGAATCGGAGAGAGTCGGCCGTTTCTCGCTCAAAAGCACCGCATGTGCCACCTCCAGCAATCGGTAAAAATAAAAAAGTGCGCCTCAATCGGAGACGCACCGAAAAACGCACCTCCGACTGCTGCTACACAACTTTTAAGCGATTTTTGACGAACGCGAAAAAGCAGAGAATGCATTTTTACCTATAGTTAAAAAAGGGCAAAAATACACATCCGCCAAAAGCCGCATATTAAGCTGTGTAGCATACTCATTATAACATATCTGTATCAAATGTCAAGAATTTTTTTACATTTTTCCGGATTTTCTCCCCACCGTTGACAATTCGGTAAGATTGCGGTATAATGTAAGGAAAGACTGGAAAAAGGATCTGTAACAATGTATAAAGATAAAAAAGTTGTATTCTCCGGCGTTCAGCCCTCCGGTATGCTGACGATCGGCAACTATCTGGGCGCAATTCAGAATTTCCCGACGTTTTCCGAGCAGTACCGATGCTACTACTGCGTCGTGGATCTCCATGCGATCACGGTTCGTCAGAATCCCGCGGAGCTGCGCCGCCGCACCTACGAGACGCTTGCGCTGTATATGGCGTGCGGTCTCGATCCCGAAAAGAACGTCCTGTTCGCGCAGAGCCACGTTTCCGCCCATGCGGAGCTCGGCTGGATCCTTGACTGCTACACGATGTTCGGTGAGCTTTCGCGCATGACGCAGTTCAAGGACAAGAGTGCCAAGAACGCGGACAACATCAACGCGGGTCTCTTCACCTACCCTGCCCTGATGGCGGCGGACATCCTGCTCTATCAGACGGAGCTGGTTCCTGTCGGCAGTGATCAGAAGCAGCATCTGGAGCTGGCACGCGACATCGCCACGCGCTTCAACGGCATCTACGGCGACACGTTCGTTGTTCCTGAGGGATTCATCCCGAAAGCGGCAGCACGCGTCATGTCCCTTGCCGATCCGACAAAGAAAATGAGCAAATCGGACGAAAACGAGAACGCTGTCGTGCGTATTCTCGATCCGAAAGATGTCATACTGAGAAAATTCAAGCGTGCCGTCACCGACTCCGGCTGTGAGGTCAGACGCGGCGAGGGTAAGGCGGCGATCGAGAATCTGATGTCCATCTACGGCGCGTTTGCCAAAAAGACGCCCGAGGAGATCGAGCGTGAATTTGACGGCCGCGGCTACGGCGATTTCAAGGCTGCCGTCGGCGAGGCCTGTGCAGATGCGCTCGCACCGGTTCAGGCGGAATTCAACCGTCTGATGGCAGACAAGGCATATCTTGAGGAAGTGATGGCGAAGGGCGCGGCAGAGGCGGCGCACGACACACTCCGCACGATGTCCAAGGTTCGCCGCAAGATCGGTTTTACCGAAATCAAGCGCTAAACAAAAACGGCTTGAGATGTTTCGTCTCAAGCCATTTTGTTTGATTATTTTCCATCCGCGATCATGTCGGACATCGTATACATGCCGACACGGCCGACGTCCGCGAGATAGAGTGCGGCGCGAACCGCCCCCGTTGCAAATACATCGCGGCTGTACGCGCTGTGCGAGATTCGGACGATTTCGTCCTGACCTGCAAAAATGACCTCGTGCTCGCCGACGATGGTACCGCCGCGCACGCTGTGGATGCCGATCTCGTTCTCCCCGCGCTCACGGCGCACCGCATGGCGATCATAGACGTATTCGCTGTCCTCGCGCACCGATTTGGCGGCATCCGCAAGCATGAGTGCCGTACCGCTGGGTGCGTCGAGCTTCTTGTTATGATGCTGCTCGACAATCTCGATATTGAAATCCGCGCCGAGCGTTGCCGCCGCCTTCTTCACAAGCTCCAAAAGGAGATTGATACCGAGCGACATATTGCGCGAATACATCACGGGAATGACAGCCGATGCCGCGCGGATCGCGTCGGTCTCCTCTTCGTTGTGTCCCGTCGTGGCAATCACGGCAGGAACACGGTTCTCCGTACAGTATTTAAGCAGCGGAATCGCCGCAGTATGGTGCGAGCAGTCGATCACGACGTCCGCCTTCCCGTCAAACTCGTCAATGGACGCGTACACAGGAAAATCGTACCGTGCGCCGACGCTCTCTGCCTGAATATCGATGCCGGCGATGACACGGCAGTCCGCACTCGCGGCAATACGGGTGACGATCGCCGTACCGACACGGCCGCCGCACCCCGAAACAAGTATGTTCTTCATCCTGTATTTTCCCGATCGAAGATCGGATTCCTTATCGTAAAATTATTTGATGAGCCCAACCTCGCGCATAGCGGCTTCAAGCACGGCGCGGTTCGCGTCCTCCATCTCGCAGAGCGGGAGACGCATCTCATCGGAGCAAAGCCCCATCATACCGCACGCGGTCTTCGCCGGAATCGGATTGACCTCAATAAACAGCGAATTGATGAGCTTGAGCAGACGAAGCTGCAGATCCGCCGCGGATTTGTAATTCCCATCGAGGCAGAAACGGCACATATCATGCGTTTCCTTCGGCATCACGTTGGAGAGAACAGAGATAACACCGCGTCCGCCGAGCGACATGATCGGCACGATCTGATCATCGTTGCCGCTGTAGACAGCAAGCGAGTCACCAAGCTCCGCACGGATCTCCGCGATCGCACTGAGATTGCCGGACGCTTCCTTCGTTGCAACAATCCGCTCGTGCTTGGCAAGCTCCTTATACACCTTAAGGGGAATATTCACGCCCGTACGGGACGGCACGTTGTAAAGAATGATCGGCTTATCGGTTGCGTCTGCGACTGCGAGGAAGCTCTTAATCAGCCCCTTCGGCGTCGCCTTATTGTAATACGGTGTAACAAGAAGAAGCGCGTCGCATCCAACCTCGCACGCATATTTCGAAAGCTCGATCGCATAGTCCGTATCGTTGGAGCCGGTACCGGCAACGATCGGCACACGGCCTGCCGCACGCTCCACGGAATAGCGGAGGCACTCGCGGTGCTCCTCATCGGTAAGCGTCGAGCCCTCGCCCGTCGTACCGCAGACAACGAGCGCATCGATCCCGCCCGCGATCTGCCAGTCGATCAGGCGACCGAACGCATCGTAATCGACCTGCCCGTTCTTAAACGGAGTGACAAGCGCGGTCGCCGCGCCATCAAAAACGATTTTCTTCTGAAAAGTTCCCATAACACACCTCTGAAAAAGTAAATTTTTTCTCCGGCTCTTCATGGTATAACAAAAACCGGCTTGAAAACCGGCTTTCTGTGTACTATAATATAAGCATGGCACCTGCCACGTTAATACACAGATAGCGCCCCACAACAGCCTAAACTGAAGTGACAGTACAGCCGCTTTCGCCAAACTGTCCCGACACGTACGCGGTCCGCGCGCACGCACCTCGGCATTCCTCGCCTTTCCGCACGGATCATCGGCAACGGACTGCCTACCCGCGCGTACTCATCGGAAACGCACCTCTATCTTCATTTTATGTACGGACATCCTGTCCTGTACGAAAATATAGTAACATATTTTCCCGCGTATGTCAAGAGGTATCACAAACATACGCGAAATTTCCGCCGAAAGGACGCCATATCATCCATGATAAAGAACGAACTTCCCAAAACCGACCTCACTCTGTCCGATTTTGATTACGATCTTCCCGAATCCTACATCGCGCAGACGCCCATAGAGCCGCGCGATTCTTCCCGCTTGATGGTGATCGACCGCGCGGCGGATACGGTCAGCCACGCAATTTTCCGCGATATCATCGACTATCTCAACCCCAAGGACGTGCTCGTCATCAATGATACGCGCGTACTCCCTGCCCGCATCATTGGCACACGGGAGATGAAAATGACCGCCGAGGGCATCCTCACGCCATCGGAAAGTGACGCGCCGGTGGAGCTGCTTCTGCTCAAACAGCGCGAGAACGACGTCTGGGAAGCACTCGCAGGTCCCGGCAAGCGGGCGCGTCCAGGCGATGTTCTGTCGTTCGGCACGGGATTTCTGAAAGCCAAAATCGAGGGGATCGGGGAGGAAGGCTGCCGCATCGTCCGCTTCATCACCGACAAAGCGGAGTGCGAAACGGTCTACGAAGCACTGCATCGGCTCGGCTCAATGCCCTTGCCGCCGTACATCACGGCACGGCTGGAGAATCCCGAACGGTATCAGACGGTATATTCCCGTCACGAGGGATCGTCTGCGGCACCGACGGCGGGACTGCATTTCACGCCCGAGCTGCTCGACCGCATTCGCGCGAAAGGATGCGCTGTCGTGCCCGTGCTGCTGCATGTGGGTCTCGGCACGTTCCGCCCCGTCAAGGAGGACAAGCTCGCCGATCACGAGATGCACGCGGAGTACATCTCCGTCACGGAAGAGTCCGCGCGGATCATCAACGAAAGACGGGCAGCCGGCGGACGCGTGATCGCTGTCGGCACGACATCCTGTCGTACGCTGGAGAGCGCGGCGGATGAAAACGGCATCCTGCACGCCGTATCCGCCGACACGGGCATCTTCATCTACCCCGGCTACAAATTCAAGATCACGGACGCGCTGATTACGAATTTCCATCTGCCGAAGAGCACTCTTCTAATGCTCGTCTCCGCATTGGCAGGCAGAGAGCGGATGCTGAACGCGTATAAGACCGCAGTGGAGGAAAAATACCGTTTCTTCTCGTTCGGAGACGCGATGTTTATTCAATAAAGGATGCAAAAAACGCCTGTCATGGAATTTAATAAAAAATTGCAGGAATTAAGAAAGCAAAAAAGGCTCACGCAGGAAGACCTTGCACAAGCCCTTTACGTTTCCCGCACCGCCGTTTCCAAATGGGAATCAGGCAGAGGATATCCCAACATAGATTCGCTGAAAGCAATCGCAAATTTCTTCTCCGTAACGGTAGACGATCTTCTATCCGGCGAGGAAATTTTGACAATTGCCGAAGAAGATTCCCGCCAGAAAAGAATCCGAATTCACAATCTGGTATTCGGGTTGCTTGACGCAAGTGCCGCTATGCTTCTTTTCCTGCCGTTCTTTGCCGGAAAAGCAGACGGACTGCTCCAAGCGACCTCCCTTTTATTCCTGCACGGAGCACAGCCGTATTTGAAAATCCTGTTTTTCACCGCAGTAATCGGAATAACGCTTTTGGGCATCCTAACACTCGCTATGCAAAACTGTCAGATCCTCTTCTGGCAAAAAAACAAAACGAAAATCTCCTTTGTATTCGGCACCGCCGCCTCACTCCTTTTTATCATCAGTATGCAGCCGTATGCCGCTGTGTTTACGTTTATTTTGCTGATAATCAAAGCTCTTGTGCTGATAAAACAGCCATGACACCAACCGTGTCACCGATGTGACGAAGCGTTTCTTGCCGTTATTTCTGCCTTCTGCTACAATGTATCCGGGCGAAAGCCACGATACAAAAGGAAGGATTCACAGAAATGAAAACAAACGGAAAAAAGCTTTTTTTCACGGCGGCATGCCTGCTTGCAGCTTTTGCGGTTTGGACGGTATCGGTTTCTTTTATTGATGTCCGTCCAATCGGACCGCAGGGGAGCGCCGTCGGATTTGCCGCACTGAACAGTTTTGTACACACTCTCACAGGGGTGCATATGTCCCTGTACACGATTACGGACTGTGCAGGCTTGGTGCCTGTCGTATGCGTGCTTGTTTTCGCCGTCATTGGTCTTATACAGTGGATCCGGCGAAAAAGACTTCGGGCAGTGGACCCGGATCTCCTTCTTCTCGGCGGATTTTATCTCGCTGTAATGGCCGTATACGTTTTATTTGAAATATTTGTTGTCAACTACAGACCTGTACTGATCGAGGGAATACTTGAAGCCTCCTATCCCTCCTCGACCACCCTACTTATCATGTGCGTAATGCCGACAATCGAAATGCAATTGCGCGCACGCATCAAAAACGCTACATTAAGACAGTGTATGTCCGTCCTGATTGCCGCTTTTACCGTTCTGATGGTGATATGCAGGCTGATCTCGGGAGTACATTGGTTTACGGATATTATCGGCGGTGTTTTGCTCAGCACAGGCCTCGTCTCGATGTACAAGACTGCCGTGGAGGAAAAATACCGTTTCTTCTCGTTCGGTTTATATGATAATAAACTTCACAGCTGTTGACACCGAGAAACAAAATTGACACACCATTTACTTGCACGCCTCTCTCATCAACATGAGAACAATCCTTTATTTTTTCAAAGGTGCTTGCTCTATATTAATAAAAGATGAGCCTTGGTTCATACCTTCCTGTGTATCCGTTTCACAGTAAGCCGCTTGTTCCTCGTCTTGCTGTTCATCGAATTCATACGAATAATCATCCTCGTCAACGAACAAGCAGTTAATTTTTTCTGCAATTTCCGTCGTTTTCACGATCAATTCTCCAAATCCATATAAAGCGAATGACGAAATCCACGATAAAAATGCCCCGATTACCGCTGTCAGCAACCCCACTATTTCATCATTCGCCATCCGTCTGTTCCCCACAAGTATCGACAATATAATCCCTGTCCAACAAAGCACCTTTGCTAAAGTTTTGATTTTTCCACCGATATTGTTAAACATATGCATTACTCCTAACATTTTCTTTAATTATAGCATATCGTCGTTCAGAATACAATGCACTCCGTAACACACTTTGGCGATTTTCATCCTTTCTATTGATTTTTTGCCGAGAGTCTGCTATACTATATGCAGTTTTTCATCCGTTCGGAAAGGAGAGGCGGTTTTCCGCAATTGCCTATTATGAGACATCTTTGCCTGTTCGCGGCAGGTCTTCTCCCCTGCGCGCTGTTTACCGTCTCTGTTCTTGCCGCCGATTTCGTCACCGTACCAACGGCTGCACCGCTTCCGATTGCCGAGCTTTCACTGCTGCTTGCCGCGATCTGTGCCGCCGTTTCCTTCACAATCTACCGCCGCCGATAACGCAGATGCCCGATGAGGGATCCGCGTTTTTTATTTTCTTCCCCGCTCCCGTGTGCCGAGCGAATACGCCGGGTTCCATTTTCTGCTCTTGTCTAATATAGCGTCGTTCGTTTCCGTTAGGGTGAGATAGGAAGCGCTGGTAATGCTGTGCGCACCGTACCGCGTCCGAACGGCATCCATCACTCCGTCCAGACGATCTGCCTGCAATTCTTCCTCGGACTCACCGAACAGATCGAGCTGCGTCGGCGCATCCGCATCACTGAGTTTGAACACGCCGACAGACACAGAGCGCACGGGAAATGCCCATCGGTAATTCTCCCGAAACAGGCGAGTCGCCTCCCGAGCAATCGTCTCCGTGTGAACCGTCGGCTGAGGGAGCGACATTTGGTAATCGGAGGTTTGCAGCTGCGTATTCCGCACCGATACCCGAACACCGGACGCCGTCATCCCGTATCGGCGAAGGCGCTGTCCGACCTCCTGCGCCATCTCCAGAATGAATGCCGCCATCTCCTCATCCGTCCGGATATCCCGAAGCGGCGTCATGCCGTGCGATACGCTTTGAATCGGTGCCGCTGCCGCTTGCGGAATCACGGGCGTGGTGTCGGTACCGTTGGCGTAATGCCACAGCGTTTCCCCGCCCTTCCCCATCCACAGCCTGAGGGAGGAAAGCGGCGTATTCGCAAGATCGCCTATCGTACGGATGCACCGCTTATCCAACGTACGCATCACGGCGGGTCCGACACCGAGTAATTCCCGCACGGGAAGCGGCCACACCGTCGTCCGGAACGTCTGCGGCGAAATACAGGTGACCGCGTCCGGCTTTTTCATATCACTGCCCAATTTGGCAAAGATTTTATTAAAAGATACACCGACGGAAATCGTCAGTCCCGTCTCCCGCTTTACCGTCTCCCGAATCTGCTCCGCGATCGCCTGTCCGTCCCCGAACAAACGGGTACTGGCGCTGACGTCCAGCCAGCTCTCATCACATCCGAACGGCTCGATCTGATCGGTAAACCGCGCATAGATCGCCGTAACAGCGCGGGAAAAGCGATCGTACTCCCCGTACCGCGGCGGCGTGATGACCGCATGCGGGCATTTCCGCAAAACGGCAGAAACGGTATCCCCCGTACGGATACCGAGCTTTTTTGCCGCCTCGTTTTTCGCAAGGCAGATCCCGTGCCGCTCCTCCACCGAGCCGCAGACCGCAATCGGTACGCCGCGCAATTCCGGCCGCCTTGCACACTCGACCGACGCAAAAAAATTATTCAGATCACAGTGCAGGATAATTTTCTCCGTCATCTCTGCCTCCCGAACGAATGTTCTTTTTATAGTATACAGAACAGATGTTCTTTTGTCAAGAGGATCCGAAAAAAAGATTTCAGGAAAAACCCGGTATGCGAGAGAGATTTCCAAAAAAAATCGCAAAACGGTATTGACAAGCGGCACGGAGTGTGGTATAATAATCGAGCGTTCGAAAGAATGTACCTTATGCGGGTATGGCGGAATTGGCAGACGCGCTAGATTCAGGTTCTAGTGGGGGCAACTTCGTGAAGGTTCAAGTCCTTTTACCCGCACCAAAAGAAACAGTCAAGCCTTTAGGTTTGGCTGTTTCTTTTATTTGAAAAAGGACTTGAAGGCCGCGCGTTAAAAAATGCCTGTTTCTATACGCCGCGA
The DNA here is from genome assembly GCA_017466375.1 of Clostridia bacterium. Lineage (GTDB taxonomy): Bacteria > Bacillota > Clostridia > Oscillospirales > CAG-272 > SIG701. Next base: position 9,006 of record JAFTUH010000070.1, on the reverse strand, counting down.
TTATCTGAAAATGCGCATTTCTCTTCCCTTTTTACCGGATTTGTGCTATAATATACATACATCACATCATCGGAGTACACTATGAAAAATTTTCTTCTTTCCGTTTGGAAAATGATCCCGGGCATCGTTTTGTCCGTACTGATCGCGGCTCTGGCAACCTTTCTGGAAAGCCTTTTGCCGATCCACGTAATCGGTGCCGCCGTCATCGCCATGTTCATCGGCATGATTCTGAACGCCGTCATCAAAAAGCCGGACGTCCTTCGCCCGGGCATCAAATTCACATCCAAGAAAATTCTGAAATTCGCGATCATCCTGCTCGGTCTGTCGCTGAATATCACGACGGTGCTGAACGTCGGCAAAATGTCGCTTTCGGTGATGTTCTTCACCCTGCTCACCTGCTTCGGCGGCGGATACTTCATCGGACGAGCGCTCGGGCTGAACTGGAAGCTGTCAAATCTCATCTCCGCGGGTACGGGCATCTGCGGCGGCTCTGCCATTGCCGCGATCGCACCGACCATTGACGCGGATGACAACGATATCGCCTACGCGATGAGCGCGACGTTCCTCTTTGATATGGCGATGATCGTGCTCTTTCCCATCATGGGGCGTGCGATGGGTATGTCGGCGGAGGCGTTCGGACTCTGGGCGGGCACGGCGGTGAACGACACCTCCTCCGTCGTCGCGACGGGATACGCCTTCTCCGAAGCGGCGGGGGATTTCGCCACGATGGTCAAGCTGACGCGCACGCTGGCAATCATCCCGACCGTAATCGTCTTTGCCCTCATCCAAATGCACCTGAAGCGCAAAGAAGCCATCGCCGCCGCAAAGGACGCGCAGGAGGTAAAGGCAAATTTCAGCATCGTCAAAATCTTCCCGTGGTTCATTCTCGGATTTCTCGCTATGGCAGCCGTCGCAAGCGTTTTCCCGATCCCTGCAGCCATTGTCAGCATGACGAAGCGCGTGAGCAAATTTCTCATGGTGTGCGCGCTTGCCGCGATCGGACTCAACACCTCGTTCGCCGGCATGAAAAAAGCAGGCGTCCGCCCGATGGTGCACGGATTCATCATCTCCGCGCTCGTTGTCGTCGTCGCCCTGCTTGTCGAGATCTGCATGGGTCTTGTGTAAAAAAGAGCATCCCCTCAGCCGCAAGGCTTTGGGGATGTTTTTTCTTTATTCCACTACAAAGATGAACGGATACACTTCCTGACCGCCGTCCACCGTGTAAAATTCGAGATCGGGACACGCTTCTGCCATCCAGTCTTCCAGATCCGATACGGTTTCGGGATCGGCATCCTTACCGACGAACGCGGTCACGAGACAAACCTCGCCGTCGTTCATGCTTCCGATCAGCTTCTGTGCCGCCGCAAGCAGCGTCTTTTCGGATACCATCATCGTTTTTCCGGCAAAGCCGATGTAGTCATCCTTTTCGATATGCACGCCGTTCAGCTCTGCGTCACGGATCGCTGTGGAAACACAGCCCGTCGTGACGATATTCATGGATGCTGTCAGCATCTCGGTGATCTTTTCGGGATCGTCCGACTCAAAATTCAAAGCGGAGATCGCGGCGTATCCCTGTCCGAGATCCTTGCTCTCAATGACGTGAACCTCACCGTTTTCATACAGCTGTGCCGCCTGCTTTGCCGCCATGATGATGTTTCCGTTATTCGGGAAGACAAAGATATGGCGCGCGTTGACCTCGGAGAACGCCGCAAGAAAATCCTGTGCGGATGGATTCTGCGTCTGACCGCCGTGGACGACCGCATCGACACCAAGCTGTTTGAACAGAGACTCGATTCCCTCTCCCGCGGCAACGGCAACCGTGCCGTAATCCTTCATAGGGCGGGATTTTTTCTCCTCCGTGAGCACCTGACTGTGCTGCACGCTCATGTTCTCGATCTTCACCGTGAGGAATTCGCCGTACTGACGGCAGAATGCGAGCACCTTATCGGGCGTGAGCGTATGGACGTGAATCTTCACGATGCTGTCCGTCTTGAATGCAACGATGGAATCGCCGAGCGTCGCAAGATAATCGGAGATGATCTTCACGTCAAACGCCTCTGTATCCACCCGTGCGTTCAGAAGCTGGAGAAGCAGCTCCGTGCAGTAGCCGTACGTCATCTCACTATCCGCGGTGAATGCGGAAAGATCGACCGTCGGATTCTTCACCTGCACAAGAGATTCCGTCTCCTCGATCGTCTCGCCTTTGAGGATTTTATAAAATCCCTGCATGATGTAGAACAGACCTGCACCGCCGCTGTCGATTACGTTCGCCTCTTTGAGTGCGGCGAGCAGATCGGGCGTGCGCTGGAGAGAATTGTACATCTCTTTAATCAAATCGGAGAACAGGCTGGTGATCGTGCTCTTCTCGTTGATACGGGAAACCGCATAAGCGACCGCCTCGCGGGCAACGGTGAGAATCGTGCCCTCCGTCGGCGTGATGACAGACGCATACGCCTGCTTGACGCCTTCCTGCATCGCCTCACCGACCGCCGTAGCGTCCGCTTTTTTATATTTGGAGAATCCCTTCGTCATGCCTGCAAAGAACTGCGACAGGATGACGCCCGAGTTTCCGCGCGCACCGAGCAGCATACCCTTGGACAGCTTCTGCGTAACCGCCGCAAGATCGTCCGAATGGACGCCCTCCAGCGCGGCAACACCGCCCTCCAACGTCATGCTCATGTTGTCGCCTGTATCGCCGTCGGGTACCGGGAACACGTTGAGCTCGTTTACCTCCTTGGCATTGGCGCGCAGCTGTGCCGCACCGCCTCTGACCATGGTGGCAAACATCTCAACGTCCAGAAATTTATCCGTGCCGCTATCCGCAGCCGTCAAATCTTTTGTCTCAAGCTGATTCATGTCAACCTCGTATTACAATCAGTCAATGCGGGGATCGCCCCAGAAGAACAGAGCAACGGTACCGGGACCTGTGTGGCTGCCGATCGTGGTGCCGATATTATTGATCTCGACCTTGCCGTTCAAATGCGGGAATTCCGCCTCAACGAGATCGGCAACGGCGCGGGCATCCTCATAGCAAGCGGAGTGGCTGATGTAGCACTTGCCGTTGTAATCCGTACCGCCAACTGCGTGCTCCTTCATCATATCGACAATACGGCGAATAACCTTCTTCTTCGGGCGGATCTTCTCACGGGGAATCAGATGGCCCTCGTTATCCATATTCAGAAGCGGGCAGATACCGAGCAGACCGCCGATAGCGCCTGCCGTCTTGGAAACACGGCCGCCCTTGACATAGAACGTCAGATCGGAGGAGAAGAACCAGTGGTGCATCTCCAGTCTGTGCGCCTCTGCCCAATCGGCGAGATCGTCCAAGGACATGCCCTCATCGCGCAGATCGGCAAGCGTATCGACCAGCAGACCGAAGCCGGAGGAAGCGCCAAGCGAGTCCACCACGCGGATTTTGCGATCGGGATATTTTTCGGACAACGTCTGTGCTGCGGCGCATGCGGACATATACGAGCCGGAAAGGCCGGAGGATAACGTCAGATGAAGAACATCTTTGCCCGCAGCGAGATACTTTTCAAAATACGCCATATATTCGCCTGCGTTGAGCTGTGAGGTTTTCGTGTCTGCACCCGCAACCATTTTCGCATAAAATTCATCGATCGGCATCGTCACACCGAGATCGTCGGGATATTCCACGCCGTCCATCGAATAATGGAAGCAAACGTATTCAATATTTCTGGCAAGAAAATGTTCGCGGGAAAGATCCGCCGTAGAGGATGTGCTCAGCACATAATTCTGCATACTCTGATTCCTTTCAAACGGTCGAAAAAAGTGCCCTGACCGTATGTTTTTGCTTTATTAAATTTAGTTAATATTTTAACTTCTATTAATATATCACATTCTTCACAAAAAATCAACCCCTGCGGAAAGAATTTACAATTGGTTATTATTCCGGCATAACAGGATCACCGCCGCAGCCGCTCAAACGGTCGTTCATCACAAAAAATCAGGCTGCTGCATCTATGTGCAACAGCCTTTTTTCACGCAATATCCTTTTTTCTGTAATGCAAAAATGCGGTAAGGACGGCGACGGCGGCAATGCCCATCCCGACAGCGAGATACGACGGCGGAATGACAAGGTCAGACACAATTTTCGCTCCGTCCGTATAGGCAAACGGCGTGATATATTTGAGAAACTTTGCCTCTTCGGTGAGATTGGCAACAATATTCAAAAAATACAGTCCGAGCGCCATGCCAATCCCCGCGCCCATGGCACCGCCGCGCATGAATGCGGACAGAGCGAAGGCGATCGCGGCAATCTCCAGCTCCAAAAGCAGATACGCAAGGAACAGCAGGGCGATTGCGGACGCTTTGGGTGTCTCGCCAATGAGCAGGATCGCCGCCGTACATACCGCGGCAACAACGAGATTCAAGAACACGATCTGCGCAAAAACAGCCGCGAGCTTTTCAAAAACGATCCGTGTACGGGAGATCGGATGCGTCAGCAGAAATTCCGCCGTATGCTCCTTCTCTTCCTTGGCGAGGGCACTCGCACCCAAAATCGCAGCAAACAAAGCCCCGCCGAGACCGAGCGTATTGCCGCACTCAATGGCGAAATACCCCATAAATTCACCGAAATTCAGCTGATCCATACCGAACGCCTGTGTGAAAGCGCCCATATCGGCAAACATCGTGCTGATTTCCCCCATCTGGGAGGACATCTCCGGATAAATCAAAACGCATACACCGAGCATGAAGGAGATCGCGCACGTCCAGATCAGCAGTGACCGCCATCCTTGACGCAGTTCATGAAAAAACACGCTCATTTACGCTTCCTCCTGTGTGTAGTAATGCAAAAACACTTCCTCAAGATCGGGATCCGTCACCGTAACGTCGTCAAACGGCATCGCGGAGAGCGCCTGCATCAACTCTTGCGCCCTGCCGCTGTACAAAAAGCGCACAGTATCGGTTTCTTTGGTGATATCCTTTGCCCCGGACAGACCGATCTCGCCGGAAAAACCGCGCAGCGTTACCCGTTTTACACCTGTATGACCGAGTTTTTCCACGCTGTCGGAAACAAGCAGCTCTCCTGCACGGACGACGGCGGCATGGCGGCAGTAGCGTGCAATCTCCGAAAGAACGTGCGAGGATAGGAACACCGTCATCCCGACGCGGTTCCGCTCTGTCAGAATTTCGTAAAACTCCCGCTGCATCAGCGGATCGAGTCCGCTTGTCGGCTCATCGAGTACGCACAGACGGGGTCGGTGCTGCAGCGCACAGACGATACCGACCTTCTTTCGGTTACCGAAGGAAAGCTCACGGATCTTGCGTGACGGATCCAGCATCAGCCGCTCACAAAGAGCACGCGCCTCCGCCTCGCAGTCAATCCCCCGCATCCGGGCGGAGAACGTGAGCAGATCCTTTACGCGCATTCCGCTGTAATACGCCGTTTCCGACGGAAGATAGCCGATATCGGCGAGAATCTCCGTGCGGTGCGTGCAAATATCTTTACCGAAAATCTCCGCTTTCCCCGCACTCGGCGCAATCAACCCGAGCAGGGTACGGATCGTTGTGCTTTTTCCTGCCCCGTTCGGACCGATAAAGCCGAAGAAGTCCCCCTCTTTCACAGAAAGCGTAAGATCCTTTATGCCGCAAACGCCGCCGTAGTATTTTGTCAGTTTCTCTGTTTGAATGATATTTGTCATTCTTTATCCCTCCATCCGTGCACACAGAGCTTCGTAAAATGCCTTTGTATCTGAAGCCTCTTTGAGGCTGATGACAAGCGGATCGCCGTCAACAGTAACAAGGACATATGCCGGCGCGTTTGTGTAGCTGTAATTCGTAAACGAACCAATCTCATCGTGCTCAAACCAGCCGAGCGAGAGACGCGGCGAGCCGAATCCGCTGATACGGACACCGCCGACGGGCTCGTCAAAATACACAGCCGATTCGATATCCGCATACGAAACGGTAAGTGCACTGTAATACGTCGCATCCACCGTAAAGGAGGTGTCATCGAACGTCACCTCAATATCGCCCGTGAAGCAGAGCACAACGCAGAAGGCGAGCACCAACCCGGTGAACACCGCCGCAATCCAGCCGATTCTCTTATCTGTTTTCGGCATCGCGTAATCCGCTTTCGTCGCCGTACCCTCGCGAAGCTGTTTTTTATACAGGCAGTACGAGTACACCGTCGGCACGCCTACGCAGACGGCGATCAGCACAAGCATCGCAATCGGAAACGCCGACATGGGCAAAAAGATTGCAGGAAAGCACAGCACACCGGCCGCCACGGACACGATCCCGCCGATGCGGTGCGTTTTGTTCCAGTTTTCCTCATTGGCAAGCGTCCATTTGATTTTGATACCGATCGTACGGTTGTGCCGGCACTTCGGCAGGTAATTGCCGATCAGGATAAACGTGGCACCGAGAATGATCCAGATCACCGAAAGCATAGACACCGAATACCCGAGTGCCACCGCATACATGATCGCACCGGTGAGGAGCGAGATCGCGGGCAGAATCCAGTACACCATGCCGAGGACTTTGCGGCTCTGGTCGTTTTTCGCGTTGTCCTTCCACGTGATCAGCACGCACAACCAATGCAGAACGAGCAGAAACAGCGGCAGAAATACGATCGCAAAAAGCGGCGAGCTCCATCCGTCCACTGCACCGTTTATGCCCCAGTGCACCGCCATCATCTCGGGCAGGCGATCCCACAAAATCAGTCCGAATACTACAGGCAGCAGAATCACAAGCGATGATACAAGCATCGTCCATTTGTTTTTTCTAAACAGTTCTTTCATTTCTCCCCGTCTCCTTTCAGCTCCGCAATCCACAGCATGATCTCCTCAAGCACGGACGCGTTCAGTTCGTAATAGATGAATTTTCCCTCGCGCTTGTCGCGGATCAGGTCGGCATCCTTGAGCACGGACAGGTGCCTCGAAATCGACGCGCCCGTCACCTCGAAATGATCGACGATCTCCCCCGCGGACAGCCTTCCCTCCTTCAGAAGATTGAGAATCTCCCGCCGTATCGGGTCGGAAAGCGCCCGCATCGTTTCCTGCAGTCCCATGTGCCCTCCTCATTTAACATTTAACCTATTTGTTAAATATAGTATAGCATACGGAAAAGGGGTTGTCAAGAGGTTTTTTCAAAAATTCCTTGCCAAAACACGTGCGGTGTGCTACAATAAGGAAAACCTATTACACAGGAGATTTACGGAGATGCAGTTTCCTCGTTTCACCTCATCCGATCGTGATCTGAACATAACCTACGCCTACCGCGCAGAGGTGTTTCTGAAGCACATCAAAACCACGCCGAACGGATACGTCGTTACGGAATTTTTGCCTGACGTACCGTGGGCGGGTATCTATAATACGATCAGTTGTGCCGCCATGCATCATTTTCGGGAGGGGCGGTGGCTCACAGACCCTGCCGTTTTGGAGGATTATGCCCGATTCTGGTGCACGGAGGGAAATCCGCGTCTGTACAGTTTTCCGCTCGCCGACAGCGTACAGTCCTATGCGGATGTAACAGGCAACGATCGGCTCGCGGAGGAGCTGTATCCTCAAATGGCGGAAATCTGCCGCGCATGGGACGACCACCGCACGGAGAGCGGCATGTACCGTCAGGACGATGATCGGGACGGCATGGAATACGCAATCTCGGGTGCGGGCATCCGCCCGACGATCAACTGCTACATGGCGGCGGATATGCTTGCGCTTGCCAAAACTGCGCGCCGAATCGGACGCACGGACGAAGCGGAATCCTTTGAGAAGGAAGCGAAGTCACTGATACGCGCCATCCAAAACGAGCTGTGGAATGAGGAGATCGGCATGTACGGCGTGATCTCCGACAGCGGAGAAAAGCAGAATGTGCGCGAGCCGGTAGGTTATATTCCGTGGATCTACGGCTTTGCACAGAACGGACGGGACGGCGCTTTCCGCTATCTTTTGGATGAAAGCTGTTTTCTCGCCCCGTACGGTATCCGCACGGCGGACGCTTCGCATCCGTTGTACATGGATACACCGACGCCGCACGAATGTCTGTGGAACGGACCCGTCTGGCCGTTTGCATCCGCGCAGACGCTGACGGCGGTGATCGAATACTTGCACACGGCAAAGCAGCCGGTGATCTCCGCGGCGGATTTCACAAAGCTTCTTCTGACATACGCCGCCTCCCAGAGGGATACCGACGGCACGCCGTTTATTGATGAAAATATGCACCCGGATACGGGCATCTGGCTGGCGCGGGAGATTCTGCGTTCCCGGAACCGTTCGGATCGGGAGAGAGGGCACCACTACAATCATTCGACGTTCATTGATCTGGTGATGACGGGCATCTGCGGTATCCGCCCCTCGTCGGAGGATACTTTGCTGATCCATCCGCTTGGCACGTCACTTGATGCGTTCTCCGCCTGCGATATTCACTATCACGGGCACACGTTGGATATTTACTGGAACAAAAAAGAGGGACTGCGCGTATATAAAGACGGTACGGAATGCACCCGCTGTCCCGCAGGAGACACGGTTGAAGCAGAGATAGAGGTATAAGAAAGAAAAGCCCGAAGCATATGCTTTGGGCTTTGTTGTTTGTATATCAGCGGTCGTTCTGCGAGGCAAGGCGCAGAAGCTCCAACAGATCTTTTTCCTTCATGAATGGCAAAAAGACGGTTGCCTTGCTTCCCGTCGCGCGCAGGATACCACACGGATATCCACAGCCATCTGGATGCGGTGAGCAAGGCAGACACCGGCACGGCAATGAGTAAGGCGCTCGGGTGAGGGGAAGAGGAGGAAAGGGCTGAACGAATCGTTCAGCCCTCACTTCATATTTGCTTCTTTCTGTATTCACCAAGCATTGCGCCACCGATGATAAGAACCGCGCCGATGATCTGTATAGGTAGCATTGTTTCTTTCAGGAAAATGACCGAGAACACGACCGCCGACAGCGGCTCAAGATATCCGCATATCGCAACCGTCTGCACAGGCAGCTTCCCGATAGACGAGAAATAAAAATAACATCCGATGCCAGTATTCAGAAGTC
>JAFTUH010000069.1 GCA_017466375.1 Clostridia bacterium | reverse complement strand
TCGATGAGCTCCTCGAAGTACTTCTTACCGACTTCCATAACGACGTCGGAGTACATCTGGATAAAGCGGCGGTAGCAGTCGTATGCCCAGCGTGCATTGCCGGACTTCTTTGCCATGGTCTCAACAACTTCCTCGTTCAGACCGAGGTTCAAAATGGTATCCATCATACCGGGCATGGATGCGCGTGCACCGGAACGGACGGAAACGAGAAGCGGGTTCTCCTTATCGCCGAACTTCTTGCCGACGACTTCCTCCATCTTGCCGATGTACTCCATGATCTGTGCCATGATCTCATCGTTGATCTTTCTGCCGTCCTCATAGTACTGAGTGCAGGCCTCGGTCGTGATGGTGAAACCCTGCGGAACAGGAAGACCGATGTTGGTCATCTCTGCGAGGTTTGCGCCCTTACCGCCGAGCAGTTCGCGCATGCTTGCGTCGCCCTCGGAAAAGAGGTACACATACTTCTTTGCCATAGAATCCTCCAAAAAAATAATTTATTATTAGCCTCTGTTGGTTGCGAGCGGGGATTGTCCCGACCGCAACGTACATTATACCATATATTACAGAAAATATCTACTGTTTTTCAAATTTTTTTGAAATCTTTTTGTAAAATTTATCCTTTGTTCACAGATCGGTTATGGGCAAAATCCACAGACGCGCTTATTTTTGCGCCGTAACAGCCTCGCAGGCAGCCATAATGCCGAGACGGCCGCTCTCGTAGGTGAGTCCGCCCTGCAGGAAAACGGTGAACGGATCACGCAGCGGTGCATCAGCGGAAAGCTCGATGGAAGCGCCGCCCACGAACGCGCCTGCCGCCATGATGACCTCATCGGCGTAGCCGGGCATTGCCCACGGCTCGGGAGTGACGTGAGAATCGACGGGGGAGGCGGATTGGATCCCGCGGCAGAACGCACAGAGCGCGTCGCGGTTCCCGAGAGAGACAGTCTGAATGATATCGGAACGTCTTTCAAATGCGCGGGGAGACACGTCAAATCCGCACGCTTCAAACATATACGCGGCGAGGTGCGCGGTCTTCATTGCCTGCGCAACGGTATGCGGTGCATAGAAAAGGCCGCGGAGCATATTGCGGTTCTGACCGAGGGAGGCACCTGCATCGAGACCGACGCCGGGGCAGATCAGGCGATTGCCCGCCAGTTCTACGGCGCGGGGCGTACCGCAAAGATAGCCGCCGATATCCGCCATGCCGCCGCCCGCATTCTTGATAAGCGATCCGATAATGAGATCGGCACCGACGGCGCACGGCTCCGACGTTTCGGTAAATTCGCCGTAGCAGTTATCGACGACGACATATACGTCATGCTTCGCCCGTGCTTTGACGAACTTCGCGATCTCTCCGATTTCGGACACGGTGAGCGTAGGACGGTTGAGATATCCCTTCGAGCGCTGGATGAATACAACCTTGAGCGCGTCTCCGTGCGCCTGCATTTTCGCCTCGATGCCGGCAAAATCGATCTTCCAGGCGGAGGTGAAATCGACGTCGTCATAGCGGACACCGAAATCGGCAAGGGAGCCGTCGCCGTTGGCACCGTCCATGCCGATGACCTCACGCAGTGTATCGTAGGGCGATCCGGTGACGGAAAGCATCACATCGCCGGGGCGAAGAAGGGCGAACAAACCGATCGTGAGCGCGTGCGTGCCGCTCTGGATGGACGGGCGCATGAAGCCTGCCTCGGCACCGAAAATTTTGGTGGCGATGCGGTCAACGGCGTCTCTGCCGCTGTCGCCGTAACCGTAGCCCGTGGACGGCGCGAACATGGATTCGCTGACTCTTTCCTCACGGAAAACGTCGAGCACTTTTTCCGTGCCGACACGGGCGATCTCATCAATATCGCAAAACAGCTCCGCCATTTCCGCTTCGGCGCGCAGAGCAAGAGCGCGCACGGATTCTGAAATCTGCATAAAAACCTCACAAGTAAAAAATCATCTCCTTATTATACCGCGAAAGCGCAGATCTGTAAAGATATTTTTGCGAAATTCGGGGAAGAATGTAAATGGCGTTATAAGTCGGTCGGCATTTACGTCGAGGCTGCAAGCAATCTCGATGGGCATCTTGATATGTAGGAGGGGCGTGTCGCGCAGCCCCTCCTACAACCTCCGCCGCGCCAAAGAGAGGAGGGAGAAAGATCCCTCCTCTCTTGGAACTCACCTCCCTGGGGTGCAGCGGTAAATGAATGTCAGCATACCACTTTAGGCAAAGCGGTATCGTGGCGTCTTAGAAGCTTCCTGCACTGACAGACGGAGAGTTTGCAAGATCGCGGTAATGTTCACCTGCAATTAAACTGCCGTCCACGCGTACTGTTTATGAAAAGAAACTGTACGTATGAATCTGCATGAGATTCATACCAATACGAAAAAGTATCCGCTGTGTTTGCACACACCCATCGCGCCGCATGGCGCGTCTTTTTCGATTGCGTTTTTGCTGTGTTCGCACTGCAGTTCGATCATGACGCCATGTTATGCTGAAGATAAAGTGGTATGTTGTCATACAATTACGGCTGAAAGAGCACACTTGGGGAAAAGAGGTATCGGGTGCAGGGGCAGAGCCCCGCATCTCGCCCTCTACATAAAGAAAGGAGGTGAAAAAATGGCAAAGCAAAACAACGCCCCCGACAGCACGGAGCTCCCGATCGGCTTTGCGATGGCGCTCGCGCAGAACGGTCCCGCCATGGCAGCCTTTGCCGGACTGGACGAACTTGCACAGGAGAAGCTGATCGCCCGCGCAAAGCAGGCGCAGAGCAAGGCGGATATGCGTGACATCATCCAAAGCATCGGCGGTCCTCCGTCTCTTTCTTGAAAAGTCGAAATTTTTACAAAATGCTGTTGCTTTTTTCCGCTCGGTGAGGTATCATGAATACAACTGTACAAAATGCTTCGGGAGGCTTCTTATGAATATCAAAGACAGCGGCGCGTGCCGGGCAATCGCAGAAAAGATCCGCGGTGCCAAAAAGAAAAATCCGCTGACGGTCGGGGAAGATATGGATATCACCATGTCCGTCTACCGCAAGGATCAGCCCGAGGAAAAATGCGGCACGCTCAGAATACACGGCGCACTGGATCTGTCCCTGTTCAAGCTTGGCGCACTGATCACCGGTATCGTTGTCGCCGTACGCGCGATCGGCTTTGTCAAAAAACTGCTCCGCAAATAATTCCGCTTTTCGCCTCAGTGCCCGACGGATACGTCCACGGGCACTCTTTTTTTGGCAAAAATACCTACACGAAATTTCTTGACATACCTTCCTCCCTGTGCTATGATTATTATGGGGAGATTTGGGAAATCTCTCTGCTGTACGGAGAAGCTCTCCGCAGCGATGTCAGAAGTAAGAAAAGAAAAAGAAAGTAGGTAAACTCGCATGGACATTTTCGACATTCTGAATCTACTGCTCGGGCTTGTGCTGTTCCTCTACGGTATGACCGTCATGGGCAACGCGCTTGAGAAATGCGCCGGTCACCGTATGAAGGCGATCCTCGGTCAGATGACCTCCAATACGTTCAGAGGATTCCTGCTCGGCCTCGCCGTAACTGCCGTTATTCAGTCCTCCTCTGCCACCACCGTCATGGTCGTCGGCTTCGTTAACTCCGGACTGATGACGCTCCGCCAGTCGATCGGCGTTATCATGGGTGCCAACCTCGGTACATCCGTCACCTCATGGCTGATCTCCCTAACGGCAATCGAAGGCGACAGTCTTGTGCTTCAGCTGCTCAAGCCGTCCTCCTTCACACCGGTTCTTGCCGTTATCGGTATTATCCTCTTCATGTTCCAGAAAAACGCCAAGCGCAAGGATGTCGGTCTGATTCTGATCGGCTTTGCCGTCCTCATGTTCGGTATGGACACAATGTCCAGTTCTGTCTCGGGTCTCAGAGACGACCCTGCATTCACAAGCATCCTCACCATGTTTGAAAATCCGATCCTCGGTGTCCTTGCCGGCACAATTCTCACCGCTATCGTGCAGTCGTCCTCGGCATCGGTCGGTATCCTGCAGGCGCTCACGACTACGGGCGCCGTCAGCTACGCCACCGCAATCCCCGTTATCATGGGTCAGAATATCGGTACGTGTGTCAGCGCCATGATCTCCTCGGTCGGTGCTTCGAAGAACGCACGCCGTGCCGCCATCATCCATCTGTCGTTCAACGTGATTGCGACGCTGATCCTGCTCCCGCTGTATTACGGAGTAGAGTTTTTCTTCCCTCTTGAAAACTACATCCCCAAATTTGCCGATCCGGTCGGCATCGCCGTCGTGCATACGGTATTCAAGATTCTCGCTCTCGTACTGCTGATGCCCGCCTCCCGCCTGCTTGAAAAGCTGGCCATGAAGATTCTCCCCGAATCCAAGGCAGAGGGCGAGACCGAGCTTCTCGACGAGCGTCTGTTTGCTACCCCCGCCGTCGCGATCGAGCAGAGCCGCGTCGTCGCTACCGACATGGCAACGATCGCGCTGACCTCCATGAAAGACGCGCTCGCCATGCTGAACAAGCCGTTCTCGCAGAAGGATTGCCTCGCCATCCGTGAAGCGGAGGACAAGGTGGATATGTACGAGGACAAGATCGGTACGTATCTGGTGAAGGTCTCCGCGCTGGAGCTTTCCGAGGAGGACAGCACGCAGGCAAACGAGCTGCTTCGCCTGATCGGTGATATCGAGCGTATCTCCGACCACTCCGTTGAGGTAATCGCGTCGCTTGAAGAGATGCACGAGAAGGATCTTGCATTCTCCGCCGACGCTATGCGCGAGCTGACCGTTATGACGGACGCCGTATCCGAGATTCTCGATCTGGCACTCGCGTCGATCGCCAACCGCGATCTTGAATCCGCCGTACAGGTCGAGCCGCTGGAACAGGTCATTGACGCGCTCCGTGACTTCATCAAAAAGCAGCACATCGCACGCCTGCAGAAGCAGGAATGCACGATCGAGATGGGCTTCATTCTCGCCGATATTCTGAACAGCCTTGAGAGAATTTCCGACCACTGCTCGAACATCGCAGGCTGCATGCTGGAGATGTCCCACGAATCGATGGACATGCACCAGTACCTCAGAAGCGTCAAGGCGGGCGAGGAGAAGGAATTCAACCACTATTTCGAATACTTCACGATGAAGTACGCACTGAAATAAGAAATGAAAAAGGACAGAGAGCATTCTCCGTCCTTTTCTCACGTAAGGAGTTTTTATGAAGCTGTACGCGCCGGAATATTATAAGGATTTCGCCTGTATCGCGGACAAATGCCGTCACAGCTGCTGCATCGGCTGGGAAATCGACGTGGACGGCGGCACGGTGAAAATGTATGAGTCTCTGAAGGGGGAGTACGCCGCCGCGATCCGCGAGAGCATCGAGCCGGGGGAGCCGCCGCACTTCCGTCTCAGCGAGGGGGATCGGTGTCCGCACCTGAACAAAGACGGGCTCTGCCGCATCATTCTCGCCTATGGGGAGGATGCACTGTGCGACATCTGCCGCGAGCATCCGCGGTTTTACAACGATACGCCGCACGGCAGAGAGGTCGGACTCGGAATGTCGTGCGAGGAGGCGTGCCGGCTGATCCTCTCCTCGGACGGATACGCGAACATAATCGAAATCGGTGACACGGACGGCGAATGTGCTGACGGATTTGATCCGCTGCCGTTTCGGACGGCGCTGTACGCAATCCTCGCCGACCGCACGGTGCCCTACCCCGATCGGCTCGAAAAAATCGGTGCTGCGCACGGCGTTTCGCTGTCGGTGCACACGGATGCGGAATGGCGGGAAACCCTCGCCTCGCTGGAATATCTCGATGACGCGCACCGGGCGCAGTTTCAGACGTATTCGTCCGATCCCGCCACACCGGAGGAGATCGAAAAGCCGTTGGAGAGGGCGCTCGCCTACTTCATCTGCCGCCACTGCACAGGTGCGGATTCATCGGAGGAGTTCCGTGCCGCGCTCGGGCTGTCGCTCTTTCTGGAAAGGCTCCTCGCCTCCCTTGCGAAAGAGACTCCCGAACGCCTCGCCGAGCACGCGCGGATTGTCTCGGAGGAGATCGAATACTGTGAGGACAACACGGACGAGCTCAAATACGCGTTTTGGTTTTGAGAAACGGCTGGAGCATTTCCCTTTGTTCGCAACAAAGCAAAATATATTCAAAAGAGGGCTGGTGTCAACGCAACAGCCCTCTGCTTTTAATCTGTGTTCCGATTATGCCGCCTATTGTATTCCTGCATAGCGGCAAGTCGTTTGATACTGTTTGACTCTGTGCGAATTACATGCTGCAACCGTTCATCGTCATAATGCTCATATTTTTCTGTAGCTTTTCCATGCTGTTCTTTGGCGCTCTTAAAAGCGGTTTTTCCGAACAGCGCCACCAACCCAACAGCAATTATTTCCGGAATAATCATAGACACCTCTCACTTATCTGCGGCGTTTGTCTCTGCCGAACATTCCTCCGGCACTATAATCGTCCTCATCCTTTGTATCCTCGTATAAATCATCATAATTCAATCCAAGCGCATTGCACAGTTCTCTTTCACTCATATACTCGCCGCTTCTAAGCATCCGTTCATATTTTGCTTTCATTCTTCCACGTCCCATTTTTGTTCTCCTTTTATTTCTAATTATTAGTGGGTATTTGTATTATAACACGAAAATATTCTTATGTCAAGATGAATTTCATCTTTTGGTGTGTTTATTTTAATGCAATTGTACAGTAAGATTATGTTATAACAATTGATTAAACGTCCGTGGATGGTAAAAATATGCAAATTGATTACAAAATTATAGGAAAGCGCTTAGCGGCGCGAAGAAAACAACTTGGATTAAAGCAAAGCAAAGTCAACGAACTGGCAGGACTAAGCGACAAATATCTCTCCAATATTGAAACCGCGCGATCCATTCCCAGTATCGATGTTTTAATGAGGCTATGCAATGTACTGCAAACCACTCCCGATAACATTCTTCTCGGAGCGATTCAGCGAACCGATCCATCAGATATAGAAAAAATTCTTTTGGAAAAACTACATCGAATGAATCGAACGGAACAAGAATTTCTATGTGATTTTGCCGAGTGGCTACTTTCACGCAAATGACAAAAAAGGCACCATCATGCTGACGGTGCCTTTTCTTTTTGCAAATCTTATTTTACGATCTCGCCGTAAACTTCGCCCTTTGCGTGCAGTGCGTTTGCCTCATCGGTATCGATGTGCATAGCGGCAGCGAATTTCGGGCTGACGCGGACGACAACATCGCCGAAGATCAGGCTTCTGTCCTCGGAGGTGACCTTCACGCCGACGATCTCCTTGTCCGCAACGCCGAACTTCTCAGCATCAGCAGGGGTGAGGTGGATGTGACGCTTTGCGGCGATCACGCCCTCGCTAAGTTCAACCTCGCCTGCAGGACCGACGAGCTTGCACGCACCGGAGCCGGCAACGTCGCCGCTCTCACGGACGGGAGCGTCTACGCCGAGCGTACGTGCATCGGTGAGGGAAACCTCAACCTGGCTTGCAGGACGTGCGGGACCGAGAACGATAACCTTCGCGATCTGACCCTTCGGGCCGACAACGGTAACTCTCTCCTCGCAGGCGAACTGGCCGGGCTGGCTCAGATCCTTCTTGTGCGTGAGTGCGTGACCTGCACCGAACAGGGCTGCGATATGCTCCTCCGTCAGATGGACGTGGCGCGCGGAGGTTTCCACGAGAACTTTATTTTCCATGGTGGGGATCCTTTCGTTATGTAAAATGATTTTGCCCGGGTGGGCATATGACGTATATATTATAGCACTTTCCGCCCTCCGTGTAAAGGAGATTCGTGAAAGTTTTTCAAAATCCGCCCGTTTTCTCCTTATTTTCCGCCCGTCCCGGCGATCTCCTCCGCCCGCTTACAGGCGAGGGTGAGCGCGTGCACAGCGGCGGCACGGCGGATTTCCTCCCGGGTGAGCGCAGGATCAAACTGCACGCGCACCGCAGTCGTCTCCCCCTCCGAGGATACGCCGAAGCAGACGGTTCCGACCGGTTTTTCAGCCGATCCGCCGTCCGGTCCCGCAATGCCCGTGACGGACACAGCGACACTCGCCCCCGTCAGTCTGCGCGCGCCGAGTGCCATCTCCTTTGCCGTCTGCACGGATACGGCACCGTGGCGCAGGAGTGTATCGGCAGACACACCGAGCACGCCCGTCTTGACCGAATTGGCGTACGAGATCACGCCGCCGAGATAGACCGCGGACACACCTGCCACCGTGGTGAGTGCCTCCCCGATCATGCCGCCCGTACAGCTCTCCGCCGTGGCGAGGGTGAACCCGTTTTCTTTGAATACCGCGTACGTTTTCTGTGCGGTGTCTGTAAGCTTCGTCATTTGTCCGCCTCCGATCCTTTTTCTATCAGCATGGTAGCATACGGCGGCAATTTTGTCAAGTCCGATCCGGGATAAATCTTACAGATTCCGCTTGCTCTGCCGCGCTTTCTGTGGTATAATGTAGTTTGGATATATTTTTGCAAAACGGCGGAGGAAATCATGTCCACGTTTATTCTGAAAATCATCGCGGCGATCGCTATGACAATCGACCACGCGGGACTGCTCCTGTTCGGGGACGAGACATGGATGCGCGCTGTCGGACGGCTTGCGTTTCCGCTGTTCGCGTACTTTATCGCGGAGGGATTCCGCTACACGCGAAACCGCCGCCGCTACTTTTTCGGCATTCTTGCCCTCGGCACCTTCTGCCAGATCGTCTGCGAGATCTTCTCTCCGGGCGAGGTGTGGAACGTACTGCTCACGTTCTCCCTCTCAATCGCCCTGCTCTATTTGCTCGACCGATCGAAAGAGGATGCCCGTTTCCTCGCTGCTTTCGGCGGAGGGCTGATCCTTGTGTTCTTCTTCACGAAGTATATTCCGGTGGATTACGGCTTCTTCGGCGTGCTTCTGCCGCTGTTCCCCGCCCTGTTTGAAAAGAAATGGGCGCGCCTCGGCGCTTTTGCCATCGGACTTGCCGTGCTCTGCGCCGATTCGCATCCGCTGCAGTGGATCTCGCTTTCTTCGCTTGTGCTCCTTGCTTTGTACAACGGAAAGCCGGGCAAGTACAAGCTGAAATACTTCTTTTACATTTTCTATCCCCTGCACCTCGCCGTGCTCTGGGGGATCCGCTACCTCATCTGATTGGAGAATCCTATGAACAACACCCGCGCCCGCTCGGGCTTCTGGCGCATGGCTGCCGCGCTCGCTCTGCCGATCGCGATGCAGAATCTGCTCATCTCCTGCGCTTCCCTCATTGACACCGCCATGATCGTCCCGCTTGGAGATACCGCTGTCACGGCAGTCGGTGTCGCCGGCCGCTTCACTTTTCTTCTGAACGTAATGGCGTTCGGCTTCTGCTCCGGCTCCGCGAGTCTGATCTCGCAGTACTGGGGCGTCAAGGATCACGGCGGCATCCGCCGCTCGTACGGAATCGCCCTCGTCTCCGCCATGACGCTCGCCTTCGTTTATGCCGCCGTGCTCGCCATTTTCCCCGGCACGTGCATCTCCCTCTTCGGACCGGAGGAGGGACCGGCAAGGCTTGCGGCACAGTACGTGCAGATCCTCGCCCTCGGCGTGCCGTTTATGATGTATTCGCAGGTTTCGTGTGCCGCTTTGCGCGCGACGGAAAAGGTATCTGTACCGCTGATCTCGTCCGCGGCATCCGTTGTAACGAATCTTTCGCTGAACTACTGTCTGATCCACGGTAACTTCGGCTTTCCGCGGCTGGAGGTGCGCGGCGCGGCGATCGCTACCGTATGCGGTGCCGTCGTGCAGGCGCTGATCGTATTCCTGTTCCTCCAATTCGGCAAAAACGCCGTGCGCGCACGGTTTTCGGAGTATCTGTCCTTCAGCAAGGCGTTCGCCCTCAAGTACGCGAAGGTGGCGGCTCCCGTCTTTCTGAACGAAACGATGTGGGCTGTCGGCACGAACGCGTACGTCATGGTGCTCGCCCGTCAGGGAACGGAGGTCTACGCCGGATACACGATCTACGAAACGGTGCAGCAGCTGTTTTTCGTCTTTTTCGTCGGCATCTGCCACGCCTCGGCGATCATGGTCGGCAAATCGGTCGGCCGCGGCGAGGAGGAGGAAGCATTCGGCATAGCCAAGCGGTTCATGCTCGTGACGCCGCTTGCAGGCTTCGTGCTGGGCGGCGCGCTGATCCTTTTGCGCACACCGATCCTTTCCTTGCTCACGATCGAGACGGAGATTGCACGGACAACTGCGATGGCTCTGCTCCTCTTTTACGGCTTCTGGCTCGGCATCCGCATGATCTCTTACACGGCGATCTGCGGTGTATTCCGCGCGGGCGGTGACACGAAGGCCGGCTGCTTCATGGACATGACGTGCCTGTATCTCGTCGGTATCCCCGCCGTCTGCATCGCGGGACTCTGGCTGCATCTGCCGTTCGTCGCGATCGTTGCGATCATGTTCATCGCGGAGGACGTGCCGAAAAGCGCCGTCTGCCTTTGGTATTTCTTTACGAAAAAATGGATCCGCCGGCTGACGAAATGAGGTTTCTCCGCCTTGATTTCGGGGCGTGCATATGCTATACTGTTAACAAGTCACACAGGGAGGATAGTCCCCATGAACTACCGTATCGGACTTGAAAAATTCGAGGATCCCAAAAGCCACAACGCCGCTCTCGCCGGCGAATACGCGAACAACTACACAGAATACACCGTCGCACAGAAGGCGGAGGGCAAGAACCTCACAAACCGCCTGCTCCTGATTCTTCTGTATACCGTCTATTCGGTCGTTTTCGCCGTCTTTTTTCTGGCAGGACCCGTGAAAATCCCCATGCTGGTTGCACTGCTGCCCGTCACGCTCTGGATCATCATCTTCTTTACGTGGCGATTCGTCTCCGTGGAGCACGAATACATGCTCGCCTCCGGCGTGATGACGTTTGTGGACATCTACGGCGGCAGAAAACGCAAGGCTCTCTTCGCCTGCCCCGTCAAGGAGATGCGCGAGATCGCTCCGCTGCGCCCGACCACACAGCTGAACGCGAAAACAGTCATCGACATGCGCGGATCCGTCAAGAGCGCGGATTCGTACTACTTCATCATCAACGACCGTGACGGCGAAAGCGCTGCCGTCCTCTTTGAGGCAACGTCGAAAGCCGTTCAGATCATGAAATACTACAACAGCGCAACTGTCACGTCGGACAGCTTGGCCAAATAAGAATACATAAAAACTCCCTCCGCCGCATAGGATCGAAAAAACTGCCGTCTTCGGCTGATTTTCGGAGGGATCTTATGAAATCGGGACTCAAAACGTTTTTTCTGACCGCTGTTCTCCTCGCTTTGCTCTGTCCATGGCTCAGCGGATGTATGCAGAGCACGCGTCCGCTTCTGTGGTATCAGGACGTACTCCTCTCCGCCGATGTGAGTGCGGACGGGCAGACGTACCGGCTCTCCCCGACGGAGGACGGATTCACCGTCACGATTCTCGCGCCGAGCGAATCCGCAGGGATCACCTTTACCGTCACGGATATGTCCGCCGCAGTCTCCGCAGACGGGCTGGAAATCCCCGTTTCGGAGGCGATGACGGCAGGTGCCGCCCGGCTGATTGCCCTCTTCACCCTGGAGGAAACACGGGTGAGTGAGGTGCATCCCGATAAGGAAACCGAAACCGTGCGCGCCCGATTCACCGCCGCGGACGGAGAGCGCGTCACTGCCGTATTCGGCGCGGACGGCTTGCCCGTATCGTTTGAAACGGAGGCGGGCGTCTACACCGTGATCGCCTGTGAGACCGGCAGCGCGGACACCGAGACACAATAATTTTTACAAAGAAGGATATATCATGAACACCCGGAAGTACAAAGTCTGGGCGGAGATCGATCTCTCCGCGCTTTCACACAATTACCGTCTGATCGCAGAGAAGGCGCACGCACAGTCGCCCGACTGCCGTGTGATCGCCGTCGTCAAATCGGACGCGTACGGACACGGTGCCGAGCTGATTTCGCGCACGCTCCTTGGGGAGGGATGCGATTTCTTTGCCGTTGCCGCCGTCACCGAAGCGGAGATTCTGCGCCCCGTTCTCGGCGAGAAGCCGGATCTCATGATCCTCGGCTACACGCTGCCTGAGGACGCGGAGATCCTCTGCCGGCTGAACATCATCCAGACCGTATTTTCCGTGGAATATGCCCGCGCCCTCTCCAATGAGATGGAGCGGCTGATACATGAGAAAATCCTGCCGGAGGGCACGTCTCTGCGCGTGCACGTAAAGCTGGATACGGGCATGAACCGTCTCGGCTTCGATGCCTCCGATGCAGAAGGAACCGCGGATGCCATCCGTGAAATCGCGGCGTATCCGCATCTGCATATCGAGGGTATGTTCACGCACCTCTGCTGTGCCGATACGGATGCCGCCGAAACCGGCATGACAAAAAAACAGCTCACCCGCTTTGAGACGGTGGAGGCTCTTCTCAAGGAACGCGGTGACTGCCCGCCTGTCGTTCACTGCTGCAACAGCGCGGGAATCCTCCACCTGCCGCGCGTGTACAAATCGTGCGTCCGTGCGGGAATTATCCTCTACGGCATGTCACCGAGCGGGGAAATCCTGCCCGAATTCCGCCCCGTTATGGCGCTGAAAACGCGTATCGCGCACATCCACACGCTGAAGGCGGGCGAATCGGTCAGCTACGGCGCAACGTTCACGGCAGAAAAGGATATGCGCATCGCCACCGTGCCGATCGGATACGGCGACGGCTTCGTGCGCCGCTACAGGGGTGCCTCCATGCGCCTGCCCGACGGAACGGATGCTCCCATCGTCGGACGTATCTGCATGGATCAGTGCATGATCGACATCGGAGACGCCGACGTGCATCCGGGCGACGAGATCACCGTCTTCGGCACGGATGACGGCACCATGCTCGAAAAAATCGCACGCGCCGGCGAGACGATCAACTACGAAATTTCCTCCATCCTCACCCGCCGCGTCGTGCGTCTGGTGAAACCGTAACTTTTTTAAGGATACGAAAATTATGGATAAAAAATATCTGAAGCAGGTTGTCCTGTACATTCTCACCTCGCTTCTCTCCATCGGAGCGATCCTGTATATCGGATACCACCTGTTTTACGGACTGACGCAAAAGGTCGAAACCGCGCCCGCCATCCCCGACACGATCCGCAGTGCCATCAGCACGGACATGTACCTCTTCCGGGAAGAAACGATTCTGCTGTCCCGTACCGGCAGCGGCAGCGTCGTCGCCTCCGTACAGGACGGAACACGTGTGGGAATCGGGGACAAGGTTGCCGGTCGGTACGACGTTTCCTCACCCGATATCGTCACTGCAATTGCGGAAGTGGACGAGCAGATCCGCGTCCTGAACGCCATGAAGGAAAATTCGCTCTCCGTCCGCGATACGGTCGCGATCGATCGGGAGATCTACGAAATCATGGAGAGAATCGCTGCCGCAGGGCGTGACGGCGACGGTGAGCGCGCCATCGCCTACCGCAGTGATCTGCGCGCCGCACTGATCCGCCGCGCTGTCGTGACCGGATCGACCTCCAACGTGGACGGCGAGCTCTCCCGTCTGGAATCGGAAAGACGCGCCCTCCTCCAAAGCCTCGGCACGTGCCGCGAAACCTCCTCCGTATCGAAAAGCGGCTACTTCTATGCATCCGCCGACGGATATGAAGCTCTGTTCACAGCCGAGACGGCACGCACTATGTCCGCCGCCGATTTCCGCGCGCTGTGCGGTGAGGCAGCAGAGCCGATTCCCGCCGCCGCGATCGGAAAGCTCGTGACCGATTACACGTGGTACGCTGCGTGTCTTGTGCCGCGGTCCGAAACGAAGCATCTCACCGAGGGAGATGTGTACTCCGTTACCTTCCCCTATAACGGAGAGACTGCGCTCCGCATGACGCTTGACCGCACGGTACGCGACGGGGACTCCGTTATGCTCGTGTTCTCCTGCGATACGCTGCCGCCCGACTTCTCCTATACGCGCGTACAGCCGGCACAGATCGCAGACAACGTCTACACGGGTCTGCGCGTGCCTGCCTCCGCCCTCCGCGTGGTGGACGGCGTGCCCGGCGTCTATATTCTGGAAGGAAGCGTCATGCACTACCGCGCCGTGAAGCTCATCGTGGAAGGGGAGGACTGGTGCCTGCTCGAAAATGCCCCCGAGGAGGACCCGCCCGAGGGATACACGTGGCTCAGGCAAAATGAAATCGTTATCACGAAAGGACGCCGCCTCTCTGAGGGACGTATACTGCAATGAATCAACAAGCCGTATCGCTGCCGAGTATCGAAAGACAGCGTGAAATCACCGAAAACTACAGACGGGTGAAGGACAATATCGCCCGTGCGATGGATCGGCGCCGCGTGGGCTCCGGTGAGGTGCGCCTGCTTGCCGCCACGAAAACGGTGCCGCCTGAGGATATCCTCTTTGCGGTGCGTGAGCTTGGGCTGGATCTGATCGGAGAAAACCGCACCGCCGAGCTGACGGAGAAGTATCCGTATCTCAATGGCGCGGTCGAACAGCACTTCATCGGCCATCTGCAGACGAACAAGGTAAACAAGGTCGTCGGCAGTGTATCCGTGATCGAAAGCGTGGACTCACTCCGCCTTGCCGCCGAGATCGACCGCCGCTCCCGCGCACTCGGCATTGTGACCGATATCCTCGTCGAGGTGAACAGCGGTCGGGAGGAAAGCAAAGGCGGCGTAATGCCCGAGGACGTTTTCCTGTTTTGTGAAAAACTGGAGGATTTTTCCTCGATCCGGGTGCGCGGAATGATGACAATGGCACCCGTTCAGACCGAAAAAGAAGAATTTCGTAAATTTTTTCGAGAAACTTACGGAATCTTTATTGACTTTTTCACAAAAAAATCGCATAATATAATAGAGCCTGTATTTTCTCTCCCGCCGATCCTCTCGATGGGGATGAGCGACAGCTACGAAATTGCCGTGGAAGAGGGCGCGACGGAAGTACGCGTCGGTTCCGCGATCTTCGGCAGACGGGTGTATCCGACAGGCAATGACAACCGTTAGGATTTTCAAAAATAAAAACGATAACAGGACGGAGGATTCAATCATGGGACTTATGGACAAAATAAAAAGTAAGGTTACCGGCACGGACAATACGGGTTACACGTATGACGATCCCTATTACGACGAGTTCAACGAAGCCGGCGAAGAGCCCGCTGAGGAAGCAGAAGAGACTTCCGCACCGTACGGCGGTATGGGCATGAGCGGCATGGGCATGGGCGCAGGCTCCGGCATCAGCCTCTCCGGCACGGCTCTGGAGCTCAAGGTAGTCAAGCCGCAGCACTTCGAGAGCGTACCGCAGATCGCGGATCACCTGCTCAACAAGCGCACCGTCGTTCTCAATCTTGAGGACACCAACAAGGAGACGGCTCGCCGTCTGATCGACTTCCTCTCCGGCGTGGCTTACTCCATCGACGGCTCTCTGAAGAAGATCGCAAGCAACGCATACGTTATCACGCCCTCGAACGTGGACGTCGGCGACGCTATGCTGAAGGATCGCCGCGCAAAGGCAGAAGCGGCACAGGATGCTCCCGCACCGGCTGAAGAAGGTGCCGGCGACGCCTCCGATCTCTTCAACTTCTGATCTGCCCGACAGCATCGCATCCACTGCGGCAAAACAAAGGCAGCACCTGTTGCCTTCTGTTTTTGTGCCGTTTTTCCGATACTAATACAACATAGGCGGGTAGCATGAAAACGTGCTGCCCGCACGCACGTTTTGCCGATTTGACAAAATCCGTGTCCGTGCGCGTTTTGCCGCCTATCCCCGCACCGAAAGGAGAGCCGCCTCTTGATTTCGCTTCTCTATATTCTGTCCGGCGTGGCATCGCTGCTGATCAGTGCCGTCCTGATGCTTATGCTGCTCCGCGCGATTCTCAGCTGGTTCCCCCTTGACGAGGAGTCCGGATTCGTCCAGTTTCTGTTCGTCACGACGGAGCCGTTCATTCTGCCCGTCCGCGCGATTTTGGAACGGTTTGAATTCTTCCGTTCCATGCCGATTGATATATCGTTTTTCATCACGGCGCTGCTTTTGAGTTTTCTCAGAGCAATACTTTGATCCATATGAGGTTGTCCCATGAAGCCGATTCCGATCCATACACTTGACGATGCCTCCCGCCGCCTGATGGCACGGGCAGCCGAGCTTGTCAAGCGTGACGCGTACGAGATTACGTACACCGATTTTCTCTCCCCGCGTGAGGCGCGTATCTTTCACGCCGCTGCCATGGCTGAGGGCGAGGCGGACCGCCTGTTTTTCTACGGCGGTGCCCGCGATGCCGAAAGACGGTGTGCCGTTCTTCTGCCCGAGTGGTTTCTCGGGGAGGAGCCGCACGGCGATCCGTTCGGAGAGGAAAGAGCCGAATTTCTCCTTTCTCTCACCGAAAACGGCAGTGCCGATCTGAGCGGCGCCGTCACACCCGTATCCCTCACTGCAAGTGAATACGCATCCCTCACCCACCGCGATTGGCTCGGTGCCATCCTTGCTTTGGGCGTGGAGCGGTCCGTTCTCGGTGATATTGCCGTTCTGGACGAGCACCGCGCGATCGCGTTCTTCACGGCAAAGATCGCGCCGTTCATCATCGAAAACCTGCACCGCGCAGGCTCCGACGGTGTGCGCGCCGCTGTCTGTGAATTGCCCGAGGGCTTCTCTGTGCCGCGCGAATTTGAGAAGATCGAAGTCACCGTTGCCTCACCGCGTCTGGACGGCGTGGTCCGCGCACTGACGAATCTCTCCCGCGCGGAGGCCGCCGAGCTCGTCAAAGACGGGCTTTGTGAGGTGAATTATTTCCCCGAAGAAAATCCCGATGCACCGATCACGGACGGAGATACCCTCTCCATCCGCGGATACGGCAAGTTTATCATAGATTCCGCCAACACCGTGACCAGACGCGGACGCAACCGCCTGATTGCACGGAAGTATATCTGACCGGAGGTTCATTATGCTGCTCCCACAGGAACTGAAAAACCACAAATTCCACCGCGCCGTAAGCGGATACGCCACAGCTGAGGTGGAGGAATACATCGATTTTATCGTATCGAAATACGAAACGCTGTACCGCGAGAACGATGAGCTTGAGCGCAAGCTCTCCATCGCGATCAAATCACTGGACGAGCTGCGTGCGAGAGAAAAACAGGTCGCAGAGCTGGAAATTGTACTGAAATCCACCATCGCGCAGGCAAGTGCGGATGCAGAAGCGAAAAGAACGGAGATCATCCGTGCCGCCGTTGCGGAAGCGGATCGCGTGACTGCCGAGGCGGAATCATACGTCGCCGCACAGGAAAAAGTGCTCCGCCAGCTGCAAAGCGAGGTTGCCGCTCTACGCGACACGCTGTTCGCCGCGTACAGTGAGCATATCGACCGCATCGAGCAGCTCACCGCCATCGCTGCCGGAGATTTCCGCCCGGAGGTGCAGGACAAGCCCGCTGCGCTTGACGAAGTAAGCGAGGAGATCCTGCCCGAAGAAGGCGAAGTGATCGAAGACACCGAAGTTGTCGAGGATGCTGAAGTTCTCGGAGATGCCGAAGTTATCGAAGATGCCGAAGTTATCGAAGATGCCGGAGTTATCGAAGATGCTGAAGTTGTCGAAGATGCTAAAGTTGTCGAAGATGCTAAAGTTGTCGAAGATGCTGAAGTTGTCGAAGACTATGAGCAGATCGAATTCACCGAAGCTGACTCCGCCTATGAATCCCCTGCGGATACAGACGAGGACGTCTACACCGAGGACGAGCTTATCGAGGAAGAATCCCCTGCTGCCGCGGCGGACGAGGCGCTTCCGTTCCGCGTATCGGAGGAGGACACCTACACCGAGGACGAGCTTATCGACGAAGACGATCCGTTTGCCGCCCCTGACACGGATGACAGCGTGCTCGACGTGCTGTTTGAAGAGTACACCGACGGTCTTCCCTCCCCCGCAGAGACTGTGCCGGACACCGATGACGAGGACGCGATCCTTCTGAAAGAGCTGCACAACGTGTTCGTACATAACATTGACGCACGCAAAAAAGAGAAGGACGAAAAACAGGACGAGAGTGCCGTGGACGATATTCTGAAAGCGCTCGCCGAGGCAATCGAGGAGCCGGCCGCAGATCCGTCCTCCGAGGACAACTGACCTTCTTCTGAGAAAGGAGCAATCATGCTTCTCTGTATACTGACCGTGATCGGCGTTATCGCGCTTGATCAGCTGACGAAGCTGTGGGTGCTGGACGCGCTTTTGCCGATCGGGACTTACCGACTGTGGGACGGCGTTCTGCATTTCACCTACGTGGAAAATCGCGGCGCCGCCTTCGGTATGCTCGCAAATCACCGCTGGGTGTTCATGACGGTCTCCACCGTCGCGATCATCGCGATGTTTCTCTACGTTGCGATTGCCAAGCCGAAGGGAAAGCTGGAGCTTGTCTCGCTTTCGTTTATCATCGGCGGCGGCATCGGCAACATGATCGACCGCATCTTCCGCGGATTTGTCGTCGATTTCATTGATGTGACTTGCATCAACTTTTTCGTATTCAACGTTGCGGATTCCTTCGTCTGCGTCGGCGCCGCCCTGCTCGTTCTCTCCGTTCTCCTGGAGACAAAAGCGGCGGACAAAGGAGTACCCCATGCGGACTGACGAGTGGGATATCGACGGCGCGGAGGCTGTAACGCTCACCGTCGGCGAGGAAACGCACGGCATGCGCGCAGATGCCGCGATTGCGATCCTGGCGAAAAACAGCGGCACGGACGCGCTCACGTCACTCTCCCGTTCGGGGGCGGCGCGCCTGATTGAATCGGGTGCAGCGGCACGCGCGGACGGCACACCGCTTGACAAAAAAACGATCCTCAAAGCGGGGGACGCGATCACCGTACAGCTTCCCGAGCCTGTCCCCACCGAAGCGGAGCCGGAGGATATTCCGCTGGATGTGGTATACGAGGACGAAGACGTAATCGTCGTGAACAAGCCGAAGGGGATGGTCGTCCATCCCGCACCGGGGCATGAGCACGGCACGCTTGTCTCCGCCCTGCTTTACCGCTGCGGAGATTCGCTCTCGGGCATCGGCGGCGTACTTCGCCCGGGCATCGTCCACCGCATCGACCGCGATACGACGGGGCTGATCGCCGCGGCAAAAAATGACCGCGCACACGTCTCCCTCGCTGCCCAGCTTGCCGATCATTCGATGCATCGGCAGTACCGCGCCATCGTGATCGGCGGCATTGATACGGAGGGCGTGATCGACGCCGCGATCGGGCGGCACCCGCGTGACCGCAAAAAGATGGCCGTGCTGCCGTCGGGCGCATCCGGTGCCAGAGACGCGCGGACGCACTACTACCCGATCACGGACTACGGTGCGTTTTCCGAGGTGCGGCTGATTCTGGAAACGGGACGCACGCATCAGATCCGCGTACACATGAGCCACATCGGACATCCCGTTTTAGGCGACGAAATCTACGGCGCAAACCGCACGCCGTTTGAGAAAAAGCACGCCGCGCTTCTGACGGGGCAGGCACTTCACGCGGAGACGCTGACGTTCACGCATCCGCGCACGGGTGAGAAAATGACGTTTTCCGCCCCACCGCCGAAGGAGTATCTGAAGCTGATTGAAATTTTGGAGAATATGTGAATTACAGGGAGGAGGAAAAACCATCTCATACGCCGAAGTTTCTTCCTCCTCCCTCTTTTTTGCTCTGCAAAAAATTCACCCACCTCTCTCTCCTTGGCTGGCACCGATTTATCGAAAATATGTACAAGTGTGTATAAAAATACCGCTGTGAGTTTTGCTTCATGCAAGACTTACAGCGGTGTTGTGTTATAAAAAGGTGCGCGAGCCAAGGAGATAGGGGTGCCGGGGAAAGAAACTTCGGCGTATGAGATGCTTCTTTCCCCGGCTCGCCGCATGCGGTTACTTCTTTTCCATCATCTCACGGGCGCGCTCCACGTAGGTCTGATAGCGCGGCTGTTCTCTCTCGGAGACAAACCACTCCCAGCCCTTCTTCGCAGTCATGGCGTGGTAGATATTGTCCGCACCCCACCATGTGTGCGTATCGGCAGTCGGCTCCTTCGTCCCGTCGGGCAGAATAATTACGTCTTTGCCCTTCACGAGCTTCACGCCGCCGAACAGCTCGACTTTACCCGTATCGAGCTCCTCGCCCATTTTGCGTGCCGTCCACTTCTCGCAGTATTCAAATGCAAGATCGAGACAGCGGTACGCCTCCTCTCTCTGTCCGTAGGAGAAGAGTGCCGCGGCGCGGATGAGCGCGATCCGGCTGTAGATTCCCTCCCATGCGGGCGGAACGGTGTCGCCGAACGATTCGATCGTCTGCATCTTGAATCCGTTCAGCCCTGCCGATCGTGCATGATTCGTGCGGTTCCAGGAGGGACGCGTCAGCATGTGCAGCATTTCGTGATACAGATTCACCGCGTAGCGCAGATGCGCGCCTTTATAGTTGCCCGCATCAAACAGCGGCTCCTCCAAGGATTCGCCGTAGGTGGTGTATTCGCGCATCTTTTCGGGCTTCTTTCGTACACCGGCGCGGTCCTCGAAAATGACAACCGTGCCGTCCTCGTCCGCGACGTATGTGTACTCCATCCAGCCGACATAGCCGTCAAAGAAGCCGATACCGTCATAGCGGCGGACAAGTCCGTCTGCCAGCGGCATGTATCCCTCGCCGATTCCCTCGTAGGAGGTCAGCTCATACACAGCATCCGCCGCGCCGTCGCAGACATGATTGACCGTGCGCACGATGCCCACGCCCTCGGCAAAGTAAAATTCCTTGTTCACGCCGAAGTAGTTGTGCCCGTCCTCAAATCCTTCCGATTCCATGGTGATTTTCAGACAGTTTTCAAACGTGCCGGCTTTCGTGACCACACTGCCGCCGTCCTCACAGAGGATGTTCGTTTTGATCGGCTCACCGTCCCACAGAAGAAATTCCTCCGTTACCGTCTTGCCTGCCTGCCATTCGTCCGACCAGACACAGTCCGCCGAAAAGCGCAGCAAATCCCACAGGTTGTTGTAGAGGAGTGCGTCGCAGGACGGGGTGCCGTCCGTGTTTTTCAGCTCGAATGAGTAGCGGAAATTGCTGTTCAGGCGGATCTTTCCGCCCTTTCGGTGCGCCTTTCTCCGCGCAAAGAAATTCCAGTGCCCCGTCTCGGTGCAGTCGGGATTGAACTCGGGATTTGTGTCCATGATCCGTTTTGCCACGGATGCGGCGGCTTTCGTGTGCGCCTTCTGCATCGGCGTTTCGGCAAGGGCAAACGCACGCTCGATCGCGGCGGATACGTCACACACGTGCTCACCGTCGAAGTATTCGTTGCGGATCTCGCTGATCGTATCCAGCCACGAATTTTCATCATAGCGGTGGCGGTGCAGGTGAGACGCATCCGCAAAAATGCACGTATCCTCATCGGCGAAATGTACCGTGACCGTGCTCGACTGCGTGAGAATACTTTCGTCATATCCGCCCGTGTACTGCCACGTATTGCCCTCAGCGCACGGGATCAGCCCCGTACCGCCGACGATCTTATACGAGCAGAGGGTGCGCGTTTCCGTAATGCCGTCGCACCGCTTCTCCTGACGGACGATGCCCACGCCGTCCTTGTAGTAGGTTTTGTATACGGTATCCTCGTGACGGACCGTCCACAAAGCACAGCCGTCAAACGTGCCCGCAGGTGTGGATACGGATACGCCGTCCGCCTCGTATGTGAGCGTGGAGCCGTCACTGCCCGTGAACGTTTCGCCGACAGTCAGGGACGGATCGGTGAAATATCCGTCACAGCGCGACGCGTTTCTGAGAACACGGTCCGCATCGAGGTCGACGGAATAGAGTGTTCCGAAGCGCGTACCTTCTTCGACGTAGCGGCGAAGCCTTCCGTTTGCAATACGGCATTCCGCACTGCCGGCGTATATGTTGTATTTCTTTTCGTGCACATCGGCAAAATCGGAGGACAGCTTCTCCATCTGCGTAAGCCATCCCGTCGCTGCCGCATGGTACAGATCATTCTTCGGCAAAACGGAGACAGCCTCGGTGAGGTTTTCGCGTGCCTCATCCCATTTTTTGTCGTTCAGATATCCGCAGGCGAGCCAGAAATACGCACTGCCGAGCGCCTTGACAAAGCCGTCCTCCTTCAGCTTGGGAATCTGCACCTCTTTTATGAATTTCTGCCGTCCGTCGCCCCACATTTTCTGATGCTCGCGGATGGAGATAAAGCGCATGACGTCGTCGTTATGACCGCGCAGTGCCGCGTCCTTGATCTCGGCAAAAAGGGCGTCGTTCGGCGCACCGGGCAGCCACCACCAGCCGCGCAGGAGCACGTCGGCTTTTGCGTGGTATTTTTTCTCGGATTCGGGCAGCTCCCCGACATCGCGCAGGACATCCTTGTAGACATCCGCAAAGCCGTCCTTGCAGTTTTTGTACTGCCAGCTTTTCAGCTCTTCCACTTTTTTCATAACCCGTCTTACAAAAGCGTCGTTCATTTCTTCATTCATCGCACAAAGTTCCTTTCTCAGTTTTTTGCGGCCGTTGTTCAACTGCCATTTGACCGTCCCCTCGGCGAGATGCAGACGTCTTGCAATCTCGGCGATGGAGAGGTCCTCAAAATAGTAAAGGCGGATGATCTCGCTGACCTTTTCGGGCAGGCGGGATACGATTTTGTGCAAAAGATCGCGCTGTTCCGTATCGGCAGTCAGCCGTGCGGGGTCTGCCTCAAAATCCCCTGAAAGGAGGCTTTCCCCAACTTCGTCCAGACTGAGATAGCTCTGGTAGCGCATGACGGTGTTCTTCGCGCAGTTTTTCGCAATCCTGCATACCCATGCGCCGAACTTCTCCCCCTCGCGGAGAAGATTCAGCTTCATCCAGGCTGTTACGAAGGCATCCTGTGCCGCATCCTCCGCCATAAAGCGCGAATGCGTGACGGAAAATGCCGCGGCGATCACCGTTCGCTCGTATTTTTCCACGAGCATCTCATACGCGCGCATCTCGCCGGCAAGGCTGAGCATCACGAGCGTTTCATCCGTTTGCCCACGGTACAAGTTTATCATCCTTTCTGTTTGTGCTTTTCGAAAAGCGTTTTATCGGATCCTGCCATACAGACACAAAAAACGGGGAAAAGGTTGGGTGAAAAGAAAAATTTTTTTACAAAAACGGTGATACCCGCTCGGGCATCACCGTTTTCTTTTATTTTATCTCACGCCGAACAGCATCTCGCCGTACGTCGGGAACGGCCACGCATCCGCAGGCGTGATCGTTTCCAGTCGGTCGCCCGCTTCACGGATCGCCTGCATCAGCGGCAGAACGGTATCCTTATAATACAGCGAGCGCGCTTCCATATCCGTAATCGTCGCGGGAACGAGCACGGCATCCTCCAGCGCCTTGACGTCCCTGTACATCCGTGCGGTGAGGGAGGAGATCTCCTTCGCCGTTTCCGTCTCGTACGTGCCGTCCAGCCCGATCTCGCTCTTCGTAAGCGATGCTGCGGCAAGATCGGCGGCGGTACGGCTGACGGCGGGCAGAATATCGCGGCGCGCCATCTCGATCGCGGTCAGTGCCTCGATATGTACCGTCTTGCAGTAGTTCTCCTGCATGATCTCACAGCGGGAGCGCAGCTCCGTCTCGCTGAACACTTTATGCTGTGCGAACAGCGCGACGTTCTTCTCTTTGAGGAGATACGGCAGACAGTCGGGCGTTGTTTTCAGATTGATGAGACCGCGCGATTCTGCTTCGCGGATCCACTCCTCGCCGTAGCCGTTTCCGTTGAAAATGATGCGGTCGTGCTCGCCGATCGTTTTGCGGATGAGGTTATGCAGCGCGGATTCGAAATCCATCGCCGCCTCCAGCTCGTCGGCAAAGACGCGGAGCGACTCCGCCACGGCGGTATTGAGCACGGTATTGCAGTCCGCAATCGAGGCGGAGGAGCCGAGCATACGGAACTCGAATTTGTTGCCCGTGAACGCAAACGGCGAGGTGCGGTTTCTGTCCGTCGAATCCTTGGGGAAGCGCGGCAGAACGTGCACGCCGACCTTCAAAAGCTCCTTCTCCTTGGCGCCGTAGGGGGTATCGTTCTTGATCGAATCAAGGATGGCGTTGAGCTCATCGCCGAGGAACATGGAGACAACCGCAGGCGGTGCCTCGCCGCCGCCGAGACGGTGATCGTTTCCGGCAGAGGCAACAGAGATACGCAAGAGATCCTGATAATCATCGACCGCCTTGATGACGGCAGCGAGGAAGAGGAGAAACTGCGCGTTCTCGGCGGGCGTCTCGCCCGGATTGAGCAGGTTCACGCCCGTATCGGTCGAGAGCGACCAGTTGTTGTGCTTGCCCGATCCGTTGACGCCGGCAAACGGCTTTTCATGGAGCAGGCAGACGAGGTCGTGCTTTTTCGCGAGCTTCTGCATCATCTCCATCGTGAGCTGATTGTGGTCGGTAGAAATATTCGTCGTTGTGAAGATCGGCGCGAGCTCGTGCTGTGCGGGGGCGGCTTCGTTATGCTCCGTTTTGGCGAGGATGCCGAGCTTCCAGAGCTGTTCGTCGAGCTCCTTCATAAACGCGGCGACGCGCGGCTTGATGACGCCGAAATAGTGGTCGTCCATCTCCTGTCCCTTCGGCGGCTTCGCGCCAAACAGCGTGCGTCCCGTATAAATGAGATCGGGGCGGCGCTCGTAGATCTCGCGATCGACGAGGAAGTACTCCTGCTCGGGACCGACTGTCGTTTTGACGGAGACGACCTCCGTATTACCGAACAGGCGAAGAATGCGCATCGTCTGCTTATTGATCGCTTCCATGGAGCGGAGCAGCGGCGTTTTCATATCGAGTGCCTCACCGCCGTACGAGCAGAATGCAGTGGGTATGCACAGAACGCCGTCCTTCAGAAAGGCGTATGACGTGGGATCCCACGCGGTGTATCCGCGCGCCTCAAACGTGGCGCGCAGTCCGCCTGACGGGAACGAGGATGCATCGGATTCGCCCTGGATGAGCTCCTTGCCCGAAAACTCCATGATAACCTGTCCGCCGTCGGTGGGCGTGATAAAGCTGTCGTGCTTTTCCGCCGTGATGCCGGTCAGCGGCTGGAACCAATGGGTAAAGTGGGTAGCTCCGTGCTCGATCGCCCAGTCCTTCATAGCGTTGGCGACGACGTTTGCGACGGCGAGATCGAGCCGTTTGCCGACACGGATCGCCTGGCAGAGTGCCTTATACGTCTCGCGGGGCAGGCGCTCCCGCATAACGGTATCGTTGAAAACGAGCGTGCCGAACATTTCCGAAATGTTGCTCATGGTATGTCACTCCTTATCGCGGGAACGATTCTCCCGCAGTATAGCATAAGTATAGCACAAATTCGCTCTCTTTGCAAGAGGGGATTTGGAGAGGAATATGCAGGAGGTGTGTAGCGCGGCACACCTCCTGCACCTCCGCCACGATCGGAGGGAGGGGCATTCCCTCCCTCCGATACCCCCCCACCCTTAGGGTTCAGCGATAACTTCATCACAACATACCACTTTCGCCGCAGCGTGATCGCCGCGTTTTGAATCTCCCCTCTGCTATCGCTGACGGTACGTTTGCAAGATTGCGCCGCGTCCTCCCGTATTGCAACTTTATCTCCGCATACTGTTTCCGATCGGGAACTGTACGTCAAAACTTTTGCCGCACCCAGCGCCGTAGGGCGCTTCTTTACGAAATCGTTTTTGCTGTGGACGCATTGCAGTTCGTTTCTGACTCTCCGTTAAGCCGAGGACAAAGTGGTATGTTGGCGTTCGATCACCACTGAAAGAGCGCATATGAGAAGAGATTGGGGGTGTCGGGGGAAAGAGAGGAGTCTTCCTCCTCTTTCCCCTGACCGTGGCGGTGGTGTGGAGGCGTGCCGCGCTACGCGCCTCCACGTAAAAATATAAGGCAAAAAATTTCATTAAACAAGCGAAAAATCCCCACCCGTTATTGACTTTCGCTCGAAAATATGGTATGCTATATAATGTAATATTTTCGGGGTTCATGTAACTGACGGATGAGCGGGAATAACCGCAAAGGAGCATGAACGCACCCCCTTGCCGACCGTCTGGGCAGTCCTGTATCACCGACTCCGATGCGCGATGCAACCGCACCGCCATCCCGTAGCGGGGGAGGACTGCCGTTTTTTCGTTTAATCTACCTCACGAAAGGATTTCACATATGAAAAAAGTTGCCGTTATCATGGGCTCGGACAGCGATCTGCCCGTCGTCGAAAAAGCAATCTCCACTTTGAAGGAGTACGGTGTTCCCACCGAGGTGCACGTCTACTCCGCGCACCGCACACCGGAGGAGGCACGCGAATTCTCGCTGAATGCCCGCAAAAACGGATTCGGCGTCATCATCGCCGCCGCAGGTAAGGCAGCGCATCTCGCAGGTGCACTTGCCGCCAACACAACACTGCCCGTCATCGGCATCCCCGTGAAAGCATCCGTTCTTGACGGCATGGATGCACTCCTTTCCACCGTACAGATGCCTGCCGGCATTCCCGTGGCAACCGTCGCCATTGACGGCGCCGCCAACGCCGCACTCCTCGCCATCGAGATCCTTTCCGTGTCGGATGACGAGCTCGCCGCAAAGCTGGACGCCGCACGCGCCGCCGCCAAAGAGAAAGTCCTTGCGGCTGATAAAAAAGTTTCCGCCTCGTTCTGATCGCGGATAAACGATAATCTGATTACAAAAGAGGTTTCCATATGGGAGGATTTTTCGGCGCGGTTAGCCGCCACGACGTCATCGGTGACGTTTTCTTCGGCACAGATTACCATTCCCACCTCGGCACGGTCCGCGGCGGTATGGCAGCGTATGATCCCGAAATCGGGCTCCAGCGCGATATTCACAACATCCAGAATTCCCCGTTCCGCACGAAGTTTGAGCACGTGCTGGACGAAATGAAAGGATGCTCCGCCATCGGATGCATCAGCGATTCCACACCGCAGCCGCTTTTGATGCGCTCGCGCATGGGCGCGTTCGCCATCTGCATCATCGGCATCATCAATAATTCGGAAATGCTCATTCGCGAGTATCTGAAAGGCGACGGCTGTCACTTCAACGCCATGACCGCGGGTGCGGTCAATCCTACAGAACTTGTCGCCGCCCTCATCTGCGAAAAGAGCGATTTCACCGCGGGCATCCGCTTTGCGCAGGACTGCATCGACGGCACCGCATCGATCCTCATCCTGAAAGATGACGGTTCGATCATTGCCGCGAGAGATAAGTTCGGCAGAATCCCCGTGATGATCGGCAAAAACGAGGACGGTCACTGCGTCACGTTTGAACCGTTCGCATGTTATAAGACGGGATACGAACAAGAGCGCGAACTTGGTCCGGGCGAGATCGTGCATCTCACGGCGGACACGGTTACGCAACTCGCCCCGCCCGGGGAGGAGATGCGCATGTGCGCGTTTCTGTGGAGTTATTACGGATTCCCGACATCGACATACGAGGGCGTGAACGTCGAAACGATGCGCTACAAAAACGGCGCGATCATCGCACGCAACGACGCCGAAAACGGATGCGCGCCTGATCTTGATTATGTCGGCGGCGTTCCCGATTCGGGCACACCGCACGCGATCGGCTACGCCAATGCAAGCGGCGTTCCGTTCGCCCGTCCGTACATCAAATACACCCCGACATGGTCGCGCAGCTTCACGCCGCAGACGCAGAAAGAGCGCAGCCGCGTCGCCAAAATGAAGCAGACCCCCGTACACGAACTGATTGAGGGAAAAGACCTTCTGTTCGTGGATGACTCGATCGTGCGCGGCACACAGCTCAAGGAAACGGTCGATTTCCTCTACTCCAATGGCGCAAAGTCGGTGCATATGCGCTCCGCCTGCCCGCCGATCATGTACCGGTGCAAATATCTGAACTTCTCCCGCTCGACGGATGAGATGGATCTCATCACGCGCCGCGTGATTATGGAACTGGAGGGCGAGGAGGGATTCTCCCACCTCGATGAATACAGCGACGCATCGAGCGAGCGCGGCAAAAAACTCCGCCGTGCGATCGCGGACAAGTTCGATTTCGCCTCTCTCGAATTTCAGACGCTGGAGGGACTGATCGAATCGATCGGACTGCCTCCCTGCAAACTCTGCACCTACTGCTGGAACGGCAAAGAAGGCAAAGATTAAGACATTTCTAAAACGGAAAGGGATATACTTATGAAAAGCGAAAGTGCAAGCTACAAGGCCGCAGGCGTAGATATTACTGCGGGATACCGTGCGGTTGAGCTGATGAAATCGAGCATCAAACGCACAAAAAACGAAGGTTCTGTGGATGACATCGGCGGATTCGGCGGTATGTTCATCCCCTCCATCGCCGGTATGAAGGAGCCTGTGCTCGTCTCCGGTACCGACGGCGTCGGCACGAAGATCAAACTCGCATTCATGATGGACAAGCACGACACGGTCGGCATCGACTGCGTTGCCATGTGCGTGAACGACATCATCTGCTCGGGTGCCAAGCCGCTCTTCTTCCTCGACTACATCGCATGCGGCAAGAACGTCCCCGAAAAGATTGCCGCAATCGTTTCCGGCGTTGCCGAGGGCTGCGTACAGTCCGGTGCGGCACTGATCGGCGGCGAGACCGCGGAGCATCCCGGTCTTATGCCGGAGGACGAATACGACCTCGCAGGATTTGCGGTCGGTATTGTGGATCGCGAAAAAGTGCTCGACAACAAATCGATTAAGCCGGGCGACGTAATTATCGCCCTTCCCTCCAGCGGCGTGCATTCCAACGGATTCTCCCTCGTGCGCCGTGCGCTGGATATCGAGAACGCCGATCTGACCTCCCCCCGTGCCGATCTCGGCGGCAAATCCCTCGGCGAAACGCTTCTCACGCCGACACGCATTTATGTAAAGGCTGTCCTTGCCCTGATCGAGCAGGTGAAAGTCAAGGGTATCTCCCACATCACGGGCGGCGGATTCTATGAGAATATTCCGCGCTCCCTGCCCGACGGATGCACCGCGAAAATTGACAAGAGCGCGATCCGCACGCCCGCGATCTTTGACGTGATCGCGAAAGCGGGCAATATCCCAGAGAGAGACATGTTCAACACGTTCAACATGGGCGTTGGCATGGCGATCACCGTAGCCAAAGAGGATGCCGCGAAGGCGATCGAAGTCCTGAAGGCAAACGGTGAGGCCGCTTACCTCATCGGCGAGGTCGTCGCAGGTGACGAGGGCGTTATCCTATGAAAACGCGCATCGCAGTCTTTGTCTCCGGCGGCGGCACGAATCTGCAGGCGCTGATCGATTTTGCCGCGGCGGGCAATCTGCCGAGCGGTGAGCTCGCGCTGGTGCTTGCCTCCCGTGCGGACGCGTATGCACTGACGAGAGCGAAAGAGGCAGGCATCCCGACGGCGGTTGTCTCGCGGAAAGAATCCGCGTCGCAGGATACATTTGAGGAGGGAATCCTCTCAAAACTGCGCGAATACAAAATCGAAATGATCGTCCTTGCGGGTTTCATGTCGATACTGTCGGAGTCGTTCACGTCCCGTTTCCCGAAACGGATTCTGAACGTACATCCGTCTCTGATCCCCGCATTCTGCGGCAAGGGTTACTACGGACTGAAGGTCCACGAGGAAGCACTGGCGCGCGGCGTGAAGATCACAGGCGCCACGGTGCATTTCGTGAATGAGATCCCCGACGGCGGCGAGATCATTTTCCAAGGATGCGCACCCGTGCTGGATGGCGACACGCCCGAAATCCTCCAGCGCCGCGTCATGGAAGAGGTGGAGTGGAAGCTCCTCCCCAAAGCGACCGAGAAAGTCGCCGCGGATATTCTCGCGGATAAGGATTACCCGAAAATGGATTTGTAAGGAGACGCGATGCAGGGAACTTTTTGCAAAAAGTTCCCTGCACCCTTCAAAAACCTTTGTGGCATAAATAAGATTTAGTAAGTCCCTTTTTGCGCAAATACCGTGCGAGTTTTTCACGCCATTTGCACTTTGCCGCCCGTGGATAAAATTTGATATTGAAATAGAAATAAAGGAGCACAAACATGAAAGAATTTGAACTGAAATACGGCTGTAACCCCAATCAGAAGCCGTCCAAAATTTATATGGCAGACGGATCGGAGCTTCCGATCGAGATCCTCTCCGGTCGTCCCGGATACATCAACTTCCTTGATGCGTTCAACTCCTGGCAGCTCGTCAAAG